>NZ_JBQPRC010000003.1:0-315008 GCF_052266745.1 Jeotgalibaca sp. A127
AGTGACCGTGCGCTGATTCCCTTCAGCCAGCGGACGATATTGGTCACGGACAATTTGGGCGGAGCGCTGACCAGCAGATGGACGTGGTCGTCCAGTCCCACCTCCAGGTGGGCAATATCGAACCCGTATTCCGCCGCAATTTCATGGAGGATACGCTTCAGGGTTTCCTCGACCTCCCCTTGGAGGATTTTGTTTCGGTACTTCGTTCCCCAAACGATATGATAGTTCAGGTTGTAAACAGAAGTCCGACCATGTGTGAGTTTTTTTCTTTATTCATATGCCAATTATATCACTTATTTTTTTACCATGTGTAACGATATCTATTGAAAATAAAAAAGAAAGTGGGCATTCATCACGGCCTTGAAAGACCGTGTTTCCTGCCCACAATCAAAAAAAGACAGTCCTTATTTCAGGACTGCCGTAACTCTTTCATTTATTCTTCTAATGCTTTTACAATCGCTTTATTGAATGCCGGCAAATCTTCGGGTGTGCGACTCGTAATCAAGCCACTCTCATCGATAACTAACTCGCTATCTTCCCAAATAGCCCCTGCGTTTTTCAAATCGATACCGACCTGACTTACCGATGTCATTTTCTTACCTCTCACAACTTCAGCATTTATCATTAACTGTGGACCATGACAAATGGTAAAGATTGGTTTATGCCCGGTATCAAAATGGCGTACAAAATCTAAAAACTTTTCATGTTTACGAAGCGAATCGGGCGAGAACCCACCAGGAATTAATAAAGCATCGAAATCGGCTGGATTGACTTCATCAATCCCTTTATCAATCGTGACTTCAGCTTCGCCTTTTTTTCCTTTGACAACATTGCCAGCTTTGTGTTCGATCGAGACAGTTGTATGCCCCGCTTCTTCAAGAGCTTGAACGGGAGACGTATATTCGGAATCTTCAAATAGATTGGTAACAAGTACAGCAATTTTCTTTGGCATTTCTTATTTATCCCCTTTCTATTGATAGTATAAGTCTAACAAACATCAATAGGTGGAACAAATTATTTGGCTAACATCGTTAGAGCAATTCGTCCTTTTTTAACATCAACAGACTCAATCCAAACTTTGACAATATCTCCTACCGCAACAACATCAGTCGGGTGCTTGACAAATTTATGTGTTAGTTTGGAAATATGTACGAGTCCATCCTGTTTAACACCGATATCAACAAATGCTCCAAAATCGACAACATTCCGTACGGTTCCTTCTAATTCCATTCCTTCTTTTAAGTCTTCCATAGATAATACATCTTGGCGAAGAAGAGGTTGTGAGATATCATCACGCAAATCACGGCCTGGTTTAGTCAGTCCTTGGATTATATCATGCAACGTTTCTCTTCCTAAACCTGTCGCATTAATCGTTTCTTTTTGATCGATTTTAGCCAAAACTTCTCTTGCCTTATCCGTTCCCACTTCTTTAAGAGTAAGACCCGCTAATTCCAGAACTGCTTTAGCTTCTGCATATGTTTCCGGGTGGATATCGGTATTATCCAAAATGTTTTTACCATCCAAAATTCGCAGAAAGCCCGCAGCCTGCTCAAAAGCTTTTGGTCCTAAACGGGGGACTTTTTTCAGTTGGGTCCGCCCTGTGAAAGCACCATTTTCTTCACGGAAGGAAACAATGTTATTGGCAATCGTTTTATTTAAACCGGAGACGTGTTGCAGTAATGGAGCACTGGCCGTATTCAAATTGACTCCGACCTGGTTAACGGCTGTTTCAACGACAAAGTCCAATCTCTCTGTTAAACGTTTTTGCGAAACATCATGTTGGTACTGCCCCACACCCACTGATTTCGGATCAATCTTGACTAACTCAGCTAACGGATCTTGCAAACGACGCGCAATACTGACGGCACTTCTTTCTTCAACCTGGAAATCCGGAAATTCCTGGCGCGCAATGTCGCTGGCTGAATAAACAGACGCACCTGCTTCATTGACAATAACGTAATAAATTGTTTGCTCCAGTAATTTAATTTGTTCTGAAACGAAAAGTTCCGACTCGCGGCTGGCTGTACCGTTACCGATTGCAACCATTTCTACATTATAATCTGTAAGCAATTTTCTAAATGCAGGACCAGCTTCTTTCATTTTTTGTTGCGAAGCTGGTTTATGCGGATAAATGACGCTTTTCGCCAATACTTTCCCTGTTTCATCAACAATCGCCAACTTACAACCCGTCCGGTAAGCTGGATCAAAGCCCATGACGACCTTCCCTTTCATTGGCGGCTGTAGCAATAAATTACGAAGGTTCTCACCAAATACAGAAATGGCTTGCTCTTCAGCAGTTTCTGTTAATTCATTGCGAATCTCCCTTTCGATGGCGGGGGCGATGAAGCGCTGGTAACTATCTTCATATGCCGCTTTGACCAAGGAGGCTGTGATGCTGTTTTTATTTTTGATGAGATTTGACTCTAGATAGCCATATATTTTATCCGTGTCTACCTTAAAAGCCACTTTAAGAATATCTGTTTTTTCCCCTCTGTTAATTGCCAGCATGCGGTGGGGTTGAACAGAACTAATGGCTTGGCTAAATTCGTAGTACATTTCAAAAATCCCTTTTTCATCTGCTTCTTGGTTTTTGACCGTACTTACAATTTGTCCAAAACGACGCGTGAATTCACGAATTTTTTCACGAAAAATCGGTTCATCACTCACTTTTTCTGCAATAATTTCATGGGCACCCTGTATGGCCGCTTCTTCTGTCGGGACATCTTGGGATAAAAACTTTTGTGCTTCAGTTGAGATTGAGCCCGTAACCGGGAATGTCAATAACCACTCAGCTAAAGGTTCCAATCCTAATTCTTTTGCAATTGCTGCCTTTGTTCGACGTTTTTGTTTATAAGGACGGTATAAATCTTCAATTTTTTGCATTTTTTCAGCTGATTCAATTTCTTTTAGAAGTTCGGGAGTCATTTTTCCCTGCTCTTCGATAATTCGAATCACTTCTTCTTTACGTGTTTCCAGATTGGTTAGATAGTGGTGACGTTCTTCGATTTCTCGAATTTGCACCTCATCCAAAGAACCAGTCATTTCCTTCCGATAACGCGCTATAAAAGGAACAGTATTGCCATCTGCCAATAACTTCAATACTGCTTCTATTTGCCCGCCTTTATATGTTTTCAGTTCTTTTTTTAATAAAGGAATTACTTTTTCGTTTTCTGCCATTTGACCTTGAGTTCCTTTCACTTGAAACTTATCGTTTGAAGCGTTTCATCTGTTTTTTGTATACCATAATGTGCCACTAAACCACTCTCATCAAAGACGAGACCATGAAGAATGCCTCCGTACACAGCTCCTCCGTCTATGCCAATCTTATTGTCTGACATCCACACGTTGAAATTTGAACTGTCTTGATGCAGTATCGGCGTCGGCGTATGGCCGAACACAATCGTTTTTCCGGTTTTATTAGAACCGTGATGGAAGGGTTCCCGAATCCAGTAAAAATCTGATGCCTGGGTATTTTTCCAATCTTCAAGAGATAAATCAACGCCAGCATGCACAAAGATATAATCATGCCATTCGTAATAGAGCGGAAGTGTTTCAATAAAGTTTTTTAGCTTTGGATAGTGTTCTTTAACTAGAGCAGCTATTTCCTCTGGTGTAGCGCGACTCTGTTTCAAATCTGGCAATAGGGAAGAAATAGTATTCCCTCCACCGTTAATGAGATAGTTTCCGAAATAACTGTCGGGGTGACGCAAAAAATTCAAAAATATCTGCTCGTGATTGCCTGTTAGACATATGGCTCCTTCATTTTGAACGAGATACTGCACTAATTCAATACATGATTTGGAGTTGGGACCGCGATCAGCTAAATCACCTATAAATAAAAGTTGTTGGTCGTTTCTATCCCATTTCTTCAATAATTCTTTGAGCATCTCATATTCACCATGTAAATCACCTATAACGAATAATTTCTCTTTCACATCGACACCTCCCGTCTTTCCTTGTTACATTTTACCACATTTAGGGGATTCGTACGGCGCATTTTAATTAAATGGATAAAAAACCGAACATTAATCAAATTATGATATTTTATTGTTAATATTTTAATATTGTATACATATCTTTTATCCGCTATAATTACCTCTGTGCTATGTATAGAGGAACTTTACGCATTTATTCTTTCAGCACAAAACAAATTTTATTAAAGGAGTTTTATCATGGACAAGTTTTTTAAGTTGAAAGAAAACGGGACTACCGTTTCAACTGAAATATTAGCGGGATTTACTACATTTTTTGCAATGGCATATATCATTTTTGTTAATCCAAGCATTTTAGCTTTATCAGGTATGCCCAGCCAAGCAGTTTTCCTGGCTACCATTATTTCTGCAGCAATTAGTACTTTAGTTATGGGATTGTATGCAAATGTTCCTTATGCCTTGGCTCCTGGTATGGGATTAAATGCTTTCTTTACATTTACAGTTGTTTTCCAACTCGGCTTCTCATGGCAACAAGCATTGGCTATGGTATTCCTTTGTGGGATAGTCAATGTCTTGATTACAGTAACAAGAGTCAGAAAAATGATTATTAAATCCATTCCAGAATCTCTTCAACATGCTATCAGTGGCGGAATCGGTATTTTTATTGCTTATATCGGTTTGAAAAATGCTGGTTGGTTACATTTCACATCTGACGCAAGTTCAATGATTTCAATAAACGGAGCACCCTATGATGCTGCTCAAGCGGCATATGAAGGTGGCGTTGGAACTGTTATTACAGGTGGTGGAATCGTCCCTGCCCTTGTTAACTTTACCCAGCCAGATGCATTGCTAGCTTTATTTGGTGTCATTTTAACAATTGTTTTAATGGTAAAGAATGTCCGTGGTGCAATCATGATTGGGATTATTGCGACAACTTTAGTAGGGATTCCAATGAACGTTGTTCAAGTCTCTTCTGAAGTAATGGCAGCTAACTCTTTAGGGGCAGCTATTGATGAACTCGGTGTAACATTTGGTGCGGCTTTCGGGAGTGAAGGTTTACTCTCACTATTCTCTGATGCATCTCGTCTACCTTTAGTACTGATGACCATTTTTGCTTTTAGCCTTTCAGATACATTCGATACTATTGGAACGTTTATCGGAACTGGACGTCGTTCTGGTATTTTCTCATATGATGATGAAAAAGCTCTTGAAGAAGGTCAAGGGTTTTCTTCTAAAATGGATAAAGCATTATTCGCTGATTCCATCGGCACAATTTTCGGTTCAATATTCGGAACCTCAAACACAACAACCTTTGTGGAGAGTGCTGCCGGTATTGGTTCTGGCGGCCGTACTGGACTTACAGCAGTCGTTGTTGCTGGTTTATTCATTGTTAGTGCGTTTTTCGCACCTTTAATTGGCATTGTCCCGGCTGCAGCAACTGCCCCTTCACTCATTATCGTTGGTGTATTAATGATGTCTTCATTCAAGGACATCAACTGGACTGACTTGGAAGAAGCTATACCTGCGTTTTTTGCTTCAGTATTCATGGGCTTAACGTACAATATTTCAACTGGTATCGCAGCTGGATTTATCTTCTTTGTAATTGTAAAAGTGACTTTAGGAAAAACACGCGAAATACACCCTATCCTATGGGGTTCGACAGCACTATTCTTGGTTAACTACGTTATTATGGCGTTTATTTAGGATAATTTAACATTTTTTGGATTATAGCTTGAAAACACTTAAAATAACCTATATAATCTAGTATGTGTTAGATACGAATATCTCCATAGGGGAGTAACTAGCAGCTCCGGCTGTGGTAGCATCAACAATAAGTAGGGTAAGTTTCACGATTCTGCTGGTGTTATCTTAAATAGTGAGACTTATGCATGAGGAAAACTTTCTTTCAAGAGGTTTGCCTGTTTGCATGAGTCTTTTTTCATATCTTGCACGAATAATGCAATTAAGAGAGGGGAAAAATTGTGTCAAAAGAACAATTACGCGAAGCTTTCTACGCTCAAGACATTCAGACAGTCTTATCTAAATTAGATTCGTCTGCAGCAGGTCTTACAAGCGCAGAAGCAAAAAAACGGGTCGAGGAATATGGTCCTAATGCTTTAGAGGAGGGAGAACAAAAATCACTCCTGGCTAAATTCATGGATCAATTCAAGGACTTCATGATCGTTGTACTTTTAGCAGCTGCTTTAATCTCCGGTGTTTTAGGGGAAATTTCTGATGCCTTTATTATTCTTATGGTTGTTGTATTAAATGCTGCTCTTGGTGTTTATCAAGAAGCAAAAGCTGAAGAAGCGATTGCTGCCTTGAGACAAATGGCTTCTCCTATGGCACGTGTTAAACGTGATGGCGAAGTAGTTACTGTACGTAGTGATGAAATCGTACCTGGTGATATTGTATTGCTTGAAGCTGGTGACGTTGTCCCTGCTGACATGCGTTTGATTGAATCCAACTCTCTAAAAATCGAAGAAGCTGCTTTGACAGGTGAATCTGTTCCTGTAGAAAAAGAGCTAGTTGAAGTTGATGCTGACGCTGGTATCGGTGACCGCTT
The DNA here is from genome assembly GCF_052266745.1 of Jeotgalibaca sp. A127. Classification (NCBI taxonomy): domain Bacteria; kingdom Bacillati; phylum Bacillota; class Bacilli; order Lactobacillales; family Carnobacteriaceae; genus Jeotgalibaca; species Jeotgalibaca sp. A127. The sequence goes on from NZ_JBQPRC010000003.1 coordinate 6,499, forward strand.
AAACATGACATTCTCAAGTACAAACGTAACTTACGGACGTGCTGCTGGTGTTGTTGTGGGAACTGGTATGAACACTGAAGTTGGTCACATCGCAAACATGTTGGCTAATGCAGAAGAAACTAAAACACCTCTACAAGAAAACCAAGATCAACTTGGTAAATCTCTAACTGTTTTGATTTTAGTAATTGCTGCAATTATGTTCGTCGTTGGTTTGTTAAACGGCCGTCCATGGTTGGAAATGCTACTTACTTCTATCTCTGTTGCTGTTGCTGCTATTCCTGAAGGTCTGCCAGCTATCACAACAATCATTTTGGCTCTTGGTACACAAAAAATGGCTAAGAGAAATGCTTTGGTTCGTAAATTGCCTGCAGTTGAAACTTTGGGTGGTACTGAAGTAATCTGTTCTGATAAAACGGGTACATTAACAATGAACCAAATGACTGTTGAAAAAGTTTTCTACAACGGTAAAATCCACGATGCTGATGAAGCTATCGCATTAGATATACCAGTTATGAAAATCATGAACTTTGCTAACGATACTGAAATCAGTAGTGATGGTAACCTAATCGGTGACCCAACTGAAACAGCTATGGTTCAATATGGTATTGATAAAGGTATGGATCTTAAAGCAGACCTTGCTAAAGAACCACGCGTTGCTGAAGTTCCTTTCGAATCAGACCGTAAATTGATGTCTACTATTCACCAATTGGCTGATGGTCGTTACCTAATCGCTACAAAAGGTGCACCTGATGAATTATTGAAACGTACTACTACAGTTGACTTGAATGGCGAAATTCAACCAATGACAGACGCTATTCGCGAAGAAATCCTTAAAGCAAACACTGGCCTAGCTGTTCAAGCATTGCGTGTTCTTGCTATGGCTTACAAATTCGTTGATACAGTTCCAGCGACAATGTCATCTGAAACTGTTGAGTTTGATTTAACGTATGCTGGTATGATCGGTATGATCGACCCTGAGCGTCCAGAAGCTGCTGCTGCTATTGCAACTGCTAAAGGTGCTGGAATCCGTACTATCATGATTACTGGTGACCACAGAGATACAGCTCAAGCTATCGCTGCTCGTCTTGGAATCATTGAAGAAGGACAAGAAGGTGCTGTTCTTACTGGTGCTGAATTGAACGGACAGTCTGATGAAGAGTTTGCACGTAATGTAGAGAAATATTCTGTATATGCTCGTGTTTCTCCAGAACATAAAGTACGTATTGTTAAAGCATGGCAAAATCATGGTAAAGTTGTTTCCATGACTGGTGACGGTGTTAACGATGCTCCTTCCTTGAAGACAGCTGACATCGGTGTTGGTATGGGTATTACCGGTACAGAAGTTTCTAAGGGTGCTTCTGACATGGTTCTTGCTGATGATAACTTCCAAACAATCGTTGTTGCGGTTGAAGAAGGACGTAAAGTATTTGCTAACATCCAAAAAGCAGTTCAATTCTTGCTATCTGCTAACTTGGGTGAGGTATTCTCCCTATTCGTTGCTACATTCCTAGGTTGGACAATCTTGGAACCTGTACATATTCTTTGGATTAACTTGGTAACTGATACATTCCCAGCTATCGCTTTAGGACTTGAAGAAGCTGAGAAAGATATCATGGAGCAAAAACCACGTGGACGTAGCTCTAACTTCTTCTCAAATGGTGTTGGTGGCGCGATTATCTATCAAGGTATCCTTGAAGGTGCAATCACTCTATTCGTTTACTGGTGGGGTTCTACTAACCCAATGATGGGTCATACTGGTGATTTGGCTCATATGGATGCTGAAACAATGGCATTTATCACATTGGGTATGATTCAATTGTTCCACGCATATAACTCTAAGTCTGTTTACAAGTCTATCTTCCAAGTTGGCGTATTCAGCAATAAAACCTTGGTATATGCAACAATCCTATCCGCTGTATTGTTACTAGGTGTTATCTTGACTCCTGGCTTGAACACATTCTTCGGTGTATCCGAATTGACTGGCCTACAATGGGCAGTGTCTGTTGGATCAGCATTCGCAATCGTTCCGATTGTCGAATTAGTTAAAGCTGTTCAACGTGGAATGGGTAAAAAATAATCAAGTAAACTAAAAAGCAGAACGCTTCGGCGTTCTGCTTTTTTTCTGTAGCTTAAAGCATTTTTTCTCTTTTATAATGGTTCTTGCTTATCTGGTTGTTGGTGAAGGAAATGCCCTTCGGGATTTCCGAGAAGAATACCTACCAACACCATTTATTATAGAGCCTTTATAATTTACTATTCTTCAGCAATTTCAACTACATGCACAAATAATCGTCCATCGTCCACCGAAAAATTGCACGATACAAGTGTGATGATGTTATCTTCAGCTGTCACTTCAACTCCCAAGGGATAATAAGAAAGTTCCTGTATTGTGGACAAATAATTACTATAAGCATCACCCTCAAAATGAACCTTTACAAATTCGGGATCTGGTGGGCCGACATGAACAGAGAAGATACGATAATGTCTTTCCTGATGTGGATTTTCAAAGGTAAACTCTGGATTATCCAAGAGAAAATCCTCGTAGAGGAAATTTTCTAATTCACGGAACATTTGACCATACTGAGTGTAGTGCCCGTAAATAATGGTATGTCTGTCGAAATTCATTCCAATGTTGCGATAATCCATAAATATGGCACCAAGAATATCCGGTTCGCGGTAGAAATTGTGCTCCAGATAGAAGTCGTTGTCTTGTCCGCGAACGACTGGATAATCAATAATGGTTCCATCGACGGTTAACCATCCAACATAATCTGGATTAATCCGATAATATTCTGCGGAAGGATTTGCGGTAAAAAGCAGTTCTTCCATAATAGGTACCGGAAACTCCTCTGATTTCTCCTCCAAGGGGAAGGCGGTTGTAAGAGGTATTTCAGCGACTTGTTCCTCTTTGACAGGCATACGGACGTCTTTTCTCTGTTCGCTTTCCTGGTTTTCGTAGACTAATATTTGGACAAAAAGAAACAATCCAAGTATCAATTTAGCCAGATTTTCACCCATTACTCTTCCTCCTTCTCCACACGCGATAAACTCGATAGCGCTTTCACCTTAATGTTATTATAAACGCAATAATAGAGAATACAACAAATAAAGCTCTATTAAGAAGGAGTTGGCAAAATGAAAAAGGTACTACGCTACATCTTGTCACTTGCCGCTATGCTGACGCTCATGATGAGTATCACACCGTTCACTACCGCCGCTGCCGAAGAAACCGACGATGATATCGTAGAAATTGCCCTCAGCAATGATGACTTTAGCATCCTTGTCTCAGCTCTACAGAAAGCAGAACTCGTAGAGGCACTTCAAGGAGAAGGCCCGTTCACTGTTTTTGCACCTACTAATGCCGCTTTTGAGAAGCTATTAGGCGAACTGGACATTACTGCCGAAGAACTTCTGGCCCAACCAGATTTAGCTAAAGTTCTTACCTACCATGTTGTTTCCGGTAAAGTTCTAGCTGCTGATTTATCTGATGGCATGACCGCCGCAACACTGAATGAAGAAGAACTAACTTTCGACTTGACCGGAACACCAATGGTCAATGACTCTAACATCACAACCACTGATATCGAAGCTAGCAACGGGGTTATCCATGTCATCGATACTATCTTGGTTCCTTCTAACTTCACTTTACAGGAGGTTGATTTGGAAACCGAAGCGGTTGCGGATACCGGTATTGAGGGGAACAGCCTTCTGCTTGTCTCAATCTTGATAACCGGAGCAATGCTTTTGTTGGTTGTCTTTAAGAAAAAAGCTGTTTAAACTTAAAATAAACAAAATTTCTGGACATTTCTAGTCCAAAAAACCTTAAAAAAGCAGCCTTGAAGGACATACCTTCAAGGCTGCTTTATTTTTTTAAACGGGTACAAAAAGATGGTTGTTTTTTTGATATAACGGTTAGCGCATGGTAACAAATTCTTCCGCACCTGTCGGATGAATGGCCACCGTATTGTCGAAATCTTCCTTAGTGGCCCCCATTTTTATCGCCACTGCAAATCCCTGGATCATCTCATCAACTCCAAAACCAATTCCGTGTAACCCGATTACTTTTTCATCTGGCCCTTGGCAAACGAGTTTCATTTTTACAGTTTGACGATGAGCAGTTACAGCCGTATACATCGATCCGAAAGTTGAGGTATAGGTTCGTATATTCTCTTCGCCATGTTTTGCAATTGCCTCTTCTTCACTTAGACCCACCGTACCAATTGGCGGATGACTAAATATAACGGTTGGAATATTGTCATAATTCAACTTCTCATTCGGTTTATTATTGAACAGACGCTCGGATAACCTTCTCCCTGCAGCGATAGCTACCGGGGTCAGCATCTTATTCCCAGTCGCATCCCCCACTGCATAAATATTTTCTGCGCTTGTATTCTGGTAACCATCAACTTGGATGAAACCTGCTTGATTAACACGAACACCAGCCACATCGAGATTAATTCCATCAACATTTGCTTCTCTACCAACTGCCCAAATGATTTTATCAAAATTATCTGCATTGCCGTTTTCAAAACTCAACTTTAAAGTTCCATCAGAATTCTTAGTAACTTCTTTCGGAACAGAAAACGTATGTAAGCTCGGGCCATTCTTCTTCATTTCCTCAACCAGGACATTTACGATTGCCTCATCATACAAACGCAATGGACCCTCGTAGCGTGTGAACAAATGGACGTCTACTCCCAAGGTTTGCATTACTCCCGCCAATTCAACCGCAATATAACCAGCACCGACTACTGCTACTTTTTTAGGTAACTCTTCCCAAGCAAAGAAATCATCAGAAGTCTCCCCTAGTTCTTTTCCAGGTATATCCGGGTACACGGGCCTTGCGCCCGTAGCTATTAAAATATGCTTTGCGCGAATATGTTCACCGTTCACTTCAACAGTATGGCTGTCCACAAACTTCGCATAGCCCTCAATCACTTCTACTCCTCGTCTTTCAAAGCCTGATTGGTAACTATTCCTTGAACGGTCAATGTAGGCTTCCCGGTTTTTTAAGAGGGTTTGGAAATCAAATTCCGTATGACTACTTGTAAATCCGTAATCAGGACCATATTTCATAATTGCATCTTTAACTTCAGCCGCATACCACATGATTTTTTTGGGGACGCAACCAATATTAACACATGTTCCACCTAATAAATTGTTTTCAATAACAGCTGTTTTTGCCCCATACTCAGCAGCGCGGTTCATCGTAGCTATACCACCACTTCCCCCACCAATTGCAATAAAATCAAATTCTCTCACTTATATTCCTCCTATTCACGTTCATCCAGCCACACACAACAGATTGTCTGCGAAGCTGGAACGATCGCTTTATAACGACCGTGATTATCATAACCACGAAAATACAGCTTTCCTTTTTCATTATAACCATAACCATAAACAACCAACCAGTGATTATTATAGTTACTATTTAAGTATTTGGTAGTGCCGACTATAACGGGTCGCGGATTATCACTGCCTAAAATTCGGGGAATAATTCTTTCATTCAAAATCCCCATACGCACATGCCAAATTTTGGTATGGCTAAGCATGCGCCTTAAACCATGGGCAAGATCCCAAAAAAAAGTGCCACGGTAAGGTAACAAATCATCCACAACTGCCTTCATCCCATCTAGTAGCACTTGTTTTGGAAGTGATTTTTTTGTTTTCTGATAAATTGCATCATGCAGTAGAACTGAAGCACAGTAAGTTCCACAAATACCAGGTTTATTCCGGTTTATCCACCCTTTATATTTCATGAATCGTGCAGGCGGTAAACCTGTCCATTTTGTCGGTAATTGGCCCATCAAATTCCCCCTACATTATTCCTATAAAGGATAACAGAACTGTTGTGATACCGCATATGAAGATGACTAGCATGGCGTCTACTTTATATTTACGCAACGCAACAAAAGCAATGACCAGCATTAAAATTGCGATTAAATTAATATTGAAATTCCCCATCTGAATGCCTTCTGTTTGAAATAACGCTGCCACCAATAATGTGGCTCCCGCAGATCCTATCAAAGCAACTACGGCTGGGCGTAAACCGGCAAGAATTCCTTGCATAGTATCAACATTTCGGTATTTATAATACATTTTTGCCAGAATCAGAGCAATGATTACAGAGGGGGCCACGACGCCTAAGGTAGCTGTAACAGCTCCTGGAAAGCCACCCACCTTGGTTCCGACAAAAGTAGCCGAGTTGATGGCAATCGGACCGGGTGTAATCTGGGAAATAGTAACAATATCTGTATATTCCTGTATAGTTATCCAGGCTTTTGCACTTACTATCTCATTTTCTATCAAAGGTAAAGAAGCATAGCCGCCGCCTATGGTAAACAACCCAATTTTGAAAAAGGCCCAAAATAATTCAATAAAAATCATCTTATGCGCCTCCTTTCATGCGGTTATTAATAAACCCAAGCAATCCTGCGACAAATATAATTGCAATAACATTCGTATCAAATACAAAGGCAGCAATAAATGCGCCAATCAAAATAAGGATATTAATGACGTCCTTACGTTTTGCTACATCTTTAACCATGTTATAAACAACATTTAAAATAACCGCCACAACACCTACCTGCATGCCTAACATTAAAGCATCCACGATAGCATTATCACGGAATGACATATAAAAATAAGATACAATCGTAATTATAATTAGCGGTGGACTAACCGTTCCAAGTAACGTAACTAATGCTCCTAGGATACCCGCAATTCGATAGCCGATTAAAATAGAAGTATTGACTGCTAAAGCACCCGGCATTGATTGACCCAAAGCCACTAAGTCCAACATTTCTTCGGAATCAATCCACCCTAATTCCTCTACAAATTTCTTTTGCATCAATGGAACAATAACATAGCCACCGCCAACCGTAAAAGCACTTAATATAAATGTTGATTTAACGAGTGTCCAGTACGTTGCCATTTTCCCCTCATGTTTTTCCATTCTTATCCTCCAACAAACTTTTTTATTCCTATCAACTATTTTAACAGACTTGGAATGCGAAAGGAAAAAAAGGAAACCAATTCGACTCCAAAGCTACAGGTAAGTGTTTTCATTGTCTATCCAATTCTAAATAATTTATACTGTAAATAATACGAAAAATAGTTTTGGGAGGAATAAAAATGAAGAAAATTATTAACCAGCCAGAACAAGTCGTCAACGAAATGCTGGATGGACTTGTATTTGCCTATGAATCTATCGTAGAGCGTGTGCCGGGTACAACCGTTATCCATAGAAAGTTCCCACCTAACGGGAAAGTCGGGTTAGTCAGTGGAGGCGGTAGCGGTCATGAACCTTCTCATGCTGGTTTCGTTGGCAAAGGGATGTTATCCGCAGCGGTAGCAGGCCAAGTCTTTACGTCTCCGACACCGGATCAGGTTTTAGAAGGAATAAAAGCAAGTGACGAAGGTAACGGCGTTTTTATGATTATCAAGAACTATTCCGGGGATGTCATGAATTTTGATATGGCAAAAGAACTTGCGGAAATCGAAGATATAGCGGTTGATTTTGTTATCGTTGATGATGATATTGCGGTTGAAAACAGTACTTATACAGCTGGAAAACGGGGCATCGCGGGAACTGTTTTAGTACACAAGATTTTGGGGGCCGCAGCCGAAGAAGGATTGTCTCTTTCTGAAATCAAATCATTAGCCGATGAGTTGATTCCCCAAATCAAATCAATCGGTGTTGCGCTATCGCCTGCAACCAACCCAGAGGTAGGAAAACCAGGCTTCGAAATTGGTGATGATGAAATAGAGTTTGGTGTCGGCATTCATGGTGAGCCAGGTTATCGACGAGAAAAAATACAGCCTTCGAAAGACCTAGCGAAAGAGTTAGTCGAAAAATTAAAAAAAGAATATCAATGGAACAAAGGTGATGAATTTGCTGTACTGGTTAATGGCATGGGTGGAACGCCTTTGATGGAGCAATTTGTATTTATGAATGATGTGAGACAGTTACTCCAAGACCAAGAAGGATTGACGCTATCATTCCGAAAAGTTGGCGACTATATGACTTCTATCGATATGGAAGGCCTATCCTTGACACTAATTAAGCTTACAAATTCAAAATGGTTAGAATATTTAAACAGTCCCGTCGAAACGATTTCTTGGTAAGGAGGAAAAAGATGACTAAGATTGATAAAATGACCCAGTGGATGTATCTATTTATTGAAAAAGTAGCAGACAATAAAAACATACTCAATGATCTCGATACCGCAATCGGTGACGGCGATCATGGTAGCAACATGAACCGAGGTGTCAGTGCCATTAAAGAAAAATTAGCGGAATCAAACTACGACAATCCTGCTGACTTATTCAAAGATGTTGGCATGACCCTTGTCAGCAAAGTAGGCGGTGCATCGGGACCTCTATATGGCTCAGCTTTTATAAATATGGCTAAGGTCGCTAAAGAAAGCGATAATTTGACTGAAATATTTAATGCAGGACTTGAAGGCATTCAGAAACGTGGTAAAGCGGATGTGGGAGAAAAAACGATGGTAGATGTATGGTCACCTGCCACTGAAGCAATCCAGTCGGGTGAATTAACTGTCCCCTTACTACAAGATGCATTAGAAAAAACAAAAGACATCAAAGCAACGAAAGGAAGAGCTTCTTATCTGGGTGATCGTTCAATTGGACATCTAGACCCAGGTGCGCAATCGAGCGTTTATCTCTTTGAAGCTTTACTAAAAGCAGGTGTATTGGATGAGTAAAAATTATGGTATTTTACTTATTTCTCACGTAAAGGAAATTGCGGAAGGCTTGGCCATGCTTTTAGATCAAATCGCTGCAGATGTTACCATAGTGGCAGTCGGTGGTACAGATGAGGGTGAAATTGGCACGAGTTTTGAACGAATTTCAGCAGGAATTGCGTCCTTTGAAGAATCAACGATTCTAGCTTTCTATGATTTAGGCAGTGCAAAAATGAATTTGGAATTGGCCATGGAAATGACTGAAAAAGAAGTAATCTTAAACGAAACAGCTTTTATTGAGGGGGCTTATACAGCTGCATCTTTAGTCCAGGTGGATGTGGACTTAAGTGCCATTAATGAGCAACTCACACCCTTAATCATTAAATAGCGGATGAGAAAAAGCCTCGTACGCGGTACGAGGCTTTTTCTTGTTTTCTTTCGCTTAAGGTATCAACATATACAAAATAGCAGCCAGTGCTCCACCCACTAATGGTCCTACTACGGGTACCCATGAATAACCCCAATCTGAATCACCTTTGTTGGCAATAGGCAAGATTTGATGCGCAATACGTGGGCCGAGATCTCGGGCTGGGTTGATTGCATAACCTGTCGTTCCCCCTAAAGACATTCCGATTGAAACAATTAACAACCCAACTACCAAAGGATTCAAACTATCAGCAAAAGTTGCGCGACCAAAAGACAATAACCCAAATACTAACATCATGGTTCCGATAATTTCACTAATCAAATTAGAGACAGTATCTCTGATTGCTGGACCAGTGGAGAACACCGCCAGTATCAAGCCAGAGTCATCAGTTTCAGCAAAATGTGGTCTATAATGAATCCAAACCAATGTTGCTCCGATAAATCCTCCCGCCACTTGGGCAAGAACATAAGGAATCACTGATGACCATGGCGTATTTCCGGTAATTGCCATCCCTAAGGTTACGGCAGGATTAAGGTGTGCTGGAGAAAGGAATCCTGAGGAAAAGACGGCAATTGTAACAGCGAGTCCCCAACCAAATGTGATGAGAACCCAGCCGGTTCCATTAGATTTGGTTTTTTTCAATACATCTCCTGCAACAACACCATCCCCCAGTAAAACCAGAATGGCTGTTCCGATAAATTCACCTAAAAGTTCTTGAATGAATGTTGCGTCCATTTATATTACACTCCTCATCTCAATTCCGTTAAATGGGCTTGCTCGATTGCCAAGAGAACTTTTTCCTTTTCTGTCTGCTGTTTCTCCTCATCCCATTGATAGAAAGCTGTCATCTGTTCTAACGCAGGAGTCACTAACACTCTCATGCGGTCAAATTCAAATAGCAAGGTATCAACTCTTCTGAGAAAATAATCTTCCAAAGTGAGAGTCATTTCGTATTCCATCGCATACTGCAAAGACAAAGCATCTTTAACCGGTAAGCGACTATTTTTTATTTTTTCCATACCGCTGAATACTTTTTCAGCATCTGTTCCATACCAGTTCACTAAATCAACTGCATCTCTTTCACTTAAACCTGCTGCTTGCCCTATTCTAACAGCTGGTAGACGATATTCTTCGAACGAATGCCCTTCTTTAATTTCTCCACCTGACAAATGGACTCTTTCTGAATCAACTTCAGGAACAGCATCATCCAGTAACGCATCGATTACCACAAAAGTGTCTTCTGCCATGAGGCGGTAATCCGTTAACTTTCCGCCTCCGATGGTCACAAGCCCTTCTTCTGAAACAAAAATCTCATGTTCACGCGAAATTTCCGATGGACTTTTGGCACCTTCTGGCTGTATTAATGGACGTAGTCCAGACCACGCAGTTTCAATATCATCTATGGTTAAATGTGCATCTGGAAAGCGAAAATTAATTGCTTCCAGTAAATAATCGACGTCTTCTTGGGTAACTTTCGGTTCCAGGAGGTCACCTTTATATGGTGTATCGGTCGTACCGAAATAGGTTTTACCTTTTCTTGGAATGATAAAAATCATCCGATTATCTTCTAAGCCAGAATCGGTATAAATCGTACGTCTGACTGGAAGACGATTACCGTCTACAACAAAGTGTACCCCTTTTGTCGGGAGCATCCGATCAGTCTGTCTGGATTTTTGCATATTTCGTGTTTCATCAGACCAAGGCCCTGTAGCATTCACCACAATTTTTGCATGGATGGAAAACGCTTCTTCAGTTAATTGATCCACTGCCTTGATTCCTTTGATTTGTTTATCATCACCATAAATAAACCCGACTGCTTTTACGTAGTTTGCTATTTTTGCCCCGTTATAATGTGCGGATTTCAATATACTAATCGTCAAACGTGCATCGTCATTTAAGTAGTCCAAATAAAGACCACCTTTGAGTAACCCTTCTTTTCTGAGACCAGGTGCATCTTCCAAAACTTTTTCCTTAGAAATGAAGGAATGACGCCAATCATCCGTCACTTCACCGAGTTTATCATATAAATCAAGAACTATTTCGGCTGAAAAATCATTGAAGGAGGCGCCTGGCTCCTCATAAACAGGTAATAACATCTTTCGAGGCTGTACGATATGCGGTGCATTATGATGAATAATCGCCCGTTCACGCGCCACATTTGCTACCAGCTCTACTTCGAAGTTTTTCAAATAACGTAAGCCACCATGGACGAGTTTTGTTGAACGACTAGATGTACCTGCAGCGAAATCCTGCATTTCAATCAATCCGATTTTCAAGCCTTTTAAACTACCATGAAGGGCAATACCCGCTCCGGTTATACCGCCTCCAATCACAAGAATATCCAACTCATTTTCTTGTAAGTATTTTAGATTATCTAGACGTGTATGTGCCGAGAGTTTCATTATTCATTCTCCTTACGGGGTTTATGACGGAATACCTTCGCAGCTTCTACAGCATTTTTCCAACCGGCATATAAATCCTCTCTTTTTTCTTCTGAAATCTGCGGTTCGAAGGTTGCATCTTTCTCCCAATATTTTTTAATCTCGCTTTGGTCTTTCCAGAAACCTGTAGCCAGACCTGCTAAATAGGCAGCACCCAATGCTGTCGTTTCACTTATTTTAGAACGCTCAATGGTTACATCCAAAATGTCAGCCTGGAATTGCATCAAGAAATCATTCATGGCCGCACCACCATCGACTCGTAAGATAGGGATCTCAATTCCGGAATCTGCTACCATCGTATCCAGGACATCCCGTGTTTGATAAGCCAATGATTCAAGTGTCGCACGAATAAAGTGTTCTTTTGTTGTCCCCCGGGTTAGACCAAAAACGGCACCCCTAACATCTTGGTCCCAGTGCGGTGCACCTAATCCCGTAAAAGCGGGAACCACATATACATTATCGGTTGAATCAACTTTGGTAGCATACTCTTCTGATTGTGGTGATTGGCGGAACATTCTCATACCGTCCCTTAGCCATTGAATAGCTGAACCAGCCACGAAGATACTACCCTCAAGAGCATAATAGACTTTACCATTAATACCATAAGCCAGAGTCGTCAATAAACCGTTATCTGATTTAATCGGTTCTTCGCCCGTATTCATGATAATAAAAGCTCCTGTTCCATAGGTGTTTTTAACCATCCCTTTTTCAAAAGCCGTTTGGCCAAATAGAGCAGCTTGTTGGTCACCTGCCATTCCTGCGACAGGCACTGCGGTATCGAAGAAAACTTCCGGCATCGATTTTCCATAAACTTCCGACGATGAACGAACTTCCGGTAACATTTCACTTGGAATATCCAATAACTCTAAAATCTCTTCATCCCATTTTAAATCGTAAATATTATACATCATCGTTCGACTGGCATTGGAGTAGTCAGTTGCATGAACTTTTCCACCTGTTAATTTCCATAACAGCCATGTGTCAATTGTCCCAAACAAAATTTCGCCTTTTTTTGCTCTCTCTCTAGATCCCTCAACTTTATCCAGGATGAATTTCACTTTTGTGGCAGAAAAATAGGAGTCAATAACAAGACCTGTTTTACTTAATATTTTATCTTTATAACCATCAGAAATAAGTTGATCGGCTATACCTGAGGTTTGCTTTGATTGCCAGACAATCGCTTTGTGAATCGGCTCGCCTGTTTCTTTATCCCACACAACCGTCGTTTCGCGTTGGTTGGTTATTCCGATACTATCAAGTTCGGAAGGTTTTACGCCCCCTTCTATCATTACGCCCGCAATAACTTGCAATGTCTTGATCCAAATCTCATTGGCATCATGTTCCACCCAGCCAGGTTCCGGGAAATATTGCTCAATGTCTTGTTGGGATTGCCATTTAGGGTTACCCTCATGATCAAAAAGAATTGCCCGCGTACTGGTTGTACCTTGATCTATTGCTAATATATAATTTGCCATATCTATTCTTTCCTCCTTCTATATTAGTAAAGATATACTACAATCTCATTTTAGCGTAATCGCTTTCACAGTTAAATTAAAATGGCTTTTTAAAAATAAACTTATAGAAAAAGAGACTGAAATTCAGTCTCTGTCGCTTATTATTCATGTAATTCTAAAGGTAAGCCATCTGGATCACGGAAAAATGTGAATTTTTTGTCTGTGTACGCATCTATTCGAATGGGTTCGCAAGGAACCCCTTTAGCCTCAAGCTCTCTGACAGCAGCCTCAACATCCGATGTGTAAAAACAGAGATGGCGCAAGCCAACAGCTTCCGGTGTCGATGGCCTTTCCGGCGGATTCGGAAAAGAGAATAATTCAATTTCACTATCCCCTAATTGCAAATCTAGCTTATATGAATCGCGTTCCTTGCGATAATTTTCGCGTAAAATCGGTAATTCTAAAATCTGTGTATAAAAGTGTTTCGATTTTTCATAGTCGGAGGCAATAATTGCCACGTGATGTATTTTTTCCAAGAACATGCTATCTCTCCTCAATCTTATCCACATACCATTATTCTAGTCTAATCTTTTATTGATTTGTTCACTTCTTCTAAACGATACTTCACGATTTTTCGAATCAGGTCATACGGAATCGGTTTAGTCAAAGGAAATTGGATTGAACCCTTTGCGTGTTTATAAGGTTTTAACTCTTCATCAAAGGAACGAATACCACTTGGAGTGGGATAGAGTCCAATATGTTCCTTGAACGCCGCAAAGTGAACGAGATTTTCCCCTTGCCAATAGGTAGGCATTTGGTAACTTATTTTCTCTACTGAGTTTGGTGCTTCTTCCAAAATAATGGTCCGAATTTTTTCTAAAATCGCTTGAATATCGGCTGGAAAACCCGCAATATACGTATCTACATTCTCAGTCTTCATAAGTTTCTTTCCTCCCGCTTATTTATCCTTGATTTCGTTCCGATAGATATCCATTTTTTTCTTGAATAACTCTGTCACACTTGGTGGTGTATAGGAAATTGCATTAGCACCGGCTTCAATCGTCGCGAGGATATCTTCATCCGTTTTACCCCCTGTTGCGATTATCGGCACATTAGGGAAATCTTCCCGGATTTTTTTTACAAGATTCACTGTATTAGCGCCGCCACTCACATTTAAAATATCCGCGCCTGCGTCCAGACGGGACTGAATATCATTCGCTTCGGACACAATGGTTGCGATAACGGGAACGTCGACTGTATCATTAATTAATTTAATGGTTGCAATCGGTGTCGGTGCATTCACAACAACCGCAATCGACCCTAGAGACTCTGCAAAAAGGCTAATATTTGCTGAACGAGGACCATGAGTCAAGCCACCCCCTACACCTGCTACTACTGGTACTGGCGCAGCAGACGCAATAGCCTGAATAATACCAGGATGGGGCGTAAAGGAATAAACAGCTAAAATTGCATCTGCATCATTGTTGCAAATAATGGCAATATCCGTTGTGAATAAAAATGACTTTAATTTACGGCCATTGATGTTAATTCCACTACATTTTGTAATAACTTCTGGAACTTCGACGATGTCTTTTCTTAAACTGGAAATAACACCGGGTATATGTTTTTTTTCTCTTGCCATAGGGATCTTCCCTTTCTTCTTTAACGTTTGTATTTATTATATAGATATAGGATGGTTTTACAAAAACTGGAGTTTTTATTTAAAATAGTCATTAAAAGAACCACGACGAACCTCAATCCGTCGTGGTTTAGCCGATATTATTCAGCGAAATAATTTACTTTGATTTGTCTTGCGGCTCGCACTTCATCCAAACGACGGACTGGTTTATTGTGTGGTGCTTCAATAACCAATTCTGGCGTTTCAACTACTTCTTCAGCGATTTTCAGCATTACATCAATAAATTCATCCAGCATTTGCTTGGATTCTGTTTCGGTAGGCTCAATCATCATCGCCTCTTCAACAATCAATGGGAAATAAACGGTAGGTGCATAGAAACCATAGTCCAATAGACGTTTGGCAATATCCAAAGTACGGACTCCCTGTTTCTTTTGTAACTTACCGGATAATACGAACTCATGTTTACATATTTGATTATATGGTAAGTCATAGGCTGTTTTTAGCCGTTTTGCCAGATAGTTTGCATGTAGAACGGCACTTTCGGATACTTTGCGTAGTCCAATCGGTCCCATCGTACGAATATACGTGTAGGCGCGGACCAAAACCCCAAAGTTTCCGTAATAATTCTTAACGCGTCCAATAGATTCTGGATAATCGGAGTTTAACGTGTATCCCTTATCTGTTTTTTCTACCCGTGGAACCGGTAGGAACGGAATAATGTGTTCTTTCACTCCAACCGGACCAGCTCCAGGCCCCCCGCCACCATGCGGTGTACTGAACGTTTTATGAAGATTCAAGTGGACAATATCAAAGCCCATTAAACCTGGGGAGGTTTTTGCCATGATGGCATTGAGGTTCGCTCCGTCATAATAAACCAAGCCCCCTGCTTCATGGACGATATCAGCAATCGCCACGATATCTTTTTCAAACAGCCCAAGCGTACTTGGGTTCGTAAGCATCAAAGCTGCCGTATCTTCCCCCACTTTTGCTCTTAAAGCCTCTACATCAACCAGCCCTTCCGCATTTGTAGGAATACTGATTACATCATAGCCAGCGATATGTGCACTTGAGGGATTTGTTCCGTGAGCACTGTCAGGTACGATAACTTTCGTACGTTTCGTGTCGCCATTTTTCTCATGATAAGCACGTACCATCATTAAGCCCGTCCACTCACCATGGGCGCCAGCTGCCGGTTGCAAAGAAACGGCATCCATTCCCGTAATGACTTTCAAATCATCCTGCAATTCATGCATCAATTGCAGAGCACCTTGCACATGTTCAAGCGGTTGGAAGGGATGAATATTGGCAAATCCATCCAATCGTGCCGTCACTTCGTTAATTTTTGGGTTATATTTCATCGTACAGGAGCCCAGTGGATAAAATCCATTCTCAATACCAAAATTGTCTTGTGAAAGGCGCGTATAATGACGCATTAACTGCAACTCACTAATTTCGGGCAAACGTGCTGGTTCTCTACGCAAGACATGTTCAGGTAACTTTCCTACAGGAACATCTGATTTTGGGAAACTGTAGCCCACTCGGTTTTCGCGACTTAATTCAAAAATAATTGGATTTACTTCGTTCATGCCCAAACACCTCCTAAAGCAGTTACAAACTGGTCAATCTCTTCTTTCGTCCGTTTCTCAGTTGCACAAACGAGAAGATGGTTGGGTAGATTGTAATCATTTGCCAACGAGTAGCCACCGATGATACCTGCATCCAATAAACGTTTATTAGCTTCTTCGGCAGTAACATTCAATTCAACCACAAATTCGTTGAAGAACGGTCCTTCATTAAATACCTTGAGGCCATGAGCCACTAATTGATCAGCTAAATAACCTGCTTTATTTATATTTAACTGTGCCATTTCCCTAACACCTTGTTTACCTAGTGATGCCATCGCCACTGCAGAAGCAAGTGCATTCAAGGCTTGATTGGAACTCATGTAGGATGTTGCCTTTTCACGACGAATATGTTGTTCACGACTTTGTAAAGTCAATACAAAACCACGTTTACCATCCTGGTCAATCGTTTCCCCAACCATACGGCCCGGTACTTTACGGATATCCGCTTTATTAACCGAGAAATAGCCACAATGTGGTCCACCATATGACATTGGTAAGCCAAATGGTTGCGTATCTCCGACAACAATGTCTGCTCCTAAATTCCCTGGCGCTTCCAGTAAAGCTAGCGCAAGCGGATTGGCCATGACGATCAGTTTCGCTTTGGTTCCTTCCAACAAGGCTTTAATGGCTGCCAAATCTTCAATTGTACCAAAGAAATTTGGATATTGAACGACTACCGCAGCTGTATTTTCGTCCAGCTCATCTTGAAGAATATCGAGATTTGTCAGATCTTTTTCGAGTGCAATTTCGACGATTTCATTTCCACGTCCTGGTGACGCAGTTCTCACAACTTCTCGCGCATGAGGATGAACTCCTGCAGAAATGAGAATACGTTTCTTACGCGTTACCGCTTGTGCTAATCCCACAGCCTCACCCAAGGATGCTGCACCGTCGTAAAGGGAGGAGTTGGTTACTTCCATACCCGTTAATTCACTGATCATGGTCTGAAATTCAAAGATGGCCTGTAATTCCCCTTGGCTAGCTTCCGGTTGATACGGCGTATAGGCTGTCAAAAATTCGGAACGCGAAATGACTGCATCCACCACACTCGGAATTTCATGGTCATATGTCCCTGCTCCAAGGAAAATGGGCATTTGCGTACTTGTTGTATTTTTACCTGATAGGCGTTGCATGTGTCGGAGCAATTCCCCTTCAGCCATCGCATCAGGTATTTGCAGCTCCTCTGTCATCCGGATGTTATCTGGAATATCAGCAAACAAGTCAGCTACAGTGTCGACACCAATTTCTTCCAACATTTCAATGATATCTTGTTCGGTATCAGGCAAGTAACGGAAGAACTCTTCAGTCATTAATTTTCCTCCTCAGCAACAAAAGCCTCATATGCTGCTAAATCCATTAATTCTTCTAGTTCAGCCAGGTCGGAAAGTTCCATTTCAATCATCCAGCCCTCGTCTGTTGCAGATTCGTTTACTGTTTCTGGTGCATCGTTCAAGACATCATTTTGTTTCGTAATGACTCCTGATACTGGTGCATACACATCAGAAACGGATTTTACAGATTCTACGGTAACAATATCATCACCTTTTGATACTTCACCTAACTCTGAAACAAAATCAATAAAAACGATGTCTCCCAGTTGTTCCTGAGCATGCTCTGTAATACCAATACGAACAGTATTACCTTCAACCACCTTTACCCATTCATGTTCTTCTGTGAAATATGTTTTTGTTTCTGCCATCTCCATTACCTCCTACGCTTTTTTATAAAATGGTTTTTCTACAACTTGTGCTGGGACGTTTTTGTTACGAACAGCAATTTGAATGTGTGTACCAATTTGGCTGTGTTCAGTTTTGACCAATGCCATCCCGATACCTTTTTGTAAAGTTGGGGATTGTGTACCGGATGTAACGATGCCTATTTCTTCGCCTGTTTCGGAAAGGACTTTGTAATCATGGCGGGGAATGCCACGTTCCAACATTTCAAATCCGACTATTTTATGAGTCGTTCCTTCTTCACGTTGGCGTTTCAATGCTTCTTGTCCCAAAAAAGGCATTTGTTTTTTTGTTTTAACTGCAAAACCAACACCCGCCATAATTGGGGAAATATTTTCGCTTAAATCTTGCCCATATAGGGGCAAGCCAGCTTCCAGACGTAAAGTATCGCGGGAGCCCAAGCCACAAGGTGTTGTCCCAATCTCCAACAATGCCCGCCAAACTGCCTCAGTATCTTCAGCAGGTATATATAATTCAAAACCATCTTCACCTGTATAACCGGTTCGAGAAATCATAATATTATTGACATCAGAAACCGTCACTTGTTGATTGAATTTATGACGTCCAATGGTTGCTAAATCAAAATCCGTTAATTTTTGTAGAGATTCTTCAGCTTTTGGTCCCTGTATTGCTATTAGACCGATATGTTGAGAGATATTATCAAGCTCAGTGTCTTCAGTATTTTTGTGATCTAGCATCCACTTCCAAACTTTATTTGTGTTGGATGCATTACAGACAACCCAGAATTTTTCACTATTAAAACGGTAAATCATGACGTCATCAACCGCTCCGCCGTTTTCCGTACAAAAAACGTTATATTGAACAGAATCGTCCGTCATTCGCGAAACATTGTTGGAAACCAAACTATTCAAATAGGACTCCGCATTTGGACCCGTCACTAAAATCTCGCCCATATGAGAACAGTCGAAAATCCCCACAGATTCACGAACTGCTTGGTGCTCTTTCATAATTCCGCTGAATTGAATCGGCATTGCCCATCCACCAAAATCAACGAGCTTTATTTTTTGTTCTTGATAAAACCCGAATAGCGGTGTTTGCTTTAATTCACCCACAACCTCACTCCTTTTTCTCATGTTACTGTCATTTTAGCATAATGGATTAAATAAGCACTATCCATATGGTGACAATCTTCTATTGCGACTTTCGTAAAATACTGTAAAATACGTAAGTAAGAAAACACTAAAAAAACAATGAGAATTAAGCATATAGTGTTAGCATTGCATTCCCTATCACTTTTTCAATATCTATACGATTTATTTTGAAAACTCTTTTTAAAACCATTGATAAATATAGAAAAATTGTTTTTGGGAATGATTAAAATTTACGGAGGAGATCCTATGAAAAAAGTACTTGTTGCCAACCGTGGTGAAATTGCGATACGTATTTTCCGTGCTTTGACTGAACTCGAAATAGCTACAGTCGGAATTTACGCGCAAGAAGATGAAGGATCCGTTCACCGCTTTAAGGCAGATGAGGCCTATTTGGTTGGTAAAGGCAAAAAACCAATTGATGCTTATTTAGACATCGAAGGCATTATTACAATTGCAAAAGAAGCTGGTGCGGACGCCATCCATCCAGGATATGGTTTTCTTTCAGAAAATATCCACTTTGCGAGACGTTGTCAGGAAGAAGGCATTAAATTTATTGGACCTACATTGCACCATTTAGATATCTTTGGAGATAAAATTAAAGCAAAAACAGCTGCCATTGCGGCTGGCATTCAATCTATCCCAGGTTCAGATGGCCCTGTATCGAACGTTGACGAAGTATTAGCTTTTGCTGATCAACATGGTTATCCCATTATCATGAAGGCTGCTTTAGGTGGTGGTGGCCGCGGCATGCGAGTGGCGCGGAATGTGGAAGAAGCTGTTGAAGGATTTAAGAGAGCTCGGAGCGAAGCCTTGTCAGCGTTTGGAAATGATGAACTTTATGTGGAACGCTACATTCAAAATCCTAAACATATTGAAGTCCAAATTTTGGGTGATGAACATGGCAATTGCGTTCATCTATATGAACGGGATTGTTCAGTTCAAAGGCGCCACCAAAAAGTTGTCGAAGTCGCCCCTTGCATTAACATGCCTGATTATTTACGTGAGCAAATCTGTCAAGCAGCATTACGTTTGATGCAACATGTTGGTTATGTTAACGCCGGAACGGTAGAGTTCTTGGTCGAAGGTGAGCGCTTCTACTTTATTGAAGTAAATCCGCGCGTACAAGTTGAACATACGATTACAGAAATGATCACAGGTGTTGATATCGTGCAAGCACAAATCGAAATTGCGCGCGGGAAAAAACTGCATGAAGATATTGGTATTCCTCAACAAGCGGATATCCCTTTGATAGGTGCGGCAATCCAATGTCGTATTACCACGGAAGATCCTTTGAATAATTTCTTCCCAGATACGGGGAAAATCAATACCTATCGTTCGCCAGGTGGGTTTGGAATTCGTCTGGATGCGGGAAATGGATTCCAGGGAACTGTTGT
This sequence comes from Jeotgalibaca sp. A127, assembly GCF_052266745.1. Lineage (NCBI taxonomy): Bacteria > Bacillati > Bacillota > Bacilli > Lactobacillales > Carnobacteriaceae > Jeotgalibaca > Jeotgalibaca sp. A127. The sequence continues at coordinate 27,029 of NZ_JBQPRC010000003.1, forward strand.
TTCACCTTTCTTTGATTCTTTACTAGTAAAGATTTGCGTTCAAGGTCCTGATTTCGATCATGCCATTAAAAAAATGACACGATCATTAACGGAATTTAGAATTCGGGGAGTAAAAACAAATATTCCATTTCTGAAGAATGTCATTCAACATCCGGAATTTATTTCGGGCGATGCTAAGACGACCTTCATCGATGAGACGCCTGAACTATTTGTTTTCCCTGAAACATTAAACCGCGGGAATAAAATGCTTGCCTACTTAGGCAACATTACTGTAAACGGGTTCCCAGGGATTGCACGAGGAACGAAGAAATTTTATGAGAAGCCGCGTCTTCCGCAACATTTAGATTTGCCAGAAAAGCAATTAGTGACAGCAAAAATGGTGTTGGATAAACAAGGCCCTGAAGCAGTCAGTCAATGGATTAAAGATCAAAAAAACGTGCTATTGACAGATACAACTTTTCGGGATGCTCACCAAAGTTTATTGGCGACACGTGTCCGTACCCATGATTTGCTAAACATTGCCGAAGCTACACAAGAAGGCATGCCACAACTATTTTCGAATGAATTATGGGGAGGAGCTACTTTTGATGTGGCTTATCGCTTCTTGAATGAAGACCCGTGGGAGCGTCTGCGTAAATTGCGCCAGAAAATGCCTAATACGCTATTCCAGATGCTCTTTCGTGGTTCAAATGCTGTTGGTTATCAAAACTATCCTGACAACGCCTTACAACGTTTCATTGAAGGTGCAGCTGAAAATGGAATTGATGTCTTCCGCTTGTTTGATAGCTTAAACTGGACAGACCAAATCGAAAAAAGTATTCAGTATGTTCGGGATGTCAATAAAATTGCCGAAGCAGCCATTTGTTACACCGGTGATTTAAATGACCCCAAACAAGCGAAATATACAATTGATTATTATAAACAAATGGCTAAAGAATTTGAGAACATGGGTGCTCATATCATTGCCATTAAAGATATGGCGGGATTGTTAAAACCCCAAGCTGCCTATCGTTTGGTCAGCGAATTGAAGGATACTGTTTCACTTCCTATCCATCTTCACACACATGATACAAGTGGAAATGGAATCTTTACGTTAAGTGAGGCAATCAAGGCCGGTGTGGATATTGTTGACGTTGCACAAAGTGCCATGAGTGGAACAACAAGTCAGCCTTCTATGAGTAGTCTGTATTTCGCTTTAGAAGGAACTGAGCATGCTCCTGATTTAAATATCGAAAATGTTCAGAAAATCAACCGCTATTGGGAAGATGTCAGGGCTTATTACGAGGACTTTGAAACGGGTATTCATACCACTTCCACAGAAGTTTACCACCACCAAATGCCGGGTGGTCAATATACCAATCTCCAACAACAGGCAAAATCGGTGGGTCTTGAGGAAAGTTGGGATACTGTTAAAGACATGTATGCCACTGTAAACAAAATGTTCGGTGACATCGTTAAGGTAACCCCTTCTTCTAAGGTAGTTGGCGACATGGCATTGTTCATGGTTCAAAACAAATTAACAGAGGACGACGTCTATGAACGCGGGCGTGATTTCGATTACCCACAATCCGTCGTAAATTTCTTTAAGGGTGATTTAGGTCAGCCAACTGGTGGTTTTCCAGAAGAACTCCAAAAAATTATTCTTAAGGGTGAGGAACCGTTAACAGTTAGACCCGGCAGCTTAAGAGATCCAATTGATTTTGAGGCTTTAAAAATGGAATTGTCTGATAAAATCAAGCGGGATTCTTCAGAAGAAGATTTATTAGGATACTTGATGTATCCAGAAATATTCTTAGGCTACGCAGAAAACTTCAATCAGTTTGGTGATGTTACTAAATTGGATACACCTAGCTTCTTCCATGGTATGCGGACAGGTGAACAAATTGAAGTGGTTATTGAAAAAGGTAAAACACTGATTATTAAACTTAACCAAATCGGTGAGCCAGATTCTGAGGGTGTCCGTGTTCTTTATTTCGAATTGAACGGTCAAGGTCGTGAAATCGAAGTGAAGGATGCAAGTATCACTGCAACTACTGCCATTCGCAAAAAAGCTGAACCAACTAACAAAGAACATGTCGGGGCTTCAATGCCAGGTTCCGTGCTGGAAGTCCTGGTCAAAAAAGGCGATCGGGTTTCTAAAGGAAATCCGGTTGTTGTCACAGAAGCGATGAAGATGGAGACGACTATTCGTTCGAACATCAACGGTGTTGTCGACCAAATTTATGTGGTTGACGGTGACCGAATCGATGCAGGCGATTTGTTGATTGAAATTGATTCAAAATAAAAAAATGCGAACTTCAAGGGATTTATCTCCTGAAGTTCGCATTTTTCATTGTTCCCAAATAGGATTTAATGAGATGCTTTCTTGAATCATTTTATTGTGTTCTCTTTTTTCAAGGTTAATTTTACGACGCATATCATAATCGCTACAAATTGCGATTTCTTCATCCGATTCTGGCACCAACTTTGGCATGATAAAATCAGGATTGTCGCGGTCCTGTATAACATAAGTTAAAAAAGAATAAGCTGCCAAACGTTTTTCAAAAGTTTTTAAATCTGTTGCAACCAATTTTGTAAAAACCTCAACCGAAGATTTACCTGCCCCTGATACAAAAGCCTCTACATATATTTGCTCGGATTTGTGGACGGGACTTAAAAAAGTTAAATTATCTACCGTTGCAGTAAAAGATGGTTTTCGCAAAAATTTATAAACCGTTCCTCCTCCGGCACTATCAAAATGTGCCATTATATCCCCACCATAGTAGGTATCTTTATCATTTAAGTGTCGGTTTACTACAATTTCTGAACGGACTGTCCGCGTTTCATTACATGTACGCGTCGGTTGTTGAGACATTCTCTTTCCTCCCAGTTTTTAATAAATATCTATATTAAGATATTATCATAATAACCCATCTGGAGCAGTAATGAGTTCAATAAAATGATCCGTCATGTTGGCAGTATAGCCCCAAAGAGAATGACCGTTCAATTGGTAAAACGGGATTAGATGCTCCCCAGCTTTAAATCGATAGTCCCTTCCATTAGGAATCAAGTGATATGGGAAATCCTCTGGATGCTCCATCAAGAGTTTGGTAGCGTAGTAAGTCGGACGATGATCAATTAAGTACCGGACTGGAACCGTAAAGAGCGAGGCAACTTCTTCATTGAAATTAATTTCTTCAAAATCTAAATCTAATTTACTCACGAAACAATGAATGACCGCATACTCATTAACAATATAGTCAATTTCGCCCATAACATGTATGCATTCCCGTGTCACATTCAGTTCTTCCATGGTTTCGCGAATAGCTGCTTCCTGGAAATTTTCTCCTTCTTCTACTGCACCACCTGGAAATGACGTTTCCCCTGGTTGAGAAATCTTTTTGCTCCTTACTTCATACAAAATATGCCACTCGCCGTCACGCTGGATCAGGGGTAGCATGACGGAAAACTTACGTTTTTTCCCGAGCGGCTCACTCGAATGACGGTTTATTATCTCTTCAATTTTATCGATCATACTACCACCTCTTTTCTTTGTATCCTTATTTTATCAGATAAATGAATATATTTCAAATTCGAAATAATTTGTTTCACATTTTCTGAGCGTGTTGATAAAAAATTTTTTTTATAATTTCCATGGAAAAAACATAGAGGATTAAGAGTCCGCCCAACATGAGTAGTATTGACAATGGGATAGGTTGAAGGCTGAAGACCTTTGCGAGAGGTGTATAAAGAAGTATTAGCGTAAATATACCAAGAAACACCGAAAAAAATGCCAGCATCTTACCAGGTTTGCTCAAATAGAAAGGTTTTTTGGTTCGCATTACCATCAAGGTTACAAGTTCGGTAAATATTGAAAAGACAAACCATCCACTTTGGAATTGACCTTGGGATTCTCGAAAAATAGTGAAAAGGAGGAAAGTTGTAACATAATCAAAAACTGAACTTAGTAGCCCGAACGTCAGCATGAAATTCCTGATAAAACGCATGTCCCATTTTTGTGGTGATTTAAGTACGTCATTATCAACGTTATCACTGGATAACGCCAGAGCGGGAAAATCCGTCATAAAATTCAGTAATAAAATTTGTTTAGTCAAAAGTGGAAAGAAAGGCAAAATCATGGAAATACCAGCGACACTGAACATATTTCCAAAATTGGCACTCGTCGTTACCCATATATACTTCAGCGTATTACTAAAAGTCGTCCGCCCTTCTTCAATCCCTCGACTCAAGACCGCCAAACTTTTTTGCATCAATACAATATCCGCTAACTCTTTCGCCACATCCACAGCATTATCAACTGTTATGCTGACATCAGCTGCATGAAGTGCTGTTACATCATTAATACCATCGCCCATATAACCCACCACATGGCCTTTTTTCTTCAATGCTATAATAATCCGTTCCTTTTGATTTGGATCGACTTCTGCAAAAACTGTCGTTTCCTCAATTTTTTTCCATAAAACTTCATCACTCATGACGGCTAATTCTTTTCCAGTAATAATACCTGTTACTTTGAGTCCCACGGTTTCAGCGGTATGCAACGCGATGAATTTATTATCTCCCGTAATAATCCTTACTCCAACGCCTTTACGCTTTAATTCTGCGAGTGTAGTTGCTGAATCAACTTTTGGTGGATCATAAAAGAGAAGAAAACCCGTGAATATCATGTCTCTTTCATCCGAAACAGAAAGTGAGGCTGGGAAACTACCCGCCTTATAAGCTAATCCAAGCACTCTGATACCTTGATCGCTCCAGTCTTTATAACGTTTTTCAATGGCAGCAGTCAAAACAGCATCTTTTACCTGTATCTTGCCCTCAACGGTAACATACTTACTGACTTCTAAGACACTGCTGAACGCTCCCTTGGTCACTAAACTGGAAATGCCGTCTTCCCGGTATAAAACACTCACCCGACGACGGGTGAAGTCAAAACTAATTTCATCTAGTTTTTCCACATTTTCGATATTGATTTTGCGAGAATTATGAATAATTTCGTCTAAATTGTTCTTCATCCCTTTTTGCAAAGTGGCATTTAAGTAAGCGAGCCGAAAAACCTCTTCAGACTCTTCCCCCTTCCAATCAACAGCACCTGATAATTGGAGATCACCTTCTGTCAATGTTCCGGTTTTATCCGTACATAATGTATCCATACTTCCAAAATTTTCGATTGAATTAAGACGGCGGATAATAACGCCATTTTTTGCCATCACTCTCGCACCAGATGATAACGTAATACTCGTTATAGCAGGCAATAATTGTGGGGTAATGCCAACTGCCAATGCTACCGAGAAAAGCAAAGCATCTATTGCTGGTTTACTTAATAAAACATTAATGGCAAATACTACTAAAGTTAAAATCAACATAATTTGACTTAAGAGGTAACCAAAATGGCGCACCCCTCGTTCGAATTCAGTTTCCGGCATGAGCGCTGTTAATTGTTCGGCAATATTGCCATATTCGGTGCGCGATCCAGACTCCATGACCACCATCAAACCTGTCCCAATGAAGACACTTGTTCCCATAAATACACAATTTGATCTTTCTTCTAGGGAGCTATCCCTTTCTACAAGATTCGCGTGTTTTTCAGAAGCCATCGATTCTCCAGTTAGAACGGATTGATTTACAAATAAATCATCGCTAACCAAAATAAGTCCATCAGCCGGAATTAAACTACCAGTAGAAAGTTGAATAATATCACCCGGAACAATGTACTGCGAAGCTATATCAACAAAGGAACCATCTCTTTTTACTGAACATTTCACCTGTACATTGGATTTCAGCTTTTCTATGGCTTGATTGGCGCTATACTCTTGATAAAAACTCAAAATAGCACTGATTAAGACAATTAACAGAATGATTTGGGCATCAAACCAATCACCCGTTAACCCTGAAACTATGGTCGCGAAGAGGAGAATCAAAATGATTGGGTTTTTGAACTGATTCAAGAAAGCACGAAAAGTTGAATATTTTTCTTTTGTTTTCAGCGCATTTTCTCCATAAATGTTTAACCTTTTAGCAGCTTCTGTTGAACTTAAGCCTTCCATGCCAGATTGCACTGCTTCCAAAGCCTCTGGCAAGGGAATACTCCAGTACGACACCATTTTAGGTTCCATTCTAATCGCCCCTATTTTTTTAGATACCTCACTAAAATAACTCTTTCTGCGATTAGTATAGTCCATTCTGTTTAAAGATGAAATGAAAAAGGTAAATAAAAATAAGCAGCTGAAACCAAACTAGTTGGTTTCATGCTGCTCTATCTTTATTCGATTGTGATGCTGATAACGGCTTCTTGTTGTAATTCCAGATTAATTTTATCTCCGGCTTGTAAAAACGGCAAAGCTTTGTTCAGGCTGACCGGGACAGTGTAAATATCTGCGTCATTTCCTTCCAGTGTTAGGTAATAAACAGTTTCACCCTTTACAACCACTGCCTGAATTAAGTTAACAGTGCCATCGACGGTGGCTATTTCGCCTTCCAAGATCGGATCCTCATCTGTAATAATGACTTCTCCTCCGTTATAAGCTTGCCATGCTAGTTGCAAGGAGTTGCCAATCCCTACACGTTGATAATTTAATGCATCCACGAAAGCATATAATTTAATCAAGCCGGCAGAATCCTTCAAGGATAGTTGATAGACAGGTTTTCCGTTCATATTAAAGAGTAATGGGAATGTACTTGTATAATCCTTTTCCTGGACAGAACCTTCCGCACTATCCATCGCACTCCATTCAGTCGCAGTACTGATGTTGTAACGATTTGATTCTTTTGTTCGGGAGTTGACTAATACAAATCCAATATTAGATTCATCAGATGCAACCGAAGTCAGTCCGGTATAAAGGTACAAATCATCTTCGATTACAATATAGTTGTAGCCTTCAGCATTTTGAATGACACCTCGTTTTGTGATCATACTATTCCAGAAACCACTTTGATACTGGCCATTGTAGTTAATCTGATCCATTATCATATCCGCTGGGAAAATCCGATCTGCCCATCCTGGGATATCTTCCAATTTATAGCGTGTGATTTCACCAGTAACAGCATCCACGATAAAGGCTCCAACAACATCTTTTGGCCCCAAGAAACTGAATTGACGTTTAACGATCGGAGCAACATAGAATGGATGCCCTTCTTCGTCAATTTCAAAAACGGGATGTTCGAACAAGGTTGTGGGATGTTGCAAGAAAATATGACGCGTAATGTCATCATTCAAAAAGCCTGAATGAGAGTAACGAATATTTTCGTCGGGATTAATTAAATCAGCTTCACCCGTAACCATATCTACCATGACATAATGAGGAATCCCTTCACTACGGTTACTAAACCAGCGCCACACATTTACATATTCAAGAGGGGAAACACGAACGGAATCTCCATTGTAAACAATTTGGGTAAATTCATCAGAGACATTGAATTGCGAAACCAAATCCAATACTTCCCCGATTTTACGACTTCCCAAACGTTCCGCCATATCGCGGTCTATGGTTGGAATCTCACTTGGATTCGTTACTACCACATCTTCAGCGAAATCTCCCTCTTGATGTGTAATAAGGTCGGCGTAACTTCTTGAACGAAAAATTGGCAAACCGATAATCAATCCAATAATCAACGCCAGGATTCCAAAACCTATGATGGTGCCATTAACCTTTAGTAATTTTGCATCTTTTCGCGCATCAAGTAAATACGACAACCCAGCACTAGCCACGAAGTAAAGTAGAAAATTAAACCAAAATTCTAAAGATTGAAACGTTAATGGTGTCAAGGAAAAATACCAATAAACCATGAGAATAATCAAGGGCAAACCATAAGAGATTGCCAGATTCTTCCATCCTTTAATCATAATAAAACCTCCTCCAGTCTTTCTGAATTTATTATACCATTCCTTCATGTCCTAATTGTAAGACCAAAGGATGAATATTTAATACGCTTCTCACAGCAAAGCTCATCATTTTTCCAGTAAGTCTCAAGCAATAGTCCAACAGAAAATCCGCTGCAATAACCACCACCTAGTTAGTGCGGCGATTAGCGTGGTTAAAACGTACGAACGCCGCACTTGAGCTACTAAGTGCGGCGTTCAGGATATAGATGGTTGCGGAAAGCCGCATTTTTCTATTAAATGCGGCTCTGTGAGAATAAAATAATTCTAAACGCCGCACTTTTTAGAAAAATGCGGCGTTCAGGATTATATGGACTGCCGGAACGCCGCACCTTTTCTTCGATACTCAGCCAAAAAAATCAAAAACACCTTTCAAACCAAGTTGAAAGGTGTTTTTGATTTAGGCTTCGTTTTGAGCCACTATTGGTTGTTCCACAAAAACTTCTGATTCTTCTTCCTCTGCAATACCGAAGCGACCTTTGATTTTATCAATTATCAAGGCAATTGCGTTGTCACCAGAAACATTACACGCTGTACCAAAGCTGTCTTGTGTTAGGTACAAAGCAATCATCAAACTCGCCAATGGTCCATTTGAAGCAATACCAATAAGTGGTAGGAATGGGAGAGCACTCATAACTGCCCCACCCGGAGCTCCTGGAGCTGCAACCATACTGATACCTAGGATCATAATGAATGGTGCAATTATTGTGAATCCAATTTCCATGTTGTTCATCATCAGAATAGCCGTTGAAAAAGCAACCAGGGAAACCATACTTCCAGAAAGATGAATCGTTGCACCTAATGGTACTACAAATTCACGTATACTCTTTGAAACGCCATTCTTTTCAGCAACTTTGACGTTAATCGGAATCGTTGTCGCAGAGGATTGTGTCCCCGCAGCAGTCAACCATCCCGGAATTTGATTTTTCAAATATGGAAATGGATTGGTTTTTGTTACCGCACCAGCTACACCAAATTGGAAGATCAAGATCAAGAAATGCATTGCGAAAATGATTAAATAGACGCGCCAGAAGATACTCAATACTCGCCATACTTCACCCGTATAACTCATCAACGAAAATGTTGCAGCAATGTAATAAGGTAATAAGGGGATTATCGTTTTCTCTAGAGCCATTTGAATGATGTATTGGAAACCATTGAAAAAGTCTCCCATCATATCGCCAATTTTACTTGTTTTCTCATTTCCACGTAAAGCAGAAATTCCTAACCCCATCATAAATGCAAATACCAACGCTGACGTCACATCCAACAATGGTTCCAGTGGAATCGTAAATAACGGTGCCACTGTTTCCGTATTCCCATTCATTATAGCTGCAGTTGCGGCCTCATTAATGAAAGTAGGGAAAATTAAGCGTGATACGGTGTAAGAAAATGTTCCAGAAATCAACGTAAAACTATAAGCTAAACTTAACGTTAATCCCAGTAATTTCCCTGCTCCAGATTTTAGTTCCCCAATTCCAGCTGTTACAAAGGCAACAATCATAAGTGGAATAATAAATGAGATATATGCTGACACAAAGGAACTAAATGTTACAAAAATACCCATGATGGATTCGGATACGAAGGACCCTAATACAATACCTGATATAATACCAATAATCAATTTGGGAACTAAGCCAAGCTTTTTCTTCTCCATAATACATCCTCCGTTTAAATTAAAATTAGATTAAAACATGCTCCTTATCATACAGAGTCAGATTGCCTTTGTCAATCATTATTTAAAACAAAAAAACACAGATTACTCAATTCTGTGTTTTATTTATTATATTTGTTTTGTTCAACCATTGTATTGCGTTCCCAAAATACTTGATTGCGGTATCCTTGAATATTAGCATCCTCATTTGCCATTTCCAATCGTTTTTCTGTCCAAATACAGTATCTTTCATTCTGCTCTATCCCTATATATTTTCTGCCCAGTTTTTTGGCCACTACACTGGTCGTGCCCGATCCCAAAAATGGGTCCAAAACGATATCTCCCGGGTTGGAACTGGCTAATATAAGCTTAGCTATTAATTTTTCAGATTTTTGAGTGGGATGGGCTGTATTTTCTGTCATGGACCAAAAAGGAATAGTAATATCATCCCAAAAATTTGACGGGTGGGTATCGCGGAAATTCCCTTCCCTCGTTTCTTCCCAATCTTTGGGAATGCCATTCGTTGTATAAGGAGCCCAAACTTTTTTCCTTACCTTTACATCATTGACATTAAAAGTATATTTTTCACCTTTGGTACAAAACCAAATGTCTTCCATTCCATTTTTCCAATTAGAATGTGATCCGCGCCCTTTTTCACGTTGCCAAGTGATGCGATTTTTGATATTTAAATGATTGGCTAGTATCGGGCCGATGATTAAACTCGATTGCCAATCACAGCATACATATAAACTCCCGTTTTCTTTCAAAACAGGCAACAAAGACATTAGCCATTTTTCAGTATAGTCTTGATAATCTTTCGTTTTTTGTTTAGGAAAATGATGACCATGATAGTTTTTTGCTAAATTATAAGGAGGGTCAACGATAATTAAATCGACGCTTTCTTTGGGAAGTAAAGGCAATACCTCGAAGGTATCTCCAATAATAGTCTGGTTTAAGATTTGTTCTTTAGTTGGTGGTTCCGTTATCCTGGAACAACGTGATAAATAGGCTTGGCCTTCTTCTATTTTCGTAGCTAATGTTTTATTACGCTTCGATTTTTCAGCTTTTTCCAATGCAATCACCCACCTTCCCTTCTATTATATAACGCTTTCAATAATTAAGACAATTATATTTTAAAGCGGTTACATTATCTGGAAAATAAAAATCATGAGGCCAAAAATTCCAACCTCATGGTTTTATTTTGATTCGAGCGATATTATTATTACCTCTGGTCGATTCATAAAACGGAACGGTATCCCACTGTTTCCTAGTCCGCGATTCACAACCATAGTGGTATTTTTCTCAGTATATGTTCCCAACGAGTACTCTGGGAAAAAGCCTTGTCCGGGTGCAAACAGAGCTCCAAGAATTGGCAAACGAATTTGCCCGCCATGAGCATGCCCACTCAAAACAAGATCAATCTCTTCCTCGACGTAACTCGACATCTCTTCAGGGCGATGGGATAACAAAATTTGGTACCCTTCATCGGTGACTAATTTCTTTAGTTCTTGATGCATTCTTTCATATTTATCTTCAAAGGAAAGTGCTGAATTAATAAAATTAGGATCTTCAAGCCCCAGGATTCGTATGGATTCGTCATCTTTTTCAATCTTAATCTGGTGATTGTCCATCATTTTAACGCCGGCTGCTTCCATCTGCTTAGCCAATTTAGTGAATAAATCGAACCGACTCGCTTCGTGATTGCCCGTCACATAGTAAACCGGAGCAATTTCACATAACGATTCAATAACACCCATAGCAATATCTAAATCAGGAAACGTGCTGTCAATGAGGTCCCCCGTCACGGCAATCATATCTGGATTTTCTTCAGCAATCTTATCAATTAAGTCGGAACCAAAATCCTTATTGTGTAAATCCGAAACTTGAGCAATTTTAAATGAATCGAATGAATCTGGTATTTCGTCATCTCTGATTGTTAGATGATTTATTTCTAGTGCATTGGTACCCCAAAAAATGTAGCCGATGAGTATCAATAATACGATTCCTATCTTCTTACGCACTACTTTGACTCCTTATAAATTTTAATTATTTCCATAAATGCTTCACCATAATTGACAAGCTTACTTTGTCCAACACCATGAACAGCAAGAAACTCTTGATCTGTGGTTGGTAGTTTATCAGCCATGTCGATTAAACTCTTATCTGTGAAGACCACAAAGGGTGGTTTTCCTATGTCTTGCGCAATTTCCAAACGTAATTGACGCAGTTCTTCAAACAAACTTTCATCATAATCGACTACTTCAGCCATGGTATGCGGCTGTTCATCCAATATTTTCCGTGTCATCAACAATGTATCTTTTGCCTGCAATAATTCGTTTGTTTTCTGAGTGAAAACGAGGATTGGATACTTATCACCTGACAAAGCCAGATAGCCTTCACTCAACATCAAAGAAATAATATCCTTGATACTGCTATCCGTGTATTTTGCCATGATACCATAAGTTGAAAGATGGTCAAATTTAAATTGGCGAATACGTTCATTTTTTTTACCGCGTAAAACATCGGTGACCATTCCAGTACCAAAACGTTGATCCATACGATAAATACAAGACAAAATCTTTTGACACTCTACCGTTACGTCTACCGTTTCTGTATGACCGTCACAGTTTGAGCAATTTTCACAGCGGGTCCAGCTCGTTTCTTCATCAAAATAATTCAATATAAAACGACGTAAACATTTTCCCGTTTTGCAATAAGAAATCATGCGGTTTAATTTTTCCTTGGCATGTGGTTGATTTCCTTGTTCGATCAAAAAAGTATTCGTTATGATATCCTGCCCTGAGTACAAAAGTATAGCCTCGGCAGGTGCGCCATCACGTCCAGCCCGCCCTGCTTCTTGATAATAACTTTCCATATCCAAAGGCATATTATAATGGATCACTTTACGAACATTTGATTTATCGATACCCATTCCAAAGGCATTTGTCGCAACAATAATTGATTTGCGATCATAAATAAAATCGTCCTGATTCTTGTTACGTTCGTGCGCAGAAATACCAGCATGATAGTAAGTTACGGGAAGTCCTTTTTTGGCTAAATTATTATAGACGGTTTCGACATTTTTGCGGGTATTACAATAGATAATGGTCGAACCTTCTTTGTCAATGAAGCGTAAAACATCCTTGCTTTTTTGCTTGGAAGAAATAACCGAGAAATACAAATTCGGTCGGTCAAAACTCGCTACAAATTCGTGAGGTGACTGCAGACGCAATTGCTGGATGATATCATTTTTAACCAGTGTAGTAGCCGTCGCAGTAAAACCAGCGAAAGGAACACCCGCCCCGACTACATCCCGCAACTGGGGAATGGTCTGATAGCTTGGACGAAAGTCTTGGCCCCATTGCGAAATACAATGGGCTTCATCTACTGCAATAAGATTTATATTCATATGTTGAATGGTATTTAAAAAGTGCTCGCTCCCTATCCGTTCCGGCGCGATATACAATAAGTCATAATAGCCGAATAAAGCTTTATCCATTGTTTCGCGGTAAGCAGCTGTGTCCAATTGACTATTTATATACCCTGCCCGTACCCCCATCGTTTGCAAAGCGTCAACTTGATCTTTCATCAAGGAAATTAACGGGGAAATGACTAGACCAGTTCCTTCTTGGGTGATTGCTGGAATTTGGTAGCACAAGGATTTACCGCCACCAGTCGGCATAATCCCCAAGACATCCTGACCGTTCATCAAGGATTCAATTAATTCTTTTTGTCCAGGCCGAAAAGAATCATATCCATAAAATTCTTTTAATACTGTTTCTATTTTCTTCATGACATCGCTCCATCAAAAATCTCTTTTATTAGTATACACGAATTTTAAGAGCTTTGTGTTATTCAACTTCAGAATTAGGAACTTCTTTGAATCCTTCTGGCGTCCTTTCATAGATAATGTCATAAACTTCCTGTAAGAATAGACGATCATGTGAAATGGTAACATTTTTTTCTCCTATCTAAATTAAAATAGACCACCCGCAAGTTTCTGCGAGCAGTCTCTAGTCTCAGTGATAGAAAGACTGAATAGGTCCTGGGTGTTCTATCTAATTTAATCGTTGCAAAGGATTGTATCATTAAGGCAACATCGTTCCTTGTATGATTCATTTCAATCCACGCACTCACGAGGAGTGCGACTCACGCAAGACCAAATTAAAGCAATGTTGCTATTATTTCAATCCACGCACTCACGAGGAGTGCGACATGCTGATGCGGTTGAAGCGATTGAAAGACATATATTTCAATCCACGCACTCACGAGGAGTGCGACCCGTAATTTGTTCACGTTCAAGTTGGCTGAATACTATTTCAATCCACGCACTCACGAGGAGTGCGACGCATTTTGTTAATTGGCGAATCAACTGACGGATTATTTCAATCCACGCACTCACGAGGAGTGCGACCTTAATGCCACGAAAACAAAGTAGTCGCAACTTTCGATTTCAATCCACGCACTCACGAGGAGTGCGACTGGACGGTGTAGTCCCACTGCCCCTTTTCGAATGGATTTCAATCCACGCACTCACGAGGAGTGCGACACCTGATCACACCTGTGAGAAAGTATTAAAAGGAGATTTCAATCCACGCACTCACGAGGAGTGCGACCATATCGCGTCACTACACTGGTGGACGAAATGCGAATTTCAATCCACGCACTCACGAGGAGTGCGACCATCACACTGGCAAAACTACTGGACACGCTATCCAATTTCAATCCACGCACTCACGAGGAGTGCGACGTCAATACCATGTGACACGTCATCTGACTGACCTATTTCAATCCACGCACTCACGAGGAGTGCGACATCAAAAATTTCACGATTAAAAACGCTTTGGAAGTATTTCAATCCACGCACTCACGAGGAGTGCGACATTGTTTCCGACCCACTGGACACATACCTATCCCAATTTCAATCCACGCACTCACGAGGAGTGCGACTTGAAGAGTGGTCGTATCATTTCCTGGTTTAACGATTTCAATCCACGCACTCACGAGGAGTGCGACCGTGTTTCTTGCAAACGTGGTAAATGTTTCACGTATTTCAATCCACGCACTCACGAGGAGTGCGACATGATTTTCCTTATTGCTAAAGAATTCCACTGTTATTTCAATCCACGCACTCACGAGGAGTGCGACGTCACGCTTTACTCTAAACACACGCGTTGTATAGCGATTTCAATCCACGCACTCACGAGGAGTGCGACGCGACCTACAACACAATCTTCACCGGGAAGGCGGATTTCAATCCACGCACTCACGAGGAGTGCGACTGGAAATCGCTTATGACGAAATTAAAGGACGTACTGATTTCAATCCACGCACTCACGAGGAGTGCGACGGTATTTCATTCAGCGAGAAAGAATTGCTGATCGATTTCAATCCACGCACTCACGAGGAGTGCGACAAGACCTTCTAATCAAGATAAACGACCTTCTATATATTTCAATCCACGCACTCACGAGGAGTGCGACAGCATCGGTTTATACATTCAATAATGTTCCACGTATTTCAATCCACGCACTCACGAGGAGTGCGACTTCGGACGCTACAGTGACCGGTTCAACTACGCCGAATTTCAATCCACGCACTCACGAGGAGTGCGACTTGCAACGTAGTCAAAGCAATAAAGCAGACGCATTTCAATCCACGCACTCACGAGGAGTGCGACGTATAACCTACAGGTAAATCAGTTGCTGGGGTGATTTCAATCCACGCACTCACGAGGAGTGCGACCAGATAAGGAGTGACCCCCATGCGACCAGATAAATTTCAATCCACGCACTCACGAGGAGTGCGACACGATCCATTTTAAAAACGGGTATGTGTGGTTGATTTCAATCCACGCACTCACGAGGAGTGCGACCCAAATATTGTCTTTGTTCCAAATGTGTTGAATTATTTCAATCCACGCACTCACGAGGAGTGCGACACAGACCAGCCACCAGTGTTCGCCCTGAAGTCAATTTCAATCCACGCACTCACGAGGAGTGCGACAGCAACGCTAATTGGATATTTCTTCGACATCACAATTTCAATCCACGCACTCACGAGGAGTGCGACCGCAACGCCAAAGGGACCGTTATAGCCTGTATTGATTTCAATCCACGCACTCACGAGGAGTGCGACAATATTTCCGATCCGTCGATTTTCACAAATACAGATTTCAATCCACGCACTCACGAGGAGTGCGACGATAAACAACGTGGTATTAACAGGCAGATTGACATTTCAATCCACGCACTCACGAGGAGTGCGACTTTTTCCATGTAAAGTTTTTTGGCTGGATTGCACGATTTCAATCCACGCACTCACGAGGAGTGCGACGCAAGAGACGTTTAACAAGACAAAGGAAGAGTCTATTTCAATCCACGCACTCACGAGGAGTGCGACCGTTAAGAATAGAGCCGATATCACCTGTTTCCAATTTCAATCCACGCACTCACGAGGAGTGCGACCGCCTGTATCGGACACGTTTGCCCACACGTGTAATATTTCAATCCACGCACTCACGAGGAGTGCGACCCGGTCACTGTAGCGTCCGAATACCCGTGTCCAATTTCAATCCACGCACTCACGAGGAGTGCGACCATCATGCCTTCTGTGGGTTCAACCTCACCACGATTTCAATCCACGCACTCACGAGGAGTGCGACTTGTTCCTGTGTAAGTACGTGGGTTCGCATACTTATTTCAATCCACGCACTCACGAGGAGTGCGACCGTCGCGACTGCCGATTTGCTTGTTCCCCACTTGATTTCAATCCACGCACTCACGAGGAGTGCGACATTAAAAGTAACGCCTACCCCCTCCAATTGAACCAATTTCAATCCACGCACTCACGAGGAGTGCGACTTATAACCCACTGTGATAACTTCCCCAGTCATAACCATTTCAATCCACGCACTCACGAGGAGTGCGACTATAACCAGACAGAAAATTATGAAGTAGATTCATTTCAATCCACGCACTCACGAGGAGTGCGACCCTGATAGCCTGGTCTTCCTGGTCAGTGAGTGCTGATTTCAATCCACGCACTCACGAGGAGTGCGACCTATAGTAGTAATCTGTCTTTGTCTTCAGGGAAATTTCAATCCACGCACTCACGAGGAGTGCGACGGTTAGTCTTCTTATTTCATCTTTCTGTTGTGCTATTTCAATCCACGCACTCACGAGGAGTGCGACGAAACATACTTCAATGTAGCTAAGGACAGGATCGAATTTCAATCCACGCACTCACGAGGAGTGCGACTTACAGTTGGGGCAAATGATGTTTGACAACTCACTATTTCAATCCACGCACTCACGAGGAGTGCGACAAATAACGTTGTGATTTTAACTTGCATCGATATGATTTCAATCCACGCACTCACGAGGAGTGCGACGTCTGGTTTTGGAATCGGGATATTGTAGGTTGACAATTTCAATCCACGCACTCACGAGGAGTGCGACTCGCGCCGACCAGGTCGACAGTGATGTTCGTACCATTTCAATCCACGCACTCACGAGGAGTGCGACAAGACCATGGCTTTGGCAACTCTAAGATTCTATAAATTTCAATCCACGCACTCACGAGGAGTGCGACGATAAGCGGTAATCGTCATAATTGATAGAAGACATTTCAATCCACGCACTCACGAGGAGTGCGACAAGTACATTCCAGTCAAGAACAAGAAAGCAATCCTATTTCAATCCACGCACTCACGAGGAGTGCGACAGCATGATTTTTCGCTCTCAGCAATCTCGTATTATTTCAATCCACGCACTCACGAGGAGTGCGACGTTTCAAATTGTGCTGTTGTCATGGCATCATCTGTTATTTCAATCCACGCACTCACGAGGAGTGCGACTCAAATTCTCAAACGTATCACTGACAAACGTCTTATTTCAATCCACGCACTCACGAGGAGTGCGACAGCGAATTATATCTATAATCGTCCAATATATTATTAAATCTATAGAAAACGATAGTTCAATCCGCTAAAAAAGCAATATTATAGCAATGGACAGCAACAATATTACATAAAAGGTGTGCGAACCTCCCAGATTTTTTATGTCCGCTTATGGTTCGCACTAGAACAATAATACATCTTCTAAATCCAAAGCTTTTTTTGTTCCGAAGTGTTCAACTTTATTTTTGTGATTGTTACCTATATTATACACTCTTAAGCTGTCCACGTTCGTATCAATAATTTCCAACAACTTAATCTTAAGCTCTGTAAGCTGCGTGTTATCCACAATACATTCAAATACAGAATTTTGTACTCTTTGACCATAATTCTGACAGACCTTCGAAACCTTTCGCAATCTGGTCCTTCCAGCTTTATCTGATACACTTACATCATAAGTTACTAATGCTAGCATCTATTCCACCTACTTCCATAAAAAAGGAGGATATTGATCAAGGTCTCCTCTGATCAGCCTTGCCAGTAAAAGACTTTGCGCGTAAGGAGCTAACCCCCAAGATATCTTTTCATCTAAAAATGGATGTGTAATCGTTTCTTGTTTTTTTTTTGCCAAGCAGTAATAAATTTTTTCCTGCCTTCATCAGTCATGATTACCGAGCCATTTTCTTTACTAACGAAATCCTGATCATTAATCACTTTCAAATTGATTAACGAAATCACAAACCTGTCAGCCATGATGCCTCGAAATTCTTCCATCAAATCTAAAGCCAAGGATACCCTTCCAGGGCGATCACGATGCATAAATCCCACATAAGCATCTAACCCCACTTGCTCTAATGCTCCAGCAAAATCGATAGACAGAAGTGTGTACGCGAAGGACAGCATAGCATTTACATTATCCAGAGGTGGTCTTCTATTTCTCCCGTTGAAATAAAAGTGATCTTTTTGTTTTAAAATCATCTGGTTAAACATACGATTATAGACGACCGCAGCTTGTCCTTCAAATCCTCTTAAGGATTCGAAATTATCACAAGCCCTTATGTCTTTTAGTAGGACAGTTAATTGTTTGGAAGCAGTTCTCATTTCTTCTGCATCCACCAATAATGAATGATCCCTAATAGTCCTCTCAATTATCCACTTATGATTATAGACTTTGCCTATAATGAAGTTTCTAGCGATTGCTAAAGATTCACATACATCATCAGAAATCTGATATTGCCTTTTTCGAAGGGTTACATTACCTTTGGATGGACCAATTACCCGTGCCATAAATTTCCCGCTCTGTCGCATAAAAGTCAATGATACATTGTGTTCAACACAATACCTCATTAACGCGGGACTCGCACCTGTATATCCAAATGTAACAATGGATTCAAGATTGTGCATCGGGACCCGGCCAATTCTTGTATCGTTATTTAAAACTACAAGGTTATCTCCATCCAGAGAAAGATAGGAATCAGGTGTCGTCACATAAATAGTATTAAGTAGTTTCTTCAAATTGTAGTCTCCTATCCAAATAAGAACTGACAGTTTCCTTATTCATGAGTTTTGGTAAACATACATCTTTTAAAGAGCAACGTTCGCAATGTGGCCCAGTCTTAACTTTTGGAGTATATCTTTTGGAATATAAGTCATGCATCTCAGAAATTTTTTTTCTTACACTTTCCCGTAAATCTAAAGTGATTGGTATTTCTGTTCTTCTTTTTATTTCATTATAGAATAGAAACCCCACATTTATCGTACAAAAGAGCATTTCCTCCAAACACATGGCTTGTGCAACCATCTGAAAAACGTCAGCATCATTTTTTTTTGGTTTTCCGTGTTTGTATTCAATCGGAATAGGAAGATATAACCCATCTTCACCATGAATCGCTACGCCGTTTTTATCTTGAATAAATTCAACAACATCACATACTCCAGATATTCCTAAGGAATGAGATTTTACCGGCATTCCGCGTATGATAAGTTTCTCTTTTCTTTTTTCTCGTATAAAGGGTTCATCTGCTTTTTTATGCAGATTTTGCCCCGCAATCGTTAAATAATTTTCTTCCCATTGTTGTTCGATGTGAATCAGAGCCCATTGTCTCTTGCAAAATTCAAAATGTTGAATACCAGATAGCAAGAGAAAGTCATCTTCATTATAACCCATCCAATATCTCCACATCTAAATTATCCAGAGTTTCAAGTGTCACCTTGTAATCATCAAAAGAAGATGGATGCTCAGTTTTCTTCTCTAGGCTTAGCAAGCGATGTACTTTTGCTGAAGAATACTGACCTAACTTAGAATTATGATTCCACCAATAAACCTTATTAACTTCCATACTACCATCCGGTCTTGCTGATGACACATCATTTGCGAATAACGTTTGAAGTGCCATTTTTATTTTTTCGGCATCTTCATTTGTGAAACCGGTTTTTTCCGCAAGTTGCGTATTGATACTACCCTTTAGAACGTATACACCAAACTCAACAAAATGCTTCATCCCCATTGTGTCGGATCCTTTTGTATCTGAAGTGGTCGAGTTAACACTCTTAGTAATCTGCATACTGGTAACGTCAACTGGATCAACACTCACTGCCGTTTGGATAGAAACCGGACCTCGAACACCAACTGAAAGTTCAGAACCCTTGAATGCGAATACTTGGCCAAAGCTACGGACATCTGTCCATTCCGAGCATGCAATCGAAGCAAATTCATCAGATGAAATCTTAGATTTTTTATCAGTTAGTGCTTTTTTCAATGTTTCATTCGAATCAGCCCGGTCTCTCAAAGAAGCAAATCCATCGTCAGAGCGATCTTGCGATTGCACAAATATGGATTCACCCGTATCCTGAAGTCTATTCCGGATTTTTCTTTTTAGACACACATCCGATATTTCACCTTTTCCATCATAATTTTGACGTGGTCTATTTCCGTTCAGAGGGTCTCCATTTGGGTTGGCTTTTGTCACCGAAATGATTGCTGCAAAATCGATTTTGTGATCTAATACTGACATGTTTGTTTCCTCCTTTTTATTATTCGGCTGATGTTGTTACAGTTAAAGCATCGGTTTTCTGTTTTTTAGTGTACAATTCTTGCCTTTGACTCGAATAACCCAATAAGTAGACACTTTTCAATGGTTTGTTATTGAAATCTTCAAATTCGATCTTGGAAAGTATTTCATCAATCATTTTTGTATAAAATACAGATTTGTCTCCGAGTCTTGCTTTATAAGGCTGAATTGCTTTTTGAATGATTTCCCAAGTTCGACTCGGGTGCTGTGAAAATGCAGTCATATACCTCTCTGCATTTGTAATCCGCTTTTTCTCATCGCTCCGCAACGCAGTATTTTCAAGGACATCGGCTACAGCCAGTAACCTCCCGAAAAGATAGCTCCTATCCCTAATGCTATTATCTAATCCCACACCACTCGCTCCCTTCTCATTTACCAAGGCACAGGCAACACCCAAAACTTTCTCCCATTCCCATCTCTCCATAGCAACCGGATTACTTGCTCTTCTGACACAGGATTCAATGATATCCCTAGGAATGTTTCTTCCTTCAATTACGCACGGAAGGAGCCTCTCTACAACAGACTTAATCACTTTGTTGTTTGCCCTCTCGCCATGAGCTGCAATTGCAATATTCTTTATGGATGGTGCACCAAAAAATATTTTTTTCTCTTCACCTATTTGCCGCCATGTATGTTTTGAGTGCCATTCTTTAATTTTTTCGAGATACTCCTCCGCATCTATCTTTCTGTAATATATAACTGCCATTCTTCCTGTAGTCGCAGCATCCAGGACCATGACGATAACTTTAGAATCAGTCTTTAAATCATGTTTATACCCATCAATGGCTTTGGAGAGTTCAATAGAAAATGCTTGTTGGGTTTCTGCGTCCCCAGCTACAGTTTCTCCGCTCCCAAGAGGATCAACGTATTCTAATCTATCATTTCCCCATACCAATATGACTCTTCCGTCTATATCTTTCCCTTGTCTATTTATGAGCCATTTCAATGCATTATGCGATTTTTGGGACGCTTCGTAGCTGATTCCTGCAACTTCATTTGAAGTGCTGAATCTTCCTCTAAAAGTAAATCCACTTGTATCATTTCCTGATATCAATTTAGCTTTGTCAGCTGGATTGCGGATTTTATTGGCATGTTTCTCTGTGGCTGGCTGCATTTCTCCAGTCACAAAACACAAATCACTGTCCTTTAATTTCGTATTATAATAAGCGATAAAACTATTTTGTACTTCGGGATCCATCCAAACCTTATTGCTGACTTGATCCGGGTAATACACATCAAATCGGACAAACGCGGCGTCCTGATTGCCGGCCACTACACCAAAAATTTCCGGTCGCTCCCCTAATGTGCTATCCCATTTGCTCAGCAATTGATGTTTTTCATTGGACCATAACTTTTTATCTTTTATAAGATCTTCAATCAATGTTCCCTTTAACAAGTAAGAGTATATGCTCTCAATTTTAGGTACTGAAAAAGATGATTCTCTCCATCCTTTCAATTGCTTTATGTATTCGGAATAATCATTAACTTTTTTAGGATCTCCGCCGTACGAATTATAATCTCCAGCTACATAACTTAATTTATCATGAATAGGATATGGTGCGGTTTTCGCTCCGGCGCGGCTCGCTGATTCTTCTGTAGCTGGAATTACTGTCGTTGCGTCCTCTTTGGGTATGACAAAAGCAGAATGGAATTGACCGTCTTCCGTAACATGAACTTCTATGTGTGCAGATTGAGTGGTATGCGATATGGGTAGCAGCATAAACGCTTGTCCATTCCTTTTATATTCTGTAATGCCTATAGATGACTCGTTTTGGTTGTACGTCTCGTATAAGTCCATTAACCAACTCATCGCTTTCTCCTTTCGTTATTCATCAGCGTTCAATTCAAAATCCACATTTGTTTCATCAAAATGTTTTGCCTGCATTTTTTTGATTGGTCTAATATTTTTGCAATCCTCTGGCCTCTCAAACCGTACTATTCCGTTTTTCATAACAGGATTCCACAACCGGACTTCAAGCATGTTTTTCCCTGTTTCATCAGGATAATTCAGACCATGAACCATGGTCCCAAAATGCGTTTCATCGTAATCATCATAATGTCCTGGTGCCTCTCCAAAAGTAACAGGTTCTACATACGCTTGGCACTCTCTTGTTCCCAAAAAGATATCCCGTCTCCCCCCCATTTCGAGGGATCTTTTTAAGATATTATGATGCTTATGCTCGTTCCGATCCGCCGCCAAATCCGGGCGATGTGGATTGAATTCAAAGTGCGCTTTGACCTCATATTTCACCTCTCTAAGATAGGTGTAATTTGCGAGCGTATTACCTCCCCCATAATTTATCGGTCTAATACCTTTCGATTCCATCCGAATTGGATTCATGATTCTGACTTCGTCAATATAATAGATGATTGTTGGCTTCCAGTAAACGCTTTCAATAATTCCTTTAAGCGACTGATAGGTCGGTATTTGATAGGACAGTTTTTCACCTCCCATCTTGGTTAATGGATCTGTGAACAAGGCATACGGTCCATACAAGACAAACTCAACACTGTTTCTCATAACTACCCTTCTTTCTTTCTATTTGTGTTCATTATATTACTCAATTATTTTTTAGTCAAATATAATACATAATACATGAAAGGTAAATATCAATTATTTTAACGTGAGAAAATAATATGCTATAATGTACTTGTCGCTTAATGCGTGGATTGAAAAATGTAATATGTGTTATAAGAGTTGGGCTTATCCTTTTGTGGATAAGCCTTTTTCTTTTGGCTATGCAATAAATCGTTTTTTTTAAATTTGGCAGTCCTGCATTTTACTGTTGTTCTCATAATCGATCCCATAGAATTCATTGTATGCAGTTGGAAGGATTGTATATATGGAGCCATCATAGAGATATTGCAATGCTCCACTTTCTTTCAGCTTCGCGAAATCATTCGCATAAACATTGACCGTGTATTGTTGTGCCTTCTTTAACAGACCGGTCAAATCTGCTATCCCATGTCGCCGATTTAGATCAGCTATCAGCTCTCTGCCCTCATCTTCAAAAGGAACAATGATAGGCTTTGTATTTTCATCAATTACATAAAATTGTTCGGCCGCGTATGTATGAGCAGCTTGCAGCAAAGTCACATTGTTAAAATTCTCTTTAGATTTTCCCATATATGCCTTTTGAAAAGGACACTCCAGCAAGACTTTCACCATTGTTGATCTCGTATTCCCGCCAATAATTTGAAGTGGATAATCAATCAATGACTCGATTTCGTTGTAATATTTTTCAAAATACAACTTGATCACATCAGGTGACAGTAAATCGGTTCTATTATCTTCGTGTTCTTTCTCCAAATCCAATAATTTTTGTCTGGTAACCTTCTGACCTTTTTCGATTTCGATTAAGCTGCCTATTTTTTCTTCTCCGTAATCAATTACATAAACCTGCCCAATATTTTTTTCTGCGTTTCTATTGCATCTTCCTGCGGCTTGAGCAATCGAATCTATTCCCGCAATCGACCTGATTGCGCATTCGAAGCTTATATCCACGCCCGCTTCAATCAATTGTGTACTCACGCAAATAGTCTTCTTTTGATGATAGAGGTCATCTTTAACTTTCTCCAGTATAGCAGTCCTGTGTTTTGCACACATGGATGTACTCAGATGATAGACATTCGTATCAGCAATCATCGCATCAAGTAAAATAAACAGATCCTTTGCAGCTTTTTTTGTGTTCAAAATGATGAGTAAACTCTGATTTTCTTGCATTAGCCCTTCCACAAAAATTGTCAAATCCTCTTTGCTCATCTTACCTTCTTTTACTTTGTCTATTATTTCAGTTCTTTTAAAAGCTTTTACCACTTCCGGTAAATTGTTGACAATTTCATCTTTCACACAGATTTTTCGTTTTATGGACTCTAGCCCTGGTTGCGTAGCTGTGCACAACAGAATGGATGAATTCCCCATCTTATCCAGAAAATTAACTGACTCAGAGAATAGCGAAAGACACTTAGATGGAACTTTTTGAACCTCATCAAAAATGATGACAGCATTCGTGAGATTATGTAATCTTCTGGTGTGTCTGTTTCCCTTCGCATAAAAGGCATTCAAGTACTGTACCATCGTAGTAAAAATGATAGGAGCATCCCAGTTGTCAGTTGCTAATCTTATTTTCTCTCTTTTGTTCATCAGCATTTCATCAAGTTCATCATCCTGTTCTTTTTCATTCGACGACCCGAAGTCAACGTTGGAATGGTGTTCAATGATGTTAGTATCATCATCAAGTATTGCTTTAACCAGTTTAGCATTCTGATCGATGATGGAGGTGTAAGGTATCACATAGATGATTCTTTCTTTGCCATGCTCTAATGCGTGGTTGAGAGCGTATCTGAGGCTCGCCAACGTTTTTCCGCCGCCGGTTGGAATCGATAACGAGTAGATTCCACTTTCATTTTTTGCGAACTTCTTGCATTCCTCTGACATGTCCATTCGCAACTGATTGATAGCTGTTCTTGAAGCATGTGGTTGCTGTAAGCCGATTAAATGCATCTCTAATTTCGTATTATATAATTCGAACAAATCATGTGTATTTTTTCCAATATGCTCATTTCCCTCTTCAAATAGCCGCGTGTTAGTTCGATCTGCATCCACCAAGGCACTGAAAATAAAAGTAGTCAAATAATACAAACTAGTCCGTAAAGGTACTGGGGTAGATTGTATTATGTACTCTCCAATTTCAGCTACAGCTTTATTGATATAATTCGCAAAAGACGACTCATCCATAACTTTACTGTAGAAGTAGCCGCTAAATTCTTCGTAATTTACATAAACATCTTTTTTTTCTTCTTTATTTACCCTGCTCAAGTATTTGGAATCAAGTGACGGATTATTGAAGTCTTTTAAAAATCCATGATGGGAAATGATTGCATTACCAACCAATTCAGCAAGGATTTTTTCATTTGTGGAAGAACCGTTTTTATGCAGTAATTCGTAAAGAAACATTCCTCCAGCAGTAGAATGATCTACACTTCCACGTTTCGGTGGGTTATCCGGATTTTCTACAGCCTTCTTAATATAAGTTGAAAATTCTTCTGTGAATTTCCCCAAGTCGTGAAGCATTCCTGCTAATCCTGTTACATGTGCCACATTAACACGCTCTCCATACGATTCTGCCAATTTTTTGACTTCCAGAAGATGCTGCTCAACGGTTTGGATTTTATTATCGGACTTTCTGATGTGTGCAATCGATTCCATTAACATAGCCACCAATCTGTATTGTAAGTTTTCTATCGATTATTTAAATTAATTAAATATTCCTAAATTTAATTAATTAATATTTATGCATTAATGATATAGTTTTTTACATCTTATTACAATCATTTTTCATTAAAAATTGTCAAAAAATCATAGTTATCGTATTTTTATTCTGAACTTCATTTCCTTAACCATATACACTAGCCCTACAGCAGACTAACTTCTAATCGCTTTTCTGAATGTTTTAATCGAAATATTTAAATTTTGCACTACACTCTTTTCGACTTTAGGGAATCAAAAATAGAATATGTCAAATATCCTCTCTCGGAATCTGAGTAATACTCATTCAGACATTGAAATGCTAATTTTCCAGAAGATTCCAGTCTGCTTTGAACGAGTGTGATTCTACGGATGGTTTGTTGAGTTTTTACTGTAGTTACACCGATGCATAACGACAATGATTGTGCGCATTTTATGACCTAAAGCACTCATTTGTTCCGTTGGCATAGGTATGCAATAAACCATGTCAACCACTATATGTTGGAAAACTATAGTACGCAGCCACATTCTAAATGGAACTAAAGTGAATTACTTTAGTACAAACCCGCTGAAAAGAAAAAAATCGTGCTTGAATTAGGTGTAAACGATCTGATGCAATCCGAATGAATGATGGACTTAGCCCAGCTTCCTCCTATTTTGGATTTCGCTACCGCTCTGCAGACTATGCGATAAATAGTTGGGATTTCTGTATTGTGACTTATCAAAATACAGAGAAGGAACAACCACCTCCGCAGGTGACTGTTCCTTCTCTGTATTGTTTCTGTCCAACTAAAGGCCAAATAACGGATTATGGGATAATCAATCTATTGGCGGGGCTCACTTAACCCCTTCTATATTTTGGCCAGTTCGTGTTATTTTTCCAAAGCTATTTTTGCTTTTCTTATAGTCAATGAACGTGGTGGTTCTAATGTAGGTAAGTGAATAGCGGTGAATTAAATCGGCACACTGAAGTACCGAGCTTCTGGGACCACCCTTAAAGCGCGCCCTGAACGAAAACTCCAAGGGCTTGCTGCAAAAAGAAATGGACTTCAATCAAGTCGATCAAGCGTCAGTTTCTTAGGTCTCCAACGAGCGAAACAATATCCAGCGCGAAATTCTTGGCTTACCAGACACCGCTAGAGTTATTTTTTGAGTTACCTAAATGAATCCATTTTGTCTAGCTTACACTGACAAATCAAACATTATAAAAAAGTCAATCATGCTTTATCAAATATTTCTAAATATTTACGATGTTTCGAGGCTCACCTTTTAAAAACGCCAAGGCATTTTCAAAAACGATTTGCGCCCTCAGTACCATGGCTTCATCAGTCAGGAAACCAACATGAGGCGCTAATACAGCATTTTTGGCATCCAATAATGGATAATCCAACGGTAGAGGCGGTTCCATATCAAACACATCAATACCTGCCCCAGCAATAGCACCCGCATTTAAAGCCTCAGCAAGGGCTTTATTATCAATAACTGGACCTCTAGCAGTGTTGATAATGATTGCAGTCTTTTTCATTTTGGAAATCATTTCTTTAGAGATAATACCGCGTGTGTCCTCCGTCAATGGCAAATGAACGGAAATGATGTCACTTTCTGCCATTACAGTCTCCAAGTCGTGATAAGTCAAACCTAATTGTTTCGCCTCTTCATGCTCGGTGCGGTTATAGCCTATCAGTGTTCCTCCGAAGGCCTTATAAAGTTCCGCTGTTTTCGTTCCTAGTTGCCCTGTCCCGATGATACCGATTGTTTTCCCTTTGATTTCACGACCTTGGAAAGGTCCCGGGAAATTTGCTTGGCGAATGGCTGCATCCCCTGCGGTAAGTCCACGATAAACATCCAACGTCAAGCCAATAGCGAGTTCCGGAACAGATTGAACCGAATAGCCTGCCGCATTGGCAATTTTAATTTCTTTATCTTTTGCAGTTTTTGCATCAACGTGATCCACACCTGTGAAAGCAACGTTGATAAGTTTTAGATTATTAGATGCTTCAATAACCTCAGCCGGATAAGGGTTATTGGCAATCATGACAATATCCGCATCCTTACTGCGCTCTATTAATTCTTTTGTATCTGTTGTTTTATTATCATAGTAGACAAACTCATGCCCCATATCAATGAGAGGCTTTGCCAGTTCATCAATCATTTCCTTTGAAACACGTAATGGTTCTAATAATTTAATAATCATTCCATCCACCCTTTCAACGTACTACTTCCATTGTCCGCAAGTTTCCCTTTTTTTGCAAGCGCGATAACTCCCAAGGTTGATGACAATCGTAATTCTTTTCGGATAAACATGGTATATGCAAAAAAACCAGCCCAGGAATTCCCGGAACTGGTTCATTTATTAAGACAATCTTTCTTTGAATTCCTCATAACCGAATTCTTTGATTGTTTGGACTGTACCATCTGTTTTCAACAAACGAATGGAGGGCAAGGCGATACCATTGAAGGTATTGTTTTTAACCATCGAGTAAATGGCCATGTCGGTAAAGACGAATTTGTCGCCGACCTTCAAAGGTTCATCGAAGGAGTAATCCCCAATGATGTCTCCTGTCAAACAGGTATTACCGCCAAAGCGATAAGAGTAAGTTTTTTCTCCGATTTCCCCACTGTCAATAATGACCGGACGGTAAGGAACTTCCAGGACATCAGGCATGTGACAAGTTGCGGATGTATCCAAAATCCCGATATTGATATCATTGTGGACGACTTCTAATAAGGAAGAAACCAGGTAGCCTGCATTAAGGGCAATTGCTTCTCCAGGCTCTATATAGACTTCCAGCCCAAATTCATTTTGCATGCGTTTAATGCAACGCTCCAACTTTTCAATATCATATCCATCGCGGGTTATATGGTGTCCGCCCCCGAAATTGATCCATTTCATTTGGGGTAAATACTTACCAAATTTTTCAATGATGATATCCAGCGTTGATTCTAAATCTTCTGAATCCTGTTCGCATAAGGTATGGAAGTGGAGACCTTCTATTCCATCCAGTGAATCTTCTCTAAAATTATCAATTGTTACGCCAAACCGAGACCAGGGTGCACAGGGGTCATATAAAGCGTGATTACCCTGGGTGGAATGTTCAGGATTGATACGAATCCCGCAGCTTGCTTTCCCTTTGATTTTGTTCTTGTATTTCTCCCATTGGGCAAAGCTATTGAAAACAATATGATCACAAATTTCCAAAATTTCATCAAATTCATGTTCCATATAGGCTGGGGCGAAAATGTGATTCTCACCCTGCATCTCTTCATGTCCCAAACGCGCTTCGTACAACCCGCTAGCAGTTGCACCACTAATGTATCGGCGAATCAGCGGGTATGTGGCAAAGGCGGAGTAAGCTTTTTGTGCCAACAAAACGTGGCAGCCGGTCCGCTCTTCCAAGCCGCGTAGAATGGTCAAGTTATCGATTAACTTCTGTTCGTCAATGACATAACTTGGCGTTTGAACTTGTTGTAATATATCTAGTCGGTTCATTAATCAACCAACACCGGATTGAAATCTTCTTGCCATGGCAGACCCCACTTGTTCAAGGCATCCATGAATGGATCTGGATTAAATTCCTCGATGTTATAAACACCGGCGCCTTGCCAAGTACCAGTCATAATCATCATGGCGCCAATCATTGCCGGTACACCAGTTGTATAGCTGACTGCTTGCGAACCAACTTCTTTATAAGCTTCTTCATGGTCGCAAACATTGTACACGTAGTAAGTAACATCTTTGCCATCTTTTTTCCCTTGCATGATGCAACCAATGTTGGTCTTCCCTTTCGTGCGAGGTCCCAAAGAAGCTGGATCAGGCAAGACAGCTTTCAAAAATTGCAATGGCACAATCTGTTTGCCTTCGAATTCGATGGGCTCAATACTCGTCATGCCAACATTTTCCAAACATTTTAGATGTGTCAAATAACTTTCTCCGAAAGTCATGAAGAAGCGGATTCGCTTGATGCCTTTGATATTTAAAGCCAGCGATTCTAGTTCTTCATGGTGTAAGAGGTACATATCTTTTTCACCGACCTGGTCGAAATTGTAGCTACGCTTAATTTCCATTGGTTCAGTTTCAACCCACTCACCATTCTCCCAATAACTACCATTTGCACTGACTTCGCGGATATTAATTTCTGGGTTGAAGTTGGTCGCGAATGGATAACCATGGTCGCCACCGTTACAGTCCAAGATATCGATGTAGTTGATTTCATCGAAATAATGTTTCATCGCATAAGCAGAGAACACTCCCGTTACACCAGGGTCAAAGCCACTTCCCAACAAAGCCGTAATGCCCGCTTCTTCGAAGCGTTTTTTGTATTCCCATTGCCATTTGTATTCAAATTTCGCTATATCGGTAGGTTCATAATTTGCTGTATCCACATAATGGGTCTTCGTTTGTAAACAGGCTTCCATGATCGTTAAATCTTGATATGGTAATGCCAAGTTCAAGACAACTTCAGGTTGGAATTCATTGATCAATGTGACCAATTCATCAACGTTATCCGCATCCACTTGTGCTGTGTGGATAACGGTTTTTGTTTTACCTTCTAAATCTGCTTTGATTTTGTCGCACTTTGATTTTGTGCGGCTTGCAATCATAATTTCCTCAAATACTTCACTGTTTTGTGCACATTTGTGCGCTGCTACAGAAGCAACGCCGCCTGCACCGATAATCATACATTTACCCATTATTTCATCTCCTTATTTGTATTTAAAGCGAGTAGTAACTCACGTAACGTTTTACATGCCGTTGCAGTGGAGGCCCCACTTGCATCCAGTTTTGGTGATAATTCATTGATGTCTGCCCCAACTATGTTCAACGGCGCCACTGTCAAAATTCCTTTTAACAATTCATTGAAGGTAATGCCACCTGCTTCCGGTGTTCCCGTTCCAGGGAAAACGGAAGGATCTAGCACATCAAAATCAATCGTCAAATAAACGGGTTTCCCTTCCAACTGGGAAACGATATCTTCCAAAGTATCCAAAGTGAATTTTTCCGTGTAGACATGGTCCTTACCCCATTCAAATTCACTGCGGTCACCGGAACGAATCCCGAATTGGAAAATGCGGCCATCCCCGATAATATCCCAGCAACGATGGATGACGCACGCATGGGACAACTGTTGTCCCAAATAATCATCTCGCAAATCGGCATGGGCATCAAACTGGATAATATGCAAATCCGGGTATTTTTCCGCAACAGCACGCACCGCTCCCAAGGTAACCAAGTGCTCGCCTCCGATCATGACCGGCAGCTTGCCATCCACCAATATACGGGCCGTATAATCCGTAATCATATCCAATGCTCGTTCAGGTCCACCAAATGGTAATTCTAATTCACCACCATCAAATACATGGATATCCAACAAATCCTTATCCTGATAAGGACTGTACGTTTCGATACCAAAACTCTCAGAACGCATTTCCTTTCCGGCAAAGCGAGTACCCGGACGATAGGATGTCGTACTGTCATAAGGAGCACCGAAAATGACAAGTTCTGCTTCTGAGTATTCACTTTCACAACCAATAAAGGTTTCGATATTTCTATTCAACATCTGTCAATAAGTCCTCCACATAGTTCGGCAATGCAAACGAACCGCAGTGCAGAGCCGGATTATAATATTTCGTTTTTAGTCCCAATGCATCCCATTTTGCGCCATCCAAATCTTTCAACGGATGGAAAGATTTAGATGCAAATCCAAACAACCAGTGCCCGGAAGGATAAGTAGGAATATGTGCTTGATAGACTTTAGCAATCGGAAAAGATTCTATGATGCGTTTATGTGCACGTTGCATGGCAATGGCATCATTTTGGTAAAAGGGACTCTCATGTTGATTCACCATGATACCCGCTTCATTCAGGGCTTTGAAACAATTGCCATAAAATTCTTTTGTAAATAACCCTTCGCCCGGTCCAAACGGATCTGTCGAATCGACAACAATCAAATCATATTCATTTTCAAACTTCCGCACGAACTTCAAGCCGTCTTGAAAGTGTAAATGGACCCGGGGATCATCAAAAGCACAGGCCGTTTGTGGCAAATATTTTACACATACGTCCACAACTTCTTCGTCGATTTCAACCATATCGATATGTTCGATTGTTTCATAGCGCGTTAATTCGCGAATAACCCCACCATCGCCGGCACCGATGACCAGTACTTTTTTAATAGCAGGATTTACTGCCATCGGTACATGGACAATCATTTCGTGATAAATAAATTCATCTTTTTCCGTTAACATCATGAATCCATCCAAGGTCAAAAAACGTCCGAATTCCGGTGAATGAAAGACATCAATGCGTTGAAATTCACTTTGACCGCTATACAACTGTTGGTCCACTTTAATTGATAATTTTACGTTTTTCGTATGAAACTCGTTGTACCATAAATCCATTCTCATACCTCCTCCAACACATTCAGACGTTCAATATTCATATCTTCTGCACCGGTCATAAAACAACCTTTTGCTTTGGCATAGACGATATAATCAACAATTTCTTGGGTAATTTCTTCTCCTGGAGCCAAGACTGGTATTCCGGGCGGATAAGCCATCACAAATTCATTGCAGACCCGTCCGACTGTTTCGGCTAAAGGTAAAGAAACGATTTTATCGGCATAGAAAGCTACTTGTGGGGTGGTCTTCACGATCGGATTGATATAGTCATGGTCAATCATACCCGCTTTATCTTTTTTGTAACGACGGCGGATTTCAGACAAAGCACCGACTAAACGCTCTAAATCGCGTTCCCGGTCCCCAACTGAAACATAAGCCAACAGGTTGCCCATATCTCCGAATTCGGCCTGTATGTCATATTCATCCCGCAGCAAGTCATACACTTCAACACCGGCCAATCCGGTCTCAAACGTGTTGATGGATAGCTTGGTGCGGTCAAAATCATAAATGGTGTCACCATCGATAATTTCGTCGGAGTATGCGTAGTAATCACCAATTTCGTTGATTTCTTTGCGGGCATATTCGACAAGTTCAAGCACTTTATCAAAAATCCCCTGACCGTTCAGAGCCAGATTTTTACGGGATAAATCCAGACTTGACATCAGCAGATAGGAACCACTTGTTGTCTGGGTCAAGTTGATGGTCTGGCGTACATGACCGACATTCATTTTTTCACCAATCAATAAGAAGGAGCTTTGTGTCAACGACCCGCCCGATTTATGCATCGATACGCTGGCCATGTCCGCCCCTACCTCCATAGCTGTTGCAGGGAGTTTATCACTGAAATAAAAATGGGTGCCGTGCGCCTCATCCACCAAAACCAACATTCCTTTGCTGTGCGCATAGTCGGTAATTTCCTTCAAGTTGGAGCAAATGCCGTAATAGGTCGGATTGTTGACAAAAACGGCTTTTGCATCCGGATGTGCTTCAATCGCTTTTTTTACGTCTTCAACCGCCATCCCTAAAGATATTCCCAAACGTTTATTGGTACCAGGGTTCACATAAACGGGCTCAGCACCATTCAACACCATGGCATTGATCACAGAGCGATGGACATTACGTGGCAAAATGATTTTTTCGCCACGTTTTGTGGCCGCAAAAACCATGGCTTGAACAGACGAAGTTGTACCCCCCACCATCAAGAAAGCATGGGCTGCCCCAAATGCATCGGCTGCCAGTTTTTCGGATTCATGAATAACCGAGACCGGATGAGTCAAGTTATCAAGTGCCTTCATCGAGTTGACATCAATGCTCATGGTTTTCTCACCCAAGAACTTTGTCAATTCGGGATTGCCTCGGCCACGTTTGTGCCCGGGAACATCGAATGGGACTAAGCGATTATGCTTCATTTCGTTTAGAGCTTCCATGATCGGTGCTCGTGATTGGTCAAGTTTGTACATTTCAACCTCCTAAATAAATGTTGCTGCCACTAAAAATTTCTATCATTTCCTGGCGCAAATTGGTCATAATTTCCATGCGTTTTTTTGGATCAATTTCATAAACATCGGATTTGAATAAATAATTTTGTAAATCCATTTCTTTAACCAACATTTTGGTGTGGAAAATATTATTTTGATAGACATTCACATCAACTGTGTCATATTTTTGCAGGATTTCATCGTCGATATAGTCCTGGATTGAAGTTATTTTGTGGTCGATATATAGTTTTTGACCGGTTACATCTCTTGTGAATCCTCTGACTTTATAATCCATGGTGATGATGTCAGAATCAAAGCTACCGATTAAAAAATCCAACGTACTGAGCGGAGTGATTTCACCGCATGTGGCAACATCAATATCCACTCGGAAAGTAGCAATACTTTTTTCCGGATGAAATTCCGGATAGGTGTGGACTGTCACGTGGCTCTTATCAAGGTGCCCGACAATTGTTTCGCCATCCATATTTGCCCGCATGCTCTCTTCAGCAACCAGAATTGTGACACTCGCGCCTTGCGGGTCATAATCCTGCTTCGAGATATTCAAAACGGTTGCACCAATCATCTCTGTCAGCTGAGTCAAAATATGTGTCAAACGCTCTGAGTTATATTGTTCATCAATATAAGCGATATAGTCGCGTTGTTCGCGTTCGGTTTTTGCGTAACAAACGTCATAGATATTAAAACTTAATGACTTTGTTAAATTATTGAATCCATACAGCTTTAATTTCTGGTCCATCTCACTACTCCATCCACAAAATTTTTACATAAAAAAACACAAGTGCGCTGGTAAAGTACCGTTCACACTTGTGTTATCCGTTTCAACATTTCACAAATAGACCGACAGGCAGAAAA
The DNA here is from genome assembly GCF_052266745.1 of Jeotgalibaca sp. A127. Lineage (NCBI taxonomy): Bacteria > Bacillati > Bacillota > Bacilli > Lactobacillales > Carnobacteriaceae > Jeotgalibaca > Jeotgalibaca sp. A127. The sequence continues at coordinate 61,525 of NZ_JBQPRC010000003.1, forward strand.
TATGCGTGTCGTTATATTTGGGATCAGAGTCTATATAGCAAGAATTACTTTTACTACTCTTATTGATTTCACAAGTGGGTATGCTAGCAGCACACGGTTTATAGTAACCAACTTATAAAAGTTCAATAAGGCAACAGAAGTTGCCGTTAACCGGCATTTGACCGAGCTGTCCGTATGGCTATAATTTCTTACGAAATGGTCAAAAATTCTTGGGAGATTAATTTCCTAATCTCGAGTTTTTATTTTACATTTTTTTTGGGGGATTGCAATACATTTTTTTATTTTTTGTAAGGATTTCTGAAAATTCCAAATAAAAAAACAGAGAGCCAATGCTCTCTGTTTTTGTATATCTTTAATTATTCCCACTCGATGGTTGCTGGTGGCTTGCTCGTAATATCATACACGATACGGTTAACGTGTTTTACTTCGTTAACGATACGGCGTGAGATAAGATCCAATACTTCGTAAGGGATACGTGCCCACTCTGATGTCATACCGTCTACTGAGTTTACTGCACGAATACCAATAGTGTAGTCATAAGTACGGCCATCGCCCATCACGCCAACACTTCTGATACCTGGCAGAACTGTGAAATATTGCCAAACATCGCGGTCTAAACCAGCATTCTTGATTTCTTCCCGAAGAATGAAATCAGACTCGCGAACGATTTCCAATTTTTCTTCCGTGATTTCACCAAGGACACGAATCCCTAGACCTGGTCCTGGGAATGGTTGACGCCAAACGAGACTTTCAGGCATACCTAATTCAATACCAAGCGCACGAACTTCATCCTTGAACAAGGTATTCAAAGGTTCGATTAATTTAAATTGCATATCTTCTGGCAAACCACCCACGTTATGGTGAGACTTGATAGTTTGCGCTGTATCAGTACCGCTCTCGATGACATCAGAATAGATTGTTCCTTGAGCCAAGAATTCAATACCATCAAGTTTAGTTGCTTCATCATCAAATACATTGATGAATTCAGAACCGATAATTTTACGTTTTTTCTCTGGATCAGCAACGCCTGCCAATTTAGACATGAAGCGGTCTTTGGCATCCACTTTAATGATGTTCAATCCAAATTTACCAGAAAGACTTTCCATTACCGCTTCTGCTTCGCCCTTGCGCAATAAACCGTGGTCAACAAAAATACATGTCAATTGGTCTCCAATCGCACTGTGTAACAATACCCCAACTACTGAGGAATCCACACCACCAGAAAGCGCCAAGAGCACCTTCTTGTCCCCAACTGTTTCGCGAATTTTATCTACTTCGAAATCGATAAAATTAGCCATAGACCAATCGCCTTTACAGCCACAAATGTCAAACGCGAAATTACGCAACATTTCGTTGCCATGAATAGAATGGCGTACTTCTGGATGGAATTGAACGCCATAAAATTGACGTTCTACATTCGAGAATGCCGCTACTGGACACTGCGCATTTGTAGCAGTAACTTCAAAACCAACAGGAATATCGGTAATCAAATCACCATGGCTCATCAAAACAGTTTCAGTTCGTTCTAACCCCGAAAATAGTGGATCAGTCGTCCGTAAAATTTCAATATCTGATTTACCATATTCACGTTTAGCAGCTTTCTCTACTGTTCCACCAAATTGAGTAGTCATTAATTGCATACCATAACAAACGCCCAGTATCGGCAATCCTAAATCATAGATTGCAGGATCGACTGCAAATGAACCTTCTGCATAGACACTATTCGGTCCGCCTGAGAAAATAATCCCTTTCACGTTTCCTAATGCCATGATTTTTTCAGCACTTGTCTTATGAGACAGTAACTCTGAATAAACGCCGAATTCGCGGATACGACGTGTCAACAGTTGGTTATACTGGCTTCCAAAGTCCAATACAATTATTTTTTCAACACTGCTAATTTCTGTAGTCATGAATATGTTTCCCTCCAGTTAATACTTTTTAATATTCAAATAATCAATATGATGGTTATCTGTTTTATGGATAATCAAATCTGCTCGGGTCATGGTTGGTGCAATAAACTCTTGTAAGTTTTTCAAGTTCACACTTTTCCAAACACCACGAGCCATTGCAATTGCTTCTTCCCTATCGCCAATGGCATAATTATAGTAATAATTATCCGGTTGCCCTTGGGCCAAATCCATCAACATTTCGAACCTTTCAATGTACCATTTTTCGATATTCTCGACTTCAGCATCCACGTAGATGGAAAAATCAAAAAAATCGCTCGCATAGATTTGTTGATTGGAAGGAAGTTGAAGAACATTTATTCCCTCCACAATTAAAATATCGGGTTCGTGAATAACATTGAATTCATCAGAAATGACGTCATAAATTCGGTGAGAATAAACCGGGTACTTGACGTTGGGCTTACCTATTTTAACATCTAAAAGAAACTGAATCAATTTCTCCATATCATAACTTTCTGGAAACCCTTTACGATTCAAAATACCCCGCTTGATCAATTCAGCATTGGGATAGAGAAAGCCGTCTGTTGTCAACATCCCAATTGTCTTGTCAGGGTAGAATTTTCCAAGCAAATTTTGTAACACACGGGCAGTTGTACTCTTTCCTACAGCTACACTACCAGAAACGCCAATAATCATCGGAGCTGGTTCATATGGGCGATCTAGAAACAAACTTTTCACTCGTCTTAGATTACGATAATTTTTTGCATACAGATCAATTACCTCGACCAATGGCAAGTAAATGTCTTTCACGTCAGCGAGTGACAACTTATCATTCAATGAAATAAGACTTTCCAGTTTGTCTTCCGACAAAATTGGCACATCTTCTTGATGAAAGTTTTTCCACTCATTACGATTGATTTGGTAATAATTACTATTTGGAATCATCCTGAATCCTTTCCGGCAATTTGAATTTTTGCTTATTGTATCATAGATTGGGATATAAAAACTATAAACTTTAGTCAATCTCCTACTTTTTCATACACAAGTTTTTTATATTAAATTTTCCCAATATTGCGGTTAAGTTTTCTTAAATTAGTACAAGTTTTGTTTACTTTGTGTTGTTCTTTGCTAGAATTAGGATATAAAAACAGAATATTAAGAAGCGGTGGAGATGATATTGAATAATAAACAAAAATATCTTGAACTTTGGGGAGACTTGGTCAGCTCCAAGGACTTGATCCAAGCTATTATCCTATCAGGCGGGCTAACAATGGTCGGCTATTTTGTTGCGCCATCTGGTGATACGACTAGACAGTTGTTTTTTGGTCTGGGCGGTGCTGTATTGGCTATGGTAATTAACTCCATTACGATTAAGCCCAAACGAGATATCCAACAAAGTAAAAATCGGGAGGGAAAATAGAATGGATATGATCGTATTATTTCAGATGATACTTGCTTCAATTGGAGCGACTATTCTATATACAATCATCGGGTTTATACCTGGCACGGATGAAACTGCAGTGTTGATGCCTATAACTTTGGCGGTTGTTCTGTCTGGCGTCCACCCTATTGTGGTCCTGACTTTCTTTATATCGGCGATTATATCTTTGAATTTGATGAATGCCATGCCAACATTGGTCGTTGGTTTGCCGGGCGGTGTTTTATCAACGCCAATGATTGAGCATGCGATGACCATGAAAAAAGCTGGTTTGACCCATGAGAACATTCGTAAATCTGCTGCTGGGTCATTGATTGGGGTTGCAATAGCCGTTCCGACCAGCTTATTGATTGCGAACCTCATTGCGCCACATGCTGAAATCATCAAACAATACGCAAGCATATTGTTCGTGATTGGTGCCATTTTCCTATCTTTAATGGGAAAAGCAAAGCTTCTATCAATTGCCATGATCATTCCTTTGGCTATGTTGTTTCAAAGCTTGCGTACCATTTACTGGGACTTGGGGATAGTATCACCAGATAAAAATGTGACGACTTCATTTTTCCTGGGCATCACAGTAGGACCCTTATTAGTGAGTCTACTTTCATTCCTAACGAAAACAACACGTGAGGGTGCTGAAACAAGTTCGCTCAAAGAAACATTGATCCCATCATTATCAAATGCTGGATTAACCTTTAATCCCTTCAAAATTATTAAAAAAGATGAGTCCATCAGCGCGGCCTTATCTTCTTTATTTTCAACTTTCCTATTTGTTCTAAGTCCTGTTGGCATCATTATTTTATTTGGTGAAATAGTAGGAAAACGGAAAAAAGATTCTTTGGAAAAAGCAAGTACATCCATTATTACAATGAGTGCTTTAGCGCAGTCAACCTATTTGTCGGGAATTATCATTTGTGTGGTTGCTTTGGGAATTCCGTTATCCCCAGCTGCGATTGGACCTGGTGGCGCGTTGTTCACTGCCCCACCTGTATTCTCAATGGAAAACAATATCCACCACACACTGACACAAGGTGAATTCACGCTGGCGATTCTTTTAGGTGCCGGCCTTTCTATCGGTTTGGTTTATTATCTATCTTTACGCTATGCAACCCAAATCACAACATTTGTCTTGACTAAGATTCCCCATGAGGCCGTGCTTGGTCTGTTTATTGGCTTGGTACTCCTATTGGCTTATATGGATGCTGGATTATTGAATGTTTTCGGGGTTATGCTAATTGGTTTTATCTGTGGGAATCTGAATCGCCTCGGCATGAACTATGGGATTCAATTCATGACGTTATATGCTGCGCCATTTATTTTGTCATGGTTTATGCGCTAACAAATTTTAAGTTAAAGGAAGATGTCACATGTATGAAAAACACGCAAAAGGTTTGTCCCATGGAAAAATAATTCTCATGGGCGAACACGCGGTTGTCTATGGGGAACCTTCAATCGCTCTTCCCTTTCCAGCTGTCGAAGTTGTTGCAACGGTTGCACCTGCAACTGACGCGACAATTATTGATTGCTCTTATTACAGCGGGATAGCAGAAGATATGCCTGAAATTCTTCAAAGTTTAAAAACGGCTATTGAGACGGCCCTGAAAAGCATTGGTAAAGAAAAAGAAGCTTTAGCTATTTCAATTTCAAGCTCCATTCCTCCAGAAAGAGGCATGGGTTCGAGTGCAGCCGTTTCAGTAGCTGTTACACGTGCTATTTACAATTATTTCGATAAAGATTTAACACACGAGACACTATTAAAATTAGTAGATGTTTCTGAAAAAGTTGCGCACGGAAATCCGAGTGGTCTGGACGCTGTAACCACAAGTGGTGAGCACCCTGTATTCTATCGCAAAGGGCAACCTTTTACGGAATTTGAATTACAACTAGATGGCTACTTAATTGTGGGCGATACGGGAGTTACCGGTCAAACGAAAGCTGCAGTTGGAAGTATTGCTGAACGTCTTAACACAGACACCAAGTTACAGACGGAAAATGAAATTCACCAATTAGGCAAATTGGCAGAAAAAGCCAAACATTATCTAGAAACAAACCAGCCACAAAAATTAGGTGAAGCAATGGATAACGCTCATCTCCTATTAAATGATCTTGGGGTATCCAGTAAAGAATTAGACCAGTTAGTGGCTGCAGCAAAATCAGCGGGTGCTCTCGGTTCTAAATTAACGGGTGGTGGCCGCGGTGGTTGTATGATCGCCCTAGCAGCTACTGAAGCGGAAGCAAAAAACATCGCTCGTATTTTGGAAGAAAAAGGTGCTGTTAAGACCTGGATTACTTATTTAAATCAGGAGGTGACTGTGTGAGTAAAGCCGCAGTAAGAGCACATACCAACATCGCCCTGATCAAATATTGGGGAAAAGCAGATGAAGAACTTTTCCTCCCCATGAATAGCAGTCTGTCATTAACTTTGGACGGTTTGTATACCGATACATTTGTTGAAATTTCAGATGCTTTCACCGAAGATCAATTCAGATTGAATGGACAGCTGCAGTCAGAAAAAGAAACGGCTAAAATATCACATTTCCTGGATTTGTTTCGTAAAGAAGCGAATAGGAATGAATTCATCCATGTTGATAGTGTGAACCACGTCCCCACCGCAGCTGGCCTCGCCTCGTCAGCATCTGCTTTTGCTGCATTAGCAGGTGCACTAAATATGGCCATGGGATTAAACATGGATCTGCAGACATTATCTACTTTTGCCAGACGTGGCTCTGGAAGTGCAACCCGCAGTTTGTTTGGCGGTTTCGTCGAATGGCAAAAAGGATCCTCTTCAAAGGATTCAATGGCTATTCCTGTAGATGATGCTGATTGGGATATCGGTATGGTTATCGTCGCAGTCAATAAATCTGCAAAAAAAATATCCAGCCGCTTAGGAATGAAACAAACGGTTGAAACCTCCCCCTTCTATCCAGCTTGGGTAGAATCTGCAGAAAAAGATTTAGTCGCCATAAAAAAAGCGATCCAGGTACAAGATTTTGAGAAATTAGGCCAAATCACGGAACACAGCGCAATGAAAATGCATGGGTCAATGATGGGCGCAGCGACCCCTATTATTTACTTTGAACCGGATAGTATAAAAGCGATACAAGCGGTTCGAGAGTTGCGGGAACAAGGGATTTTATGTTATGTTACCATGGATGCTGGTCCAAACGTGAAGGTATTATGCCGTTTGTCAGAAGCTGAAAAAATTAAAGAAAAACTAACTGCGTATTTTTCAACCGAACAATTATTAATCAGCGGTCCGGGAAAGGGAATTCGTTCCTTAACTCCTGAAGAAGCTGCTGAGTATGATTGGTCGCTCACGTAGAAAGGAAGAGAACATTGATAAAAGCTAGTGCACCGGGGAAATTATTTATTGCAGGTGAATATGCCGTCGTAACAAATGCTCACCCTGCTATCCTTGTAGCCGTTAACCAATTTATAACGGTCTCTTTAGAGGAAGCAATCGGTGAAGGGTCGATTCACTCCACGTTGAATGGTGGATTGCCTGTTCCGTGGACAAGGCAAGATGGCGCACTTTATATCGATGAACGTGAAAATCCTTTTATTTATATTACACAGGCAGTGAAAGTAACCGAAGAATATATAAAAGAGCAACAAAAGGAATTAGTCTTTTTCCACCTTTCGGTCGAAAGTGAATTGGATAACGCCAAGGGAAAAAAATACGGACTTGGTTCTAGTGGTGCTGTAACGGTAGCTACCATTAAAGCACTCTTGAAATTTTATGGCGTTCCATTCACTCCGGAATTCGTCTACAAATTAGCAAGTTTGGCCCATCTTTCTGTTAAGAGCAATGGTTCTTTCGGGGATATTGCTGCAAGCTGTTATACAGGCTGGATTGCTTATACTTGTTTCGATCGAGAATGGGTGAAGCAAAAATTAGAAGAAGTCACACTTACAGAATTATTAGCAATGGATTGGCCGGATTTGATGATTCGTCGGCTATCAGTACCCACAAGTTTAAAATTGCTGATAGGATGGACTGCGAGCCCTGCTTCTACTGCGCACTTGGTCGATAAGGTAAACAATAAACGTCAAGATATGGCGGATTTTTTTCCACAATTTTTACGTGAAAGTAAAAGTGTTGTTCAAAAATTAATTGAGGCATTTGACCAAAGTAATGTCAGCGCCATTAAAGATGGGATTCGCAAAAACCGTGCTCTCTTGCGCTCTTTAGCGGAAAAAACGGGTATTTCCATCGAAACTCCTTTGTTGGAGAAATTAATCGAAACCGCTGAGAAATTTGGCGGAGCTTCCAAAAGTTCCGGTGCTGGGGGCGGTGACTGTGGAATTGTATTAATTGATAACCCAGGAGCGATACCACTGTTGTTCAGTGAGTGGGAAGCAGATGGAATTCATCCATTGCCATTAGAAGTTTATCAAGAAGATTAAGGGGGTTCTACATGAACATCGATTCAAAACGTAAAGACGAGCATGTTGAATTGGCGGAGAAGCAATATCAAACTGCCAGTCAATCAGATTTCCAGAAAATACGGTTCGTTCATCACTCATTTCCACAAATTAAAACAGATGATGTTTCTTTGGCTTCACATATGCTCGGGCATGACATGCCCCTTCCCTTTTACATCAATGGGATGACTGGTGGAAGTGATAAAACCAAAGACATCAATGCGCGACTGGCTGAAGTGGCCAAAGAGTTAAATTTAGTGATGGCTTCAGGTTCAGTGAGTGCCGCCATTAAACATCCGGAATTATCTGATAGCTTCCGGGTTATTCGCGAAGTAAACCCGAATGGCTTCGTATTGGCTAACGTGGGGGCACATCATTCGGTCGAAAATGCCAAACGAGCAGTTGCCATCCTGGAGGCAAACGCCTTACAAATTCATGTAAACGCACCTCAGGAATTGGTCATGCCCGAAGGAGATCGGGACCTTTCAATGTGGCTAAACCAAATCGAGCAAATCGTTGCGAACGTTGGTGTTCCTGTTATGGTCAAGGAAGTTGGTTTCGGAATGAGCCGTGAGACCGTTCAACAATTAATTAACGTTGGTGTTGAATGGGTGGATGTTTCCGGCCGTGGCGGAACAAACTTCGCAGCCATCGAAAATGCGCGCCGTACCACTTTCTCCTACGATGATTTAGAAAATTGGGGCCAATCCACAGTGATTTCCTTACTAGAAGCACATGACATGGCTGATGATGTTCATCTCCTTGCTTCTGGTGGCGTTAAGTCCCCTTACGATATTATTAAAGCATTGAGTTTGGGTGCAGAAGCTGTTGGTCTATCTGGACAATTTCTCCATATGGTCGTAAATGACGGCCCAGAAAAAACAATTGAAACAGTGGAAGCCTGGAAAGAAAAGATGATTGCCATCATGACTTTGTTAGGCAAAACTTCAGTTAAAGAATTACAAAAAACTGATTTAATCTTCCAAAGAGATATTATCGATTGGTGCGATATGCGCGGTATTGATTATCGCAAGTTCAGTAAACGCTCAAATTAAGAAAACGCGAACCTCATAAAGCGGTTCGCGTTTTTTTGTATTTAAGTAAGCCAGACCAATAAGGCAATTGACAAAACGCCACCCAAGATAGAATAAATCATGCTTTTGGTTTTATAAGCTATGATGACTGTTACGACGGAGGGAATAAGTTTTAGATTAGACAAGCTATCAAGGTTTAAATAATCTTCCCAAAAAAATACATCCGTTGCAATAAGGGCAGCAAAAATTGAAATAGGTAGATACCCCATCCATTTCTGGAACCAAGTCGGTAATTGTGCATCTTTAAAAGCTAGTATCGGTAGAAAACGCGGGAGATAGGTTACGATGGCCGATCCCAAAATAATAATAAGGATATCACGACTCATGAACGATACCCTCCTTTCGGTTCTTAATGATTTCCAGTGCAAGACCAAACAAAGAAGCCAATATGGAAGCAATTAAAATAGCAATTCCATTTTGTAGCAACATCTTCATCAAAACCGCAATAACGAGTCCAAACAACCCGGTCCAAACCATGATTTTATTCTCCATTTGAGAAACCAATAAATATATAAACATCGCAGTTAAGACATACGTCATGACAACCGTTGAAACTTCGAATGCATTACCTAGTAGCGAACCAGCGACTGTACTTACCACCCAAGCCAACCAAGCCGTAATACTCGCGGCAACTCCTTTTTGTGGCGTCCATTTTGGATCCAACTTGAATTTGAGCGTATTAACCGCAAAAGATTCATCAGTTATCACGTGGGCAAACATCATATTGAAAAGTGTTGATTCTTTATTCAGCCTCTGTGCAAAGGTGGAACTCATTAATAAATGCCTTAGATTAATAAAAAATACCATTGTTATGATTTCAAAAACGGCTGCTCCGCTCAAAGTCATGGAAGCAATCAAAAATTGAGAAGCCCCTCCATAAACAAGCAAACTAGCCAAAAAAACTGCTATTGCATTAAAACCGGATTGTTGAAGAACAATGCCACATGCTAATCCCAAAGGAATATAACTGATGCTAACTGGAAAAATAGTTTTTATTCCGGCTAGCCACTCCTCTTTTTTCAAAGTGATAACCTCCTCATTAAAATTTAATATTTCTATCATAACATATTATCATCCATTTAATAGAGCTGTTTTTTTACTTTTCAACTGTAATCTCTTACAATTGAGTTAGGAAAGGATGTGGGATAATGTATGATTTAGATAATCTGGAAATTGCCCTGCGCTTACTCGTAGCGGTGGCTTTAGGCTTTGCGGTGGGTGTGGAGCGTGAACGGAAAAACCAATCAGCAGGAATTCGTACAAATATCATTGTCTGTGTTTCTGCTTGCATCCTTACTATCATTCAAGTTGAATTGTCCTATATTATTATCAGAATGGTTCTTGATAATCCTGAATTAGCGGGAAGCATAAGTACCGATTTTTCGCGGATTGTAGCTCAAATCGTAAGTGGAATCGGATTCCTGGGCGCAGGAGCGATTATCACCACCCAGGTTGATAAAGTTTCAGGACTCACGACCGCCGCAACTATTTGGGCCGTTTCTGGATTAGGAATTGCGGTAGGGTTTGGTTATTATTTTTTGGCAGTCACAACGACCATGATTCTCGTAGCGGTTTTATATTTACTTAAATTAGTAACTAAACCAGGCGATAAATATATCTTAGATATCAAAATGACTAATCGGGAACAAATCAAAGAAATACGGGAACTTTTTACCTTATACAATCTCCGAACAACAGATGAAGATTTTGAAATGACACGCGTAAATGATGAACCCGTTTATCATTTTACATTTACCGTTTATATTCCTAAAAAAATTGAACCCAGTGATTTGATTACTGAGTTCTTGTCAATCGGCGAATCAATTGTCGGAATTTCATTTAAAGATTAAAAAGGATGTGCCTGCGAACTACTCGGGCACATCCTTTTTTACTATTTTGTTATGATCTTATGAACGAGGGTTGGTTCTACACGGTTTTGACCATAGTGATATGCTTGTTGGACCATTTCCTCTGCTTCAGCTGTTTTTTCACTATTGGCATAAAGGGTTACAATGCTCTCGCCTTTTTCAACGAAGTCTCCCACTTTTTTATGCAATATGAGTCCTGCCGCCAAGTCAATCACCGACTCCTTAGTCGCTCTACCTGCTCCCAGTTTCATGGCCGCAACACCAATATCATCTGCAGTAATTTCTGTCACATAGCCCGTTTCAGTAGCCAATACCTCTTTCTTAAAGCTAGCTTGAGGCATTAATGCATAATTATCCACTACATCTGGATTACCATCTTGTGCGGACAAAAACACCTTGAACTTTTCTAATGCTTCACCATTCGTTAATTTCTCTTTGAGTAATGCTTTCGCAGCCTCCAGGCTCTCAGCGCCCCCACCCAGGTAGACCATCTGGGAACCAAGCTCAAGACAAAGTTCCTCTAAGTCTTCTGGACCATTACCTTTTAAGGTTTCAATGGCTTCTTCTACTTCCAAAGCATTCCCGACTGCACGTCCTAAAGGTTGGCTCATATCAGAGATAATAGCCATGGTTTTTCTGCCCGCCAGATTGCCTATCGAAACCATAGCGTGGGCCAAGTTTTCAGCATCTTCAGGTGTCTTCATGAATGCCCCTGCTCCAACTTTTACATCCAATACAATCGCGTCAGCTCCAGAAGCGATTTTTTTACTCATGATTGAACTGGCAATTAATGGAAGTGAGTTAACCGTTCCCGTTACGTCACGCAATGCATATAGTTTCTTGTCAGCGGGAGTCAAATCGCCTGACTGACCCACAACCGCAACCTTATTTTCATTTACAAGTTCCATAAATTTCTCTTCCGATATTTCAACATGGAACCCCGGTACAGACTCCAGTTTATCGATAGTGCCACCAGTATGACCCAAGCCACGACCACTCATTTTAGCGACTGGGACCCCGGTACTTGCCACAAGTGGTGCCAAAACTAAAGTTGTTGTATCACCAACTCCGCCAGTAGAATGTTTATCGACTTTTATACCTTCGATGTCAGAAAGATCAATTTGATCGCCTGACTCTGCCATTGCCATAGTCATTTCCATTCGCTCATTATCAGTCATGTCCTGAAAATAAACAGCCATTGCAAAAGCACTCATTTGATAATCCGGTATGGTCCCGTCTGTAAATCCTTCAATCACAAAGCGAATCTCTTCTTTTGATAATTCCTTACCTTGTTGTTTTTTTACAATTAAATCAACCATACGCATACATATCAGCTTCCTTTCAGAATATTTATCTCGCTACCGCAATATCTTGAACGCCATCATTTCTTCCGACCAATACACGGGTTACCATGTCCAAAAACAACCCATGTTCGACAACGCCGACCATTTGGTTTAGCTCACGTTCAAGAGCGTGTGGGTCTTCAATCTTATCCATGTGCAGGTCGATGATATAGTTATCTTCATCAGTCAAATAAAAACTATCATCTTCATTTTTACGGAAAGTTGGTTTATAGCCTTTACCTGCAAGTTGATTAAATACTTGTTGGGACCCATATTTAATGACTTCCAGCGGTAATGGGAATGCCCCTAATTTTTCTACCATCTTGCTGTCATCCACAATCCAAATAACTTCTTTCGAATTTGAAGCAACGATTTTTTCAATCAGGTGTGCACCACCGCCGCCTTTAATGCCTTGGAAGTCGCTACTGATTTCATCTGCACCGTCTACGGTAATATCGATGTGATCAACATCGTCGATATTTTTTAAGGTAATTCCCAAGCCCAATGCTTGTTCTTTCGTGCGTTTCGAAGTCGTAACACCAATTATATCCAGACCTTCATCCTTAACACGGCGACCGATTTCCTCCACAAAATAATAAGCCGTTGATCCAGTTCCTAAACCAACAACCATTCCTGATTCAATGTATTCAGCTGCCTTTAAACCTACTGCCTTTTTTAGTTCCATGTTATCCATTCCCCTTAAACTTATTGCTTTCATTATAGCATAGCGCTTTCGTGCCAGAATAAAATATAGATTAGAAATGCGACTATTCGCCGGATTTTTGATATAATCAATGATGAGTTTATTCATAGATCGGGAGGAAAAGGTATGGCAAATACATTTCGTAGCGTTTTCGATATAATCGGACCCATCATGGTAGGGCCATCCAGTTCCCATACTGCTGGTGCATTGGCACTTGGAAAGGCAGCAGCCCAATTATTCGGCATGTTGCCAAAAAAAATTACAATCCAATATTATGAATCTTTTGCGGATACCCATTTAGGTCATGGCACTGATTTTGCAATTTTGGGAGGTATATTGGGACTTAACGCGGATGATCCCATGCTCCCTAATGCAGTGAAAATGGCTGAATCACAGCAAATAGAGGTACATTTCATAGAAGAGAAAGTCCCTTCTCCGGTCGGCCATCCTAATACAGCCCGGATGACGCTGGAGCGGGATGATTTGCGCATTGTCGCCACCGGTAGTTCAGTTGGTGGTGGAACCATTGCGTTGAATCAAGTGGAAATGGCAGAATTTCCAATGACAATAGATGGTTACCTCCCGCTTTATTTCATCAAACAAAATAGCCATCATCTTGGTTTATTCAAGATGGAAGATTGGGAAGATTTTTTTAAAAAACACGGCTATCATTTAACAGATATCCGCATCTTCCGTGAAGACGAACTTGAATGGGTCATCCTCTACATGGAAACCACCCCTTCAAGTCTGATGATTTCAGAAATAAATAATATGCCGTTTATAGAACAGGCGATTTTAATCAAGTAGGAGGATGAAGATGTATCAATCGGTTGAAGAACTTGTAAATGATGCCTTGGAAAAAAAATTACCCATTTCAGAATTAATGGTTCGACAAGAAATGCTTACATCCCACCGTTCACGCGAAGAAATTTGGGAACAGATGCGTAAAAATTATTTGGTCATGAAAAATGCCGTTGAAAAAGGACTGGCTGGAGATGGGGTCTTTTCACCTACCGGTTTAACCGGTGGTGAAGCAGTTAAATTAAGAAATTACCGTAAAAAAGGTAAATCCTTGGCAGGTAACGACTTATTAGTAGCGGTCGAAAATGCGATTGCTACAAACGAAGTAAATGCCTCACTTGGCATCATTTGTGCCACACCTACTGCTGGATCATCTGGCACCTTGCCTGGGGTAATGTTCGGTATAAAAGATAAATTGGAACTGACTGAGGATCAGATGGTTCAAATGCTCTTTTGTGCGAGTGGTTTTGGTATGGTTATTGCCAATAATGCCATGATTTCAGGGGCTGCAGGCGGGTGTCAAGCGGAAGTAGGAAGTGCCTCTGGAATGGCAGCGGCAGCCGCGGTCGAAATTTCGGGTGGTACGCCTAGTGAGAGTGCCGAAGCATTGGCAATGGCTTTGAGTAATCTTCTCGGTTTGGTATGTGATCCAGTAGCTGGTTTAGTTGAAATACCTTGTGTAAAACGGAACGCAATTGGTGCCGTAAACGCGCTCATTTCTGCTGACATGGCCTTAGCTGGCTTGACGAATAAAATTCCCGCTGATGATGTTATCGAGGCTATGCGTCGCGTTGGTGAGAACCTCCCCCCTTCCCTAAGGGAAACCGGTTTGGGTGGTTTGGCTGCAACGCGCGAAGGCGTGCGGCTGAAGATGAAGATATTTGGTACAGAGTTGGAAATTGGCGGGACTAATGTAGAAGAATAAAAATGGAGGGCTGGGAAATAACTCCCAGCCCTCATCTATTTACGAATACTTCAACGCAAACGTGCTCAAAAAGGCAGCCCCGACGCCACTTCACGAATAATGCTCAGATGGTCTGCGACCATCCTGTGCTTATTCGTTCCAGTGGTTCGGGGCTAAACGCCTTTTTGAGCACTTTCCATTTTTTTAGTTTCTATACATTTTGACTTCCAGGAATAAATCATTGTAAATACCCAACAATTCTGGTCCCAGGTTTTCATATACTTCCATATTTTCAATAGCCTTGTCAGAAGGATAAAATTGCTCGTCGGCAATTACTTCTGGGTCCATCAGTTCCATGGCAGAAGCATTCGGTGTTGAATAGCCGACATAATCAGCATTGATAGCTGCATTTTCCGGATCCAACATGAAGTTGATGAACGCATAAGCTCCTTCGACATTATGAGCTGTTTTGGGAATAACAATGTTATCGAACCATAAGTTCGTTCCCTCTTCTGGAATTACATAATGCAGATTCTCATTTTCCCAGATCATTTCACTTGCTTCTCCTGAGAAAGTAACAGCCATGGCGGCTTCTTCCTGAATCATGTACATTTTTATTTCGTCCGCAATTATGGCTTTGACGTTTGGCGTCATTTCTTTTAATTTCGCAGCTACATCAACCAAGACTTCGGGATTCGTTTCGTTCAAGGAATAGCCTTCGCTTTGCAAACCAATTCCCATTACCTCTCGCGCACCATCGATTAGCATCAAATCGTTGCGATAAGAATCATTCCAAAGATCATTCCAGGACGTGGGTGCTTCATCAATAAACTTATCGTTATAGATAATTCCCAATGTCCCCCAGAAATAAGGGATAGAGTAACTGTTCCCTTCATCAAAACTCAAATCGAGGAAACGCGGATTAATATGGTCCAAACCTTCTATTTTTGAATGGTCCAGCTTCAATAGCATATTCTCTTCAATCATCCGGGAAATCATATATTCAGAAGGAACGGCGATATCATAGGATGTTCCGCCCTGATTTATTTTCGTATACATGGCTTCATTCGAATCGAAAGTTTCGTAGGAAACTTTGTAACCTGTTTCCTCTTCGAATTTTTCAATTAAAGAAGGTTCAATGTAGTCTCCCCAGTTATAAATCGTCAAGGTATTTTCACCAGTGAAACCTTGTGCTTTATTCAAATAATCAATTCCAAATGCCAGTAACAAACAAACCGCTAAAACGGAAGCTGCTGCCCAGACTAATTTCTTCATGGCTTAACCACCTCATTCTGCGTAAAACCAACTGCTTTTACTGATTTATCACGTTTCTTTTGACCATACATTTGAATCGCGTTATAACCGAGTATCAAGACAAGTGTGAACAGGAACATTAAGGCACTTAAGGCATTGATTTCCAAACTTACGCCACGACGAGCCCGCGAATAAATTTCAACAGCTAACGTACTAAAACCGTTACCTGTAACGAAGAATGTTACCGCAAAATCATCCAGTGAATACGTAAAGGCCATAAAAAAGCCACTCAAAATCCCTGGGGTAATACTTGGCAACAAAATACGGGAAATGACTTGCCATGAATTGGCTCCTAAATCCTGTGCGGCGCTAATCATCGAATCTTTCATTTCGTATAAACGAGGCAAGACCATCAACACCACGATTGGAATAGAAAACGCAACATGTGCAAACAATACAGAAGCAAAGCCTAAACTGAATCCAATCAGAGTAAATAAAATCAATAAGCTCGCTCCGATAATAACATCAGGAGATACCATCAATACGTTATTCAAGCTTAGCAAAATTCTTCTCGTTTGTATTTTTTTGGTGTAATAAATGTAAATCGCACCGAATGTCCCAATTACGGTTGCAATTAATGCCGATAACAAAGCGACGAGGAGTGTGTTCAGCACAATCCCTATCAAACGTTTATCTTCAAAAACGGCTTGATAATGTTCCCAGGTAAATCCCGTGAACTCATTCATGGTTCCACCAGCATTAAACGAATAGAAAATTAAGTAGAAAATCGGCAAATATAAAACCATAAAAACAAGCACCAGATAAATATTACTCCACTTTGAATTAGCTGTTAATTTCATTATCTGCTGCCCCCTTTATCTTTTTTTTCGCCAGTAAGAAGCATGATAACAATCATTGCCACAATTAGGACGACTCCGATTGTTGATCCCATCCCCCAGTTTTGCGTAACCAGGAAATGTTGCTCCACAGCTGTACCCAACGTGACTACACGATTTCCACCAATCATCCGTGTTAACATAAACAATGATAGAGATGGAATAAAAACAGCCTGGAACCCACTGCGGACGCCGCTCATGCTGAGTGGGAAGATAACACGTTTTAAAGTTTCCCAACGATTAGCGCCTAAGTCATAACTAGCCATTTGCAATGAGGGATTGATTTCCATTATCGAGTTATAAATGGGTAGAATCATGAAAGGCAATTCAATATAAGAAGCAACAAATACAAAACTAAAGTCAGTAAATAATAGTTGTTGTGATCCGATTCCCAAAAACTCGAGGAATTGGTTCACAGAACCACTCTGGCTGAAAATCCCAATAAAAGCATAGGCTTTTAGCAACAAATTCACCCAAGTCGGCAGAATAATAAGCGACAGCCACAATTGTTTATTCTTTGTTCGACTCAAGAATAATGCGGTTGGATAGCTGATTAAAAACGTCACTAACGTAATTAAGAATGCATAGAAAAATGAATTAAAAGTCATTGCTAAATAGTTGCCTGATGTAAAATAAGCCGTGTAATTAGCAAATGTAAAATTACCAGAAATATCAAAAAATGATTGATATAAAATCAACAAAACCGGAATGATTACAAATAGTCCCAACCACAATATATAAGGGGCTGAGAACCAATATTTAGAACGTGTCGTCATTTTGGCCCTCCTTACTCTTCGTAGCTTTCGAGACGCGCATCGAATTCTTCTTCGGTTTCACCGAGACGCATAACGTGGATATCTTGCGGGGTAAAGTACAAGCCGACTTCTTTACCAATTTCTGCCTTTTTCGTTGAATGAACCATCCACTCATTACCATCAGCATCGTAACCAATAATTTCGTAATGTACCCCACGGAATAATTGTGTGTCTACTTTAACAATCAACTTTCCTTTTTCAACCGTCGTTAATTCCAAATCTTCCGGACGAATAACAATTTCAATTTTTTCTCCAGGAGTGATTCCAGCATCCGCACATTCGAACTCTTTGCCTACAAAATTGACACGGTAATCATCAACCATCGTTCCGGGTACGATATTACTTTCCCCGATAAAATCAGCTACAAAACGACTAATCGGTTCATCATAAATATCTACTGGCGTACCACTTTGAACGATATGTCCTTTATTCATTACAAATATCCAGTCGCTCATTGCTAACGCTTCTTCTTGGTCATGCGTCACGAAAATAAAGGTAATTCCCAAACGTTGTTGAATTTCCCTTAGTTCATATTGCATTTCAGTACGTAATTTTAAATCAAGGGCAGAAAGTGGTTCATCCAGCAACAATACTTCCGGTTCATTCACAATCGCACGGGCAATCGCAACCCGTTGCTGTTGTCCACCCGACATTTCACGAATTTCACGTTTTTCATAACCCGATAACTGAACCATTTTTAAAGCCTCTTTGACTTTTTGTTCAATTTCGTTTTTAGGTAATTTTTTTAATGACAAACCAAATGCCACATTATCAAAAACATTCATATGTGGGAAAAGTGCATAATCCTGAAACACGGTATTTACTTTCCGTTTATTTGGTGGGACATCGTTGACTACTTGATCATTGATCCGGATTTTGCCGTTTGTCGCATCCGTAAAACCTGCAATAAGACGTAGTATCGTCGTTTTCCCACATCCTGATGGTCCTAGTAATGTATAAAACTTACCTCGTTCTACCTCAAAATTAATATCATGCAATACAGTTTCATCATCATATACTTTATTTACATTTTCCAAAGTAATGATTGTTTCATTTGCCATTCCTTACACCTACGCTTTCATTATTTATAAATATGAATCTGTCACCACTAACAAAATGCGCGATTGCATACTACTTGCATTTCGTAATTGATGAAATTCAGAAGCTTCAAAATAAAAAGACTGTCCTTTTTTTATGGGATAGACATCTTCCCCCACCTGTAACTCGACTGCACCTTTCAAAACATAGCCAAATGTTTCGGATAAGGAGGGTGGGTATTGTTTAAACTCACCTTCTGGTTCTAATGTTAACATAACTGGTTCCATTTCTTTGTCATTTGAATCCGGAACTAACCAGGAGGTGGAGAAACCTTTATCATCATCCTTAAAAATTGTGACATCTTTTTTTGTGTAGACAATTTGTTGTGCTGTACTCTCTGGGTCAAAAAAATCTTTCGGCGTCGTTCCAAGCACCTCCAAGATGTCAAAAAAGGTTTCCATAGAAGGTGAGCTGAAACCATTCTCAAGCTGGGATATGTAACCCTTTGTTAAATCAGTCCGTTCTCCCAGCTCTTCTTGCGTCAAATTCTTTTGAAGTCGCAACTCTTTTAATTTTTTCCCAATATCCATAGGACTACCTCTTTTCATCATAAAGTTTAGTAAAAGTAATCTTTTAGTTTAGGTCCGAATATGATTATAATAGTCTTTCAGAAAAAGACAAGACTTTTAATGAAAAAAACCTTATTCTTTTTCAGAATAAGGTTTCTCTATAACTAAAACAATCTGGCAACGCGATCATAATGAATAAACTTATCTGTAAACGCATAAGGATCGGTCATATTGATTTGTTTGGCAAAGGTTAGGAGATTTGTTTCTTTTAAGGAAGCAGCCGCTACAATTTCGGGTGTGGCAAGGACCATGACAGGACTAGCATCCGCGATGACCTCCCCTTCTGCCATCACGATTGCGCGTTTGGTATATTCAAGCATCAAATGAATATCATGGGTTACTAAAAGAACGCTGACGCCTCTTAAATTTATGGATTGAAGAAAATTCATAATTTCAATGTAGCTATTCAAATCCTGACCAGCTGCCGGTTCATCGACAATAATGAGCTCGGGATCCAAGACCAAGACGGAACCAATCGCTACCCTACGCAATTGCCCGAAACTTAAAGCAGCGATAGGTAAATCACGAATGTATTGTAAACTACAAATTCGGATAACTTTCTCAATACGTTTACTGATTTCTTGTTCAGAAAAATTACGGTTACGCAAACGGTAAGCCAATTCATCGACAATTGTTGGTTGGGAAATAGATTCCAATGGATTCTGGGGAACGTAACCAATACAAACAGCTAATTCGTCTGCATTATACGAAGAGACATCTTCCCCTTTCCATAACATTTGGCCTTCTTGAACAGCTTCTTCCCCGGAAATCAACTTTGAAAGAGTTGTCTTACCAGAACCGTTCGGTCCCACCAAACTCACCATCTCACCTTGATTTATTTTGAGACTAACATTTTTGAGTATTGGTCTTTCGTTCCACGGATATTGGAAATTAATATCACGCAGTTCCATCAAAGGCTTCAGTTGTTCGCGATATTGGAATTGGGGAAGATAGGACAGCCACAACTCCATTTGTTCTTTTAAATTGGGTCCATTTATTTTGTGGACATCGTCCAAGTTATTAACCGTATCGAGATTGACCCCAGCATAGCGCATCGCGGTTATGTATAATGGTTCTCTGATACCAATTTCACCTAGGACATCTGTCTTAAGAATATCAGAAGGTTTTCCGTCTGCCATTAAACGACCTTCAGAAAGTAAAATCAATCTTTCAATTGGATAAGCTAATGCATCTTCCAGACGATGTTCGATAATGATAATGGTTGTGTCCGTTTGTTTGGCTAATTCATCAATAAATTTCATTGCTATATCACCAGATTTTGGATCAAGATTGGCAAGTGGTTCATCCAAAATCAAAACAGGTTTATCATCAATAAAGAAGCCAGCTGATTTCATTTTTTCAAACTGGCTGTCTGAGATCATGTTATAACTTTCTTTTAAGGAAGGATATTTACTTAAAAACCATTCCATGCTTGCTAATTTCTTTTGTTCAAGATACGTTTGAAACGGTTCAACTGCAGGTTGAACCGTCTGCCCTTTATTTTTCTCATGAATAGTCGCAGCACTTTCCAGCATACTGATGGCAAGTTCATTGGGCAGAAAATTGGAGATAATCGGATTATTGATATCTTCTCCAATTATAATTTTCCCCGAAAAATCATTGTTGTCCTTATTCGGCAAGACCCCAGACAAACAGCGTGCAAAGGTTGATTTCCCGGATCCGCTTGGCCCGATTACCAGAATTTTTTCACCTTCATTAATTGTTACATTTAATTCATTTAAAATTGGAACAGTTTGATCAGAATAGGTAAATGTAAAATTTTGAAAGGTAATAAAAGGCTTTTTCAAGAAATCTCCTCCTCTACTTATTTGAATGTCTGTTTCATGAAGTTACTTCCTCCATGACTTTACTCGGGTCTTCGCCAATGATGCGTACTTCTGTTTCTAATTCAACATCATAAACTTCTTTAATTACTTTTTGAATATACCCTATCAAGTCAATATAATCCGTTGCAGTGGCCCCGTCAATATTAACAATGAAACCGGCATGTTTCAGGGAAATTTGTGCTCCACCCCATTGTTTACCTTGAAGGCCGGCGTCCTGGATTAGTTTCCCCGTAAAGTAACCCGTTGGGCGTTTGAATACACTCCCACATGATGGGTATTCTAACGGTTGCTTAGATTCACGTAGTTCTGTGAATTCTGTCATTTTTTCTTGTATTTTGTCTTCTTTACCTTTTTCCAGAGTAAAAACTGTTTCCAGCACAATATCTCCGGTATTTTGAACGACACTGTAGCGGTAACGGAATTCCATTTCCTTGTGAGTGTATATTTTACGCTCGCCGCTCAGTGTTACAACCTCGACCGTTTCAATGACAGATTCAACTTCACCGCCATAGGCTCCTGCATTCATGTAGACAGCACCGCCCACACTCCCTGGAATACCACAAGCAAATTCAAGTCCAGTCAGTTTTTCACGTAAAGCTACCCGTGAAGTTTCAATTAATGCTGCTCCGCTTTGGACAATTAATTGATTTTTATTGACAAGAATATCATCCATATGAGTCAAAATCATTACAACGCCACGAATACCGCCATCACGGATAATAACATTACTGGAATTGCCAAGAGTCGTTAAAGGAATTTTATTGTCAAATGTCCATTTTACGATATTTTGCACTTCGTCTTTTGTTTTTGGAAAAACAAGGGCATCCACTGGTCCACCTGTTTTCGTATATGTATAATTGCTGAGGAATTCATTTTCCTTAATGATGATCGACGGAAAAAGTTTTCGCAATTCCCCTGCCACCTGTTTGTATTCTTGCACGTTTTTCGCCTCACTAAATATTCATTATTCAGACAAATAAATGTTTTATAATTTTTTATTTGCATCGCATTAGTTATTGTAGCATATCTTACCTCGATATTAAGCTATTTTTTGTTAGTTAGTCAACTTGTAATCTTTGTCATCTAACATTCAAAGTGAATAATCGCAATTTCAAGTGAAAATATGCTAAAATATTCCGGAGAGGAAAGGAGAATGACAGATGAAAAATAAACAACTACGAAATGCGACGGTTTTTACATTGCTTGCTATTCTTTACCCCGTCTATCTTTTCGGAACAAAAGATCCTGATTCCATTGCAACCGTTTCTGTATTATTAGCACTATTTTTCCCATTAGTCGGTGTTATATACGGCCTAAATGTGAAAGAAACAAAATTTAAATGGGCTTTTGTAATAATAAACTTAATTGTTCTTGGTATTTTCAGTAATTTTGCTTTAGGAATTTTATTCTAGGAGTGAGCGAGTATGCCATTAAAATTTGTATCATGGAATGTGAATGGTCTCAGAGCAATCGTGCAGAAAAATTTCTTGGAAGTATTTTCTGAATTAGATGCGGATTTTTTTTGTATTCAAGAAACAAAATTACAAGAAGGTCAGATTGAATTAGAGTTTGAAGGATATCAATCTTATTGGAATTATGCTGTCAAAAAAGGCTATTCCGGAACTGCCATTTATACTAAGCATCCACCAATTTCCGTTAGATATGGGATGGGTATAGATGAACACGATCAAGAAGGTCGACTGATCAGTCTAGAATATCCAAACTTCTGGCTTGTAACGGTTTATACACCAAATTCCAAATCTGAATTAGCACGACTGGATTATCGGATGACATGGGAAGAATCATTCCGTCATTATTTAAAATCCCTTGAAGAAACGAAACCAGTGGTTATATGTGGAGACTTAAACGTCGCACATACTGAAATTGATTTAAAAAACCCAAAGTCTAATCGTAAAAATGCAGGCTTCTCGGATGAAGAACGGAATAAATTCTCGCTGTTGTTAGAAAATGGTTTTATCGATACATTCCGGTTCTTTTACCCTGATGTAACAGGTCGCTACACTTGGTGGAATTATCGCTTTAATGCCAGAAAAAATAACGCTGGATGGCGCATTGACTATTTTCTTACTTCGGAAGCTTTAAAAAATAAGTTAGTGGCTGCTGAAATTCACGATAAGATTCTAGGAAGCGATCATTGTCCCGTTTCATTAACATTGGACGCTTAAAAACCGTTGGAGCAGATTGCTTCCAACGGTTTTTTCTAATCCACCAATAAACTCATCATGACACCATCTACAAACTCTCCGTCAATAAACATGACGCGGGGCATAATGCCTTCTCGTTGATAGCCCATTTTCTCATAAAGTGCTATGGCACGCTCATTGTCAGCGTGAACGGTTAATTCCAGGCGACGGATCACGCCAGACTCTTTCGCCCAAATTTCTACTTCTTCCATTAAAGCTGTTCCAAGACCATATCCCCAGAATTCTTTGGAAACTGTAATACCGACTTCTCCCACATGTTTCGTTTTTGGTTTATCATTGGATCCGACAGAAGCAATCCCGATTAATTCTTCATTATTAATGGTTGCTACCAGCATGATGGCATTATCCTTTTCCATCAAACCTTCTAAATACATCTCTTCAAACGCTTCAGATAGCTCCAACCCTTCTGGTCCGTAAGTTAAATAATCTGTTTCTGCACCTGTTTGCTCACAGAATGCAATAATATCTTTTGCATCTGAGGGTATTGCTTCACGGATAATGATTTCAAGTTTTTCAGTTTTCATTTAAATTTTTCCAATCTATTAATAGTTTGTCATAACGTTCTCCGACTGATTCAATCGTAAACGTACGATTTTGTAGATATTCCCCTGTTTTATCTATTTGGACAAGCAGATAATTATTAGGTAATTCATCCGCAATAAACTTGGACCATTCAACAACGCTTACCCCATCACCGTAAAAATATTCTTCCAAACCCATTTCATCACTACCTGCTTCTTCAAGCCGGTAAACATCCATGTGATATAGCGGTAAACGTCCTTTGGTATATTCCCGGATAATGGTATAGGTGGGACTTTTGATAACTTGTCCTATTCCCATCCCTGTCGCCAATCCTTTTGTAAAAGTTGTTTTACCAGCCCCTAAGTCGCCTTCCAACAAAATAACATCGCGTGCTTGAACTAAGTTCCCCAATTTTTCGGCTAAATCGAGTGTTTCTTTTTCATTGTTGGTATTAATTGTATAAATCACCATTCAACCCCCACTTCAATCTCTGCTCTATTATATCGCAAAAAGAAAAAGAAAAAAACAGCCCCAGCATATGACTGGGGCTGTTATACGGATAAATTATTTTACCAATGTTTGATTTGCTGTGATAATAGCTGTCTTGAAGACATCCTCTTCCACACAACCACGAGAAAGGTCAGAAATCGGTTTATTCAAACCTTGCAAGATTGGTCCAACAGCTTCAAAAGCTCCAAAACGTTGTGCAATCTTGTAACCAATGTTTCCTGATTGGATTTCAGGGAATACAAATACTGTTGCTTGACCAGCAACTGGGGAATCTGGTGCTTTTTGTTTAGCTACTGCTTCAACAAAGGCAGCATCAAATTGCAATTCGCCATCGATATTATATTCCGGCGCTAATTCTTTAGCAATTCTTGTTGCTTCGGCAACTTTTTCTTGTTCTGGGGATGATGCAGATCCTTTAGTGGAGAAGCTTAACATTGCCACATTCGGCTCAATATCGAACATTTCAGCTGTTTTAGCTGATTCCACTGCGATTTCTGCCAATTCTTGTGCAGTTGGGTTAATGTTAATAGCACAGTCAGAGAACAAATATTTTTCTTGGCCACGACCACGAAGCATGATAAAAGCTCCAGAAGTACGGCTAACGCCTGGTTTTGTTTTGATGATTTGTAGAGCTGGACGCACAGTATCACCTGTTGAGTGAACGGCACCACTTACTAAGCCATCAGCCAATCCCATATATACAAGCATTGTTCCGAAATAGTTTTCATCCAATAATGTTTTGCGTGCTTGTTCTTCTGTCGCTTTTCCTTTACGACGTTCAACAAAAGATGCAACCATTTCGTCAAATTCAGCATAGTTAGCTGGATCTAAAACAGAAACGCCTTCAATGTTGAATCCACGGTCTTTAGCAGCTGTTTCAACAGCTGCTTTGTTACCAACTAAAATTGGTTCTACTAAATCCTCTGCTTTAAGACGTACTACGGCACCTAAAATACGTGAATCTGTTGCTTCCGGGAAAACGATTTTAATTTTTTTACCTTTAATCTTTGCTTCTAAACTTTGGAACATGTCCATGTGAGAGTTCCCTCCTCGGATTTTTTACTACACACCTATCATAACGCAATTTCAAAAAAATATCAGCTATTATTGATAGAAACAGCATAAAAAACTGTTTCATAATCTATAAGTCAAGATTATTGATATCAAAAATAACATTTTATTGGTAATTTATGAATTTACTGCACATAGAGTGTACGTGTTGTAAATGACATCATACTAGAAATTATTTGTTCATTTTCTGTTTTGAAACAGATTAACGTGTGTATCACTTCGTACGGTTTTTAAGTAAATTATTAATAATATCTAAATGTCCAATCGAGAAATATATCTTTGAGTGTGGGAACCAGAAATTCATCTTCTGGAGAATACGTTTTACCGGTATCATCCTGTGCTATCACGACATGGTCATAAAAAATATAGTGGGTGTCATTAAATCCAATCGTTTCAAATTCAGAATCCTTCAGATGATGAAGCGTTCCTATTATAGCCGTCTGAGATTCAGACGGTTCAAAAACAACACTTGATTCATACTGTTTGAATATTTTCCCTTTATACTCAAAATAATGATGACGGTGTTTTTTCCCCAGATAATTTACTGGTTCTCTAACAATTTCTTCATCATACAACCCCGTTGCCATCACCCCGTCAGGATCATGATAACGGGCATAGGCTGCCACTGTTGATGGGGTCATGGGTTGATAACCTTGGAATGCTTTATACTGCATATGCCGAATAACTGGCGTCACGTGACTTGCAGGCTCTAAATACGACTCATACCGTTGATTATTAAACAAAATCGCCACCGCAAATATGCCAACGACAATAGCGGCTATTTTCAAAACGTTTTTCCCAATGCTTGTCTTTCTTTTTGTGAAAGCAAAAGCCATAACCAGACCAGAAAACATTATTATCCCCAGTGAAACTGGTGCCCAAAATTGATACCATTTTTCGGCTGCCATCCAGAATGATAAGGTCACGTTCAACTTCCACCCTTCACAATCCCGAATTCTTCCGCCAACAAGCGGTAGGAGTTATGTCTTACATCCTGAGGGTCTGCAAAAGTAACGATCATCGCTTCATCTATGTGATATTCCATCTCATATTTTTTCAATTCGGCTGCTACCGTTTGAGCAGTCCCAATTAGCATCCCTTCACGAAGCTTCTCAATAATCATGCGGTCCATTTCGGATAAAGGATGATTTACGGCTTCTTCGGGTGTTAACATCTTCTCCATGCGATGACCGCGCATCAAATTCATTTTTGATAGCAGGTAAGGAAGAGTATAGTAGTTAGCTTCTTCCTCCGTTTCGCAGACCATTGCATAAAACGCAACCGATAATTTTTTCTCGGCCATAAAGCGGGAGGGTTTAAATCGACTGTTATAAATTTCAAAGGCTTCGGGGTTCATCTTGCCGCTAAAAAATTGCGCATAGGAATAACCAATACCTCTATTTGCAGCCTGCATGGCACTGTCACCACTCGAACCTAATAGCCACATGGTAGGAACTGTTTCGGTTTGTGGTGTTGCAATAGTATGTTGATATACCTCGTATTGCGGTTGCTCATCTAATATCAAATCTTGGATTACTTCTAATTTGTCATACATGTTATTTAAGTTCGGGGCTTTTCCCTGTGACAAAGCAAAGATTGCATTGCGGTCGCCACCAGGTGCCCGCCCTATTCCCAAATCTATTCTGCCTGGATGCAGGACTTCCAATGTTTTGAAAATTTCTGCAATTTTTAAAGGCGAATAATGCATCATCATGATGCCGCCTGTCCCAACATTAATGGTCTTTGTTTTTGCTGCCACGTGTGCCGTTATAATCTCGGGTGCTGAACTAGCTAAATTAGTAGCCCCATGATGTTCAGAAAACCAAATACGTCGATAACCAAGTTTTTCTGCAACTTGCGCTAAGGTGACAGCATTATTCAAAGCATCTCTTGAGCTACTTGCAGTAGATATTGGCACTTGATCTAAAATACTTAATTCCATATTAAGACTCCTTTCCGGGTGTCCATTTCACCATCAAGGATACCATAAAATATATGACTATTCCGCATTTATACATAGAGCTTTTAAAAAAATCATTTACCTTTTAAATCGGATGCTTCAAGGCTGATGCGTCGCTCGGTGGATTCGACAAATAAGGTTTCCAAAGCTTTGCTATCATCGGTTAAGACTGCTTGTTTGATAGCATGAAACTGCATCTCAAAACTTGTCATGGCATCCAGTAATGCTGCCTTGTTTTCCAGGAATAATTCTGACCATAAGGATTCATTTATTTTGGCAATACGCGTTAAATCACGGTAACTATCTCCGATAAATCGCACGGTCTCACGATGAGGATCATCACTATTAATCAAGGCAACTGCAATCGCGTGACAAAGTTGGCTGGTAAAAGCAATCATCTCATCATGTTCCTGTGGGTTCACGACTGATATCCTTTTAAAACCAAGCTTTTTCAATAAATCGATCAAGATATCTACATTCTCTTGTTTATTTTCACTGGTTGGAGTTATCAAGTAATTTGCACCCTGGAAAATAGTACCAGTCGCAAATTTATAGCCGCGACTCTCGCGTCCAGCCATTGGATGGCCAAATATAAAATCCACTTGTTTCGGGAGATCAGCTTGCATATTTTCAATTAAAGCACCTTTCACGCCCGCAGTATCCGTCAGGATAGCACCTGTTTTGAATTCTTGCGCGTGAGTTTTCACAAATTTTTTCATTGCCTCTGGATACAGTGCAAAAATTACAATATCCGCTCTTTGGAGAATCGTTTTATTTTTGGTTTCCCCGCCTTGAATTGTTCCTTCTTCCAATGCCTGTTTAAGTGTTTCGGAATCAAGATCGATTGCCAAAACCTCAACATCCTTTATTTCATTTAACTTGATCGCTTTGGCAAATGAACCCCCAACAACTCCTAAGCCTACAATTGCAATTGTTTTCATATTTCAGTCCCCTTTCTATTCAAAAAAATAAACCCCGCCGAGTAATAACCTCAGCAGGGTTTATATTAAATTTTCCAGTTGGGGATCAACCAGAGTGTTTAAATTTACCAGCCGCTATTATTACAAGCGGCTGAACAGACATGTCAATATAGCCACTCTAGATATGAATGTTTATCACAGTTCACATCCAAAGTTGGATATGAATACTATCTATAGTAGCCATAATATTCATTTTCTTTTTGCCATACCCAATTAGTCATTGTCTGTCCTCGATTCTTTTTGTAAACCTATCATAATTCAAAGAAAAGAATATTTCAAGTTAAATCTCATTGTCCTCTAATTTTTCAAAAAACAGATTGACTGCTTCTTGAAAACTCCCTGGATCCGTTACAAAGAAATCATGGCCGCCTTCCGGGACAATAAAAACTTCTCCATTCGGTATCAGTGCGGCCATTTCTTCAGTGTGCTCGCGCTTAATTAAATCAAATTCACCAGCCATCACCAAAACCGGAACTTGTAAATTCTTCAAATCATTTTCAGATAAATCCAATTCATCCAACATCAAATTCACAATATTCAATTGCCTTTTAACTTCTTCATTTTGCTCCTGAGTCAAAAGTTCTTCCCTGTGCTCAACAATCTCCTGGTAAGTTGTTTTCTCAATCGCATCTGCCTTATAGTTGGACCCCATCGTTATAACACAACGGACACGTTCTGGATTATGAGCCGCTAAATATAAGGCAATATTTCCGCCATCACTGTAACCAACGATTATAATTTTTTCGATCGCCAGTTCATCAAGCAGTGTTAAAATATCATCAGCAATCAGCCTGAAGGTCAGAGTGTCAACGCCTAAATCGGACCGCCCATGCCCACGGGTGTCCATAGCAATAACAGTATGTGTGGGCTGAAAATCTTCAAATTGGATACTGAAAATATCAGAATCCTCTCCATTACCATGGATGAACAACAGAGGTTCCCCTACTCCCCCCATCTGATAATAAAGGTTTCCCCGGGAAGTTTCTAAAATGTAACTTTTCATTCGGTCACCTCATCCGGCAATTGCCAGTCAATGGGCTGTTCGCCTAATTCTTTTAGTGCCTGGTTAGTCTTGGAAAATGGTTTGGATCCGAAAAAGCCTCTGTGAGCCGATAACGGACTTGGATGTGGGGAGGATATTACAATATGCTTGGATGTATCGATAAATGCTTTTTTAGCAATGGACGCATTTCCCCACAAAATAAATACAACTGGTTTATCACGCTCATTTAGGGCGCGGATAACGGCGTCCGTTAATAATTCCCACCCTTTTCCACGATGGGAATAAGCTTCCCCTTGGCGGACAGTCAAGACACTGTTTAAAAGGAAAACACCTTGTTTTGCCCAGGCAGTTAAATTACCATGGGTCACAGGTTTAATACCTAAATCAGATTCCAATTCCTTATATATATTTCGCAATGATGGTGGAATTCGGACTCCTTTTTGGACAGAGAAACTAAGCCCATGTGCCTGGTTTTCTCCATGGTAAGGATCTTGACCGATGATAACCACTTTCACATCATTATAAGGTGTTAATTCGAATGCATTCCATATATCATGCATACTGGGATAAATAGTTGCTTGTCCATACTCTTTTTTCAAAAATTCACGTAGTTGTAAATAATAAGCTGATTTGAACTCAGGCTCCAAAACTTCTTGCCACTCATTGTGAATAATCTGCTTCATTCTAATCTCCTCACTTTAGTATATAGTGTACCAAATTAGTAAAAATGTTACACTGGAAAGGTAATATTCAAATATGATTTCAGGAGGATGTATAGTGATTCAATTAATCGTATCTGATATGGATGGAACGCTTTTGAATAATAAAATGGCTATCTCGGAAGCAAACCAACAGGCTATCAAAGAAGCTGAACAACAAGGCATAAAATTCATGGTCGCAACGGGCCGTGGTTATACAGAAGCAGTCCCTGCTTTAAAAGAGGTGGGTATACGTTGTCCCATGATTACGGTGAACGGGGGCCAGATTATTGATGAAGCAGGAAATTTAGTTGAAAATGTCGGGATAGACAAAGATCGCATCCGATACATTCTAGATGCTGCACGTGAAAAAGGATTATATGCAGAAGTTGTAATGGCAGACGGCGTTTATTCTGACAATAAAGTGAAACGTGTAGAAACAATGACGAGTTTATTACATACTACCAACCCGGATACGACTTTTAAAATGGCATTAGTTCTTGCTCTCGGTCGTCTGGAGTTGTTAAACATCAATTATATAGACGATTACGAGGAAATACTTACAGATGATCGACTTGCTTTGAAGGTTCTGGTATTCAGCAATAGCGGTCAACCAGAGCTACAGCCTCTCCGGGAAAATCTGGATAAAGATAAAGAACTCGTCGTCACTTCCTCTTTCTTTAATAACTTGGAGATTAACCATGTAAATGCACAAAAAGGAATAGCACTTGAACGCGTTGCTAAAAAAATGGGAATCCCTCTTGAAAATGTAATGGCGATCGGTGATAATTTCAACGACGTATCCATGCTTGAAAAAGCTGGTGTCAGTTTTGCCATGGGAAACGCAGAGGACGGCGTAAAAAAAGTGGCTAAATATGTGACCGCAACAAATACCCATGATGGTGTTGCGCAAGCGATTTACCGAAGTATCCACGAAAAATTGTAACATTTTGACCAAATAAAACGTCTTTGTAAATAGAAAGGAGGCGTTTTGGATGGAAGTTGAATTGTTATCCTATATAGAAGTCATTAGCAATACTGGCTTTCCCATCGTTATCTCCATGTATCTGTTGAATCGCATGGAGAAGAAATTGGACACGTTAGTACAGGCTATTGAAAAACTTGGCAGGATATAAACAATACCTTGATTTCAAATTCCTGTCTTAAGTAGTTTTTTGTCAAGACTCATTATCATCTCATACACTTTTAATATAGCCATTTTTTTGGTAGAATAAGACAACGATGCCGAAAGGAGTCCACAAATGGCTAAGATTAAAGTAAAAGTAACAGATCTCAAGAAGAATTTTGGTGAAAATGAGGTCCTAAAATCAATTAATGCAGAAATTGTTGAAGGTGAAGTTGTGTGTATCATTGGTCCTTCTGGTTCAGGAAAAAGTACGTTTCTGCGTTGTTTAAACGGGTTAGAAGAAATTTCTGGTGGACATGTTGAAATCGATAATGTTGATTTAACTGATCCTAAAATCAATATAAATAAGGTACGGGAAGAAATTGGTATGGTATTCCAACATTTCAACCTATTCCCCCACTTAACAGTGGCACAAAACATTACGCTTGCACCCGTGGAATTGAAGCGAATGACAAAAGAAGAGGCGCACAGCAAAGCCGCTGAACTGTTGGAAATAGTTGGATTAAGCGAAAAAATTGATGTCTATCCAAACTCATTATCAGGGGGACAAAAACAACGTGTTGCTATTGCACGCGCGTTGGCTATGAATCCAGATATTATGTTGTTTGACGAACCAACTTCAGCGTTAGACCCAGAAATGGTTGGTGAAGTTTTAGAAGTAATGAAACGCCTTGCCCGAGAAGGTATGACCATGATTGTCGTTACACACGAAATGGGCTTTGCCCGCGAAGTTGGTGACCGTGTCATTTTCATGGATGGCGGATTCATTGTTGAAGAAGGTACACCGGAAGAAATCTTCAAAAACGCAAAACATCCACGTACACAAGATTTCTTGAATAAAGTATTGTAAACAAATAGGAAACCGAGACTATCAAAGTCTCGGTTTTTTTCATTCTATAAGGTTATTCGGTGTTGGTGAAGGAAATGCCTAGCAACACCATAAATAACAGATCCATATAAAAAAACTGGGTGAAATCACCCAGTTTTTTCCTAGTATTAATTTAAGATTGTTACAGTAAGTTGGCGTCTTCCGAATGCCCAGGCGCTATCCAGATTTTCCATATGGATATCAATTCGATTTCCGATAATGGCGCTTCCCGTGTCTCCTGCTAAATAGATTCCATATCCTGGAATTTCCACTAATGACCACAATGGAATAACAGACGGATCTACAGCAATAACCATTGGATTTTCACGTAAATCAATACCTGTGAAAGTATGATTACTTAGACTCGGTTGATTGCGTGAGTATGCTGTGGCATTGACCGTTACTTGACGACCTGATGGTGCTGGCGTCTCAGTTACTACTGGAGCAGAAATATTCTGTACAACCGTATTTTCTACGACTTCTGTTTCTGTTTCTACAACCAATTCTGTCTTAGCAGCTTCCTCGGCAGCAATACGTTCTGCTTCTTCAGCTGCAGCATTTTCGGCTGCCAGTTTATCGGATGCCGCTTTTTCGGCTGCAATTTTATCTGCTTCAGCCTTTTCTTTAGCAGCTTTTTCGGCTGCTACTTTTTCAGCTTTGGCAACTTCAGCTAAACGGTTTTCTTCCGCTGTTTTGTCTGCCATAATTTTTTCTAGTTCGGCTTGATTCTCGTTTAAGATTTGTTGCAAGGAACCAAGTTCGCGCGCCAAAATCTCAGATTCAGCATCCACAAGTAGTGATTTTTCTTCAATTAGTGCAATTTCTTCACTCAACTGCGTTTCTAAATCTTCTAATTTTTGTTCTTCTTCGATTGCCAATTCGATCCGATCATTATCGGCACTTTGAAGTTGACCAAGAATCAACAGCAAATTAAGAAAATCACCAAAGTTTTCTGCTTCCATAAGCATTAACATCCGGCTATTAGTTGAAGATGAAGTTTGCAATGCCACCAAACGTTCTTCCAATTGTTCTTTGCGTGCTGCAATTAGCGCTTTTTGTTCTTCAATCTCTGCAAGTGTTTCGGTTTTTTGACCTTCGACATCTTCAATCTGTGCATTCAGTTCTTCAACCTCAGCTTTTTTATTGTTAACTGAAGTCAATTTGTCAGTTACCAATACCTCTATTTCTGAGATTTCATTCTGCTTGGATTGTTCTTGCTTTTGAATTTTATCTAATGTACTCGCTTGAATCGGTGCTGCAAATAGCATTTGTGCTGCTAATGCCGCTACAAGTAATTTTCCGAGCTTTCTTTCTTTAACCAATTAGGCTCGCCTCTTTCCTTTGGAAATACTATTTGTATTATACGATTCAAATTTGTGAGAGAGGTTTCAAGCATCTTACGATTATGTGTCAACTTCTATTCGTCTGTAATGTAACTGTAACATCTTACAGAAAATAGCACTTTGCATCCTAAGAGTACTATTGCTATGATAGTTTTAGTAAAATTGATGAATAATTTCAAAAGGAGAATATACAATGACTCTAAAAGG
Source organism: Jeotgalibaca sp. A127 (assembly GCF_052266745.1). Lineage (NCBI taxonomy): Bacteria > Bacillati > Bacillota > Bacilli > Lactobacillales > Carnobacteriaceae > Jeotgalibaca > Jeotgalibaca sp. A127. Next base: position 95,021 of record NZ_JBQPRC010000003.1, read on the forward strand.
CTACTATGCAGCTCCCCTTTTTTCACATATGGAATTACAGTACAACGAATTCTTGGTTGGTAAAATTCGGGAAGCTTATCCCGATTTAAATCTTTATGTACCTCAAGAAAACGGCGAAATTAATGATAAGAACGCTTATGCAGATTCAATTTTAATCGCTAAACAGGATACGGATCAATTACTGGCTTCGGATATTTTGATTGCTATTCTGGATGGCCAAACGATGGATGTAGGAGTGGCCACTGAAATTGGTGTTGCTTATCAAGCAGGTATTCCTATTGTTGCCCTTTATTCAGATTCAAGGCAACAAGGTGCCACAAACGAAAAAAAATTGGCTGCCTTACAAGAAGTGGCTGAGTCACAATTTCCGTATGTTAACTTGTATACAGTCGGCTTAATTAAAACAAACGGTGTCGTTGTTAATAACGTCGACGCATTAATCGAAAAAATCGCAAATTATATTAATATATAGATTTAAATGAGGACGACGCCAAGTTGGCGTCGCCCTCATTTTGTTTTTTGTGACAAATGACTATTTGTTCTATAAAATAGAGATAACGTCCGAACATTGAGGAGAATATATATGAAACCTGAAAAAATTGCTCTAATTGATATTGGATCGAATACGATTCGTCTCGTTATTTTCGAAATCACGGAAGATTATAACCTCTATGAACTACAAAATATCAAAACGCCTGCTCGACTAAGCCAATACCTTAGCGAGGATAAGACGATGTCTCAAGATGGAATTGATTCTTTGGTGAATGTATTGAAAACCTTTGTTGCGGTTACTGAGCAATATGATGTTTCGCAATTATTACCAATGGCAACGGCAGCCATTCGCCAATCAACCAATCGGGAAGATATTGTTCGTCAAGTAGCAGAAAAAGCAGGAGTCAATTTACAAATTGTTCCCGAAGAAAAAGAAGCTTTTTATGGTAGTTACGCAGTAACTTTATCGACAGAGACCAGTGAGGGTGTAACGGTCGATATTGGTGGGGGAAGTACCGAAATAACCTACTTTGAAAACAAGGAAATCGTCCGCTATCATAGTTTCCCTTTTGGTGTTGTAACCCTTAAGCAAATGTTTTTTGATGGCAAAGAGCATAATAACGAAAAAGCCATCAAGAAAATGACGTGTTTCATTCAGGAGCAGTTCAAGAGCCTTAAATGGTTGAATAAATTACGCGTTCCCGTTACTGCCATTGGTGGTTCAGCCCGTAGTATCGCCAACGTGCATCAACGCCAAACCAACTATCCCCTAGCTGGTGTTCACGGCTATCGCATGTCTCGCGATGATTTAGCTTTGACTCTTGACCTTTTTAAAAGTTTGTCCATACCGGAATTGCAGGAACTGGATGGTTTGAGCCAGGACCGTGCTGACATTATTATCCCGGCAAACGTTGTCTTTCAAGCGTTATTTGATGAAGTAAAAGCTTCGATGTTCATTTTTAGCAATAAAGGTTTGCGCGAAGGAATTATAATGGATTATCTGAACCAACTATCTGATAATCAAGCGTTCACTAAGGAAAATACGAGTACACAAAGCATTTACAAACTTGGGTTGAGTTATCACACCCAAAATAGAGTAGCAGATCAACGCGGAAATCTAGTCAGCATGTTATATGAAGAAATGTGTAAGGTTGATATTTTCGAAAAAGATCGCTATATCGCCCGTCTTCTTCAATATGGGAGCTACCTCTATTACCTGGGAGTCTATGTAGAAAGTGGTGCCGTTTCCCAGCATACCTTCTATATTATTTCTAATAGTGAATTAAATGGCCTTTCTCATCGCGAACGTGTTGTTGTCGCTTTGCTGGCAAGTTTCAAAAACCGTTCTTTATTCAATCAATATCTGGAACCTTTCAACGAATGGTTTAACGTCACCTATATCGATCAAATCAGGGAATTGGGGGGCATTATAAAGTTCGCTAACGCTCTCAATGATTCACATCTGAATGTTGTAAAAAACATAGAACTTAAACCCAAGAAAAATGGGTTTGATTTATTAATATACTATAAAGGCTCAATTATTGCCGAAGAATACCGGGCTATGCGTCAACGCAAACATATTCAACGCATAATAAAAGGAAATCTGGATATAGTTTTTGTAGATGTGGCTACTGGAAAAAAGAAGATTTTGGGTAAAGCTTACTAATTATTGATGCGTACAAGGACGGTGCCGATATGAGAAACAATATAACAGTTAACTTGGATGATCCAAACTATTACTATAACCGAGAGCTAAGTTGGCTGGAATTCAATAAACGTGTAATTAAAGAAGCGGATATGGATGCCAATCCTCTCTTGGAACAAATAAACTTCTTGGCTATTGGCAGCTCTAATTTGGACGAATTTTTTATGATTCGTGTGGCCGGACTTCAAGATCAATTCAAATTCGATCCGAGCCAACGCGACTCCAAAACCCAGTTGAATGCTGAACAACAGCTTGAAGCCATTTCCAGTAAAAATCGTCGCAATAACGAAATCCAATATGCCCTTTTCCATAAAAGAATTAAAGATTTAGCGGTTCATAATATCTATTTTCCCAAAATATCTGAATTGACAGAAGCAGAACAAAAAGAAATTGAGAGCTATTATCAGGAAATGATTTTTCCTGCCCTTACTCCGTTGGGGATTGATGCTTATCGTCCTTTTCCCAATTTGAATAACAAAGTGCTTCATATTTTTGTTAATCTATCAAAAGGCGAAGAAAAACACATTGCGGTTGTTCCAATCTCAACCTTCTTGAACCGATTCTACATTTTAAGAGACGGTGATATCACGAAAATCATAATGATTGAGGATATTATTCAGAGACACTTAGCTAGTTTATTCATGGGGTACCATGTCTCCGAAAGTTTCACTTTCAGAATCACTAGAAATGCTGATTTTGAAGTACAAGAAGAAGGGGCGGAAGATTTATTATCGGTGATTGAAGATTATGTCAAACGTCGTAAAAATGGTGTGGCTGTGCGGCTCGAAGTTCGTACAACTGATTCGGGCGATTTACGAGCCAATAATGTCGCCTTTTTGATGCAAGAACTAGACCTCTTGGAACGGGATCTTTATAGTTTTGATGGGCCTTTAGATTTAACCATGTTGGCGGAGTTAGCCGATGCCCTGGAGAGTGACTACCCTGAATTGAGATACGCACATTTCTCCCCAATCATACCGAAAGAACTCTTGGGAAAATCCATATACGCTGTTACAAATAAAAAAGATGTTTTCTTGCATCACCCTTATGACTCATTTACACCAGTTATCGATTTTATTGAAGAAGCATCACGGGATAAGAACACCCTGGCAATCAAACAAACGCTTTATCGTGTATCAAGGGATTCACCGATTATTGCTGCCTTAAAAGAGGCCGCAGAGAATGGGATTCAAGTTACTGTTTTGGTGGAATTAAAAGCTCGGTTTGACGAGGAAAATAATGTACACTGGGCAAAAGAATTAGAAGACTCCGGTGCTCATGTTCTTTACGGGGTAACAGATTTAAAGACGCACAGCAAAATTACGCTTGTTGTAAAAAAGGAACAGAATAAGATAAAGCGGTACATCCATCTGGGGACCGGCAATTATAACGATAAAACGGCACGCGGCTATGAAGACATGGGGATTTTTACCACTCATCAAGAAATTGGCGAGGATGCAACAGCCTTCTTTAACTACCTTAGTGGGTATTCGGAAATCCCCGAGTACAAACAATTATATGTCTCTCCTTATGAAATCCGCCTTTCTTTCCTTGAATACATTGAAAAAGAAATGGATTTCCACCGCGAATACGGCAATGGTCAAATTATCGCAAAAATGAATTCTTTGACCGATAAAAAAATTATCATGAAACTCTATGAAGCGAGTCAAATCGGGGTTAAAATCGATTTAATTATTCGTGGTATTTGCTGCCTGAAACCAGGCGTATCTGGAGTGAGTGATAACATTCGTGTTATCAGTGTTATTGGCCGCTTCCTTGAGCACAGTAGAATTTACTATTTCCATCAAAATGGTGCAAAAAAACTCTTCTTGTCTTCAGCTGACATGATGACACGTAACATGATCGGCCGGGTAGAAATTGAATTTCCTATTTTGGATAATGCCATCAAAACAGAAATCCTGGATATTTTAGATGTTTATCTTCGTGATAACCAAAAAGCCCAGGCGTTAAATACTGATGGAGACTATATCCATATCGAGACAAATGAAGAACCTTTAAATGCACATCAACATTTTATTGATTTGTCATTAGCTGAGAAAGCCTTGACACGTGAAGAACAATTAAAGGAAACTTGGTTTTCCCGAATTCGGGGTCGTATGCGGCGGAATAAATGAACACTCCCCCACTTAAATCCTGACGGATTTTGAAGTCGGGGTTTCTTTTTGTCTAAAGTGACGCTGCAGCGGAACTCGACAGTTGCCGAGAGGCTTCCCTTTGGGAAGTGGCTGTTTCTTCTCTCCACAAAAAGCAACGCAAACAGTTTTTACTGTTTGTGGGCGGTGACGCGCCATCTACTACTCCCTAACATGGTCGTAGATACTTTGTCTGTTCCGCGACTGCCCACGGCAGGAAGTTCCCGTACAGTGTCTTGCTGAGGATGTTCTTGGCTCCGTGAATGTCGCGGTGGCTGGTGTAGCCGCACGCACAACGGACATTGCGACCGGTATGTTTCTTGCGGTTGTGGCAAACAGGACATGTTTGCGTACTGTAGGCTTCGTCCACCTTTTGGATGGCGATGCCGGTGGCTCTGGCTTTATACGTCAGGTAGCTCATCAGCTTGCCGAAGCTCCAATTGGACAGCTTTTGCGTCACTTTTTTTCGTTTCTTCCCTTTGGTGTTGCGTTGGACGCCGTCCACATCACCGACATAGACCGTCGAAACCTGCTGTGCGACGCACCAATCCACAAAGTTTTTGGTGGTCTTATGCAGGGCATCCTGTAGCTGGCGGGCGCTCTTGGTGCGGACGAAGTTTTTGGCTTTTTGGTATTTCTTCCACTGGCACGAGCCTTTCTTGCACTTCGACTGCAGCCGTTGCAGTTCAGCCAGCTTCTTGTTGCGCAATTGGTGGATACTGCGTGCCTTGCGTCCGCTAATCAGGACGGAAGAACCGTCTTCCGCAAAGGAAGCAATACTGTGGATTTCGCCCAAGTCAACAGAAGCCGCCTGTTGTTGCCCCAAGGGCGGATTTTCTATCCCATCGTCGTAAGTAACGGACAAATAATAATGGGTGTCGTGGCATAGCTCCACTTCCTTGATGGTTTCGACAGGAATGCCGTCTAATCCGGATACCCGCAACTTCAGTGGCGGTTGTCTTTTGCCGTTGCGGATGCCCAATGAGAGGGTGACGACATTACCTTCTATGGAAAAAGCCTGTCCGACCCATTTGGTGTTGAAGAAGAACTTCTCCTTGTAGGGGTAACGGACATCCTTGCGCCCTGCGATTTTGGCTTCCTTCGCCGCCAGACGGGCGTTCAGGTATTTGTGGGCGACGGCTTGGATGCTTTGACTATGCAATGCGACCGTTTGCTTGGTTTCGCTTTGCAGTTGCGTCTTGCCTATCCACTTGCCGGTGGCAAGATGATGTGCCTTGGACTTCCGCAAGCACAGGTTCCACACTTCAGCGGAAGCTTTGTTGCAGGTATCCAATGCCGGTTTCAGCTTCGCTTGATTTCGAATCATCAATCGTTTTCCGTGGTACATAACCTTTCCTCCTTCCTTGATTATAAGGATATTATATAACATGCCTTCGTCTTAAGTCGATTTTTATTGACGTAAATAGGAACTATCGTTCCCCATTGGGGAACCGAAATTCATCTCCCGCTTTCACTGGTGCCATGCACCGAAACGTTTAGAAGCGGGAGACTTCTTTCGGAAGCCGTTAAAAAAAGAGGTTCTTGGTTATCTGGTGTTGGTGAAGGAAATGCCCTTCGGCCTGCGGGGTTGCTTGTGTACTGCCGTGGGACCGCCCTGAGCCTGTAGTCTCCGGGCTTGCAAGCCTCAAAGGGACCGTAGACGCTGAAGCATCAACGGTCCCTACTTTCGCATTGCATCCTTGACACGGCCACAAGCAACCCCACCGTCCTTCGGGATTTCCGAGAAGAATACCTACCCACACCATAAATAATAGAACCAAAAAAGAGACAAAAGCTGTTTATGATAGCTTTTGTCTCTTTTCTTATTTAGTTCTTCTAGAAAGTATTAACCCAATAACAAAACCAATAAATGATGGGATCAGCCAGCTCATTCCGTAATTAAATAACGGAACCGTAGCTTTCGCCCAAATAGATACTTGCTCCAGAATGAGCCCACTTCTCCACTCTTCTGGCAAGGCTTGGATAAAATCAAGCAAGGCAAATGGGAGGGTAAAAATCGTGGTCATTCTGTAAACAATATCCTTATCCTTAAATAGCGGACTCAGTATCGCTGTAAAGATAAGCGTAATCGCTAATGGATACAGGAACATCAATACAGGAATAGACAAAGTGATGATTTGTTGCAATCCCAGGTTTGCTACTCCAAATGAAATACCTGTAAAAAGATATACAAATTGGTTGTAAGTTAACTTATTAGGGAACAAGGTCACGAACATCTCACTGATGGCAGTCAGTAACCCTACTGCTGTTTTGAAACAAGCAACGGTAATAATAACGGCAAGAACCACTGCTCCAAAAGCTCCGAAATAATGATCAGAAACGATTGCTAAAGCAGCTCCCCCGTTGGCACTAAGACCAAAAATACCTTGACTTGTTGCTCCGACATAAACCAGACTTGCATAAATGATGGCCATCAATGTTGTACTGAACAATCCAGCAATCACGGTGTCTCTTGCTATTGCGGATGGTTTTGTTACCCCTAAACTTTTGATGGTACTGATAACAATAATACCAAATGCTAAAGCTGCCAAAGCATCCATCGTGTTATACCCTTCTAGAAACCCACGAAAAAATGCTCCTGCTTGGTAAGTCTCCTGAACAGGAATCGTCCCTACCTCTCCCATAGGTTTTAAAACGGAAAAGATGACTAGTCCTGTTAATGAGACCAAGAATATCGGATTTAATACTTTACCTACCCACGTTAAAATTCCTGAAGGTCGTAATGTAAACCACAAGGAAAAACCGAAGAATAAAGCTGAAAAAATAAGAAGTGCCAGTTGCAAAATCCCTTTATCTAAATATGGTGCAAATGCTGCTTCGAATGATACAGTCGCAGTTCTGGGAATCGCAAAGAATGGCCCAATCGTCAAGTACAAAGCGATGGTATAGAATAATCCATAACCAGGTGAAATCTTGCTGGCTAATTCGTACAAACTGTCCTTGCGTGCTAGCCCCATTGCCACGATGCCAAGGAATGGTAGCCCCACAGCCGTGATGATGAATCCCAATGTTGCTTCCAGCATATTCGATCCGGCTAGTTGTCCCATTTGGACAGGGAATATTAAGTTCCCAGCTCCAAAGAATAATCCGAACAACATCGAACCGATAAACAGGTAATCTTTGAACGTTAATTTTTTGTCCATGAAATTCTCCATTCCTAATAATTTTTGTCTATTCTATCATGAATTGATGTGAACCTCCATATGGTATAATCATATTGCGAGATTTTTTCCGAAAGGAGGATGTTTATGGATAAAGCAGACATATTATTAACTAATTTAACGATAAAGGGAAACTTTTATGATATTTCGTTATATAGTGGTTTTTTATATTTATGGAAGGATAGATCAAATGTTTCTATTTATCATTGGCGAAAATGGATTGAACACTTAGGCCTTCAGGATTTGCCTATTTACCAAGAACCAATTGTAAATCAGTCACTTTTTCTGGACGAAGCGGATCTACAACCTTTTTTGTTCAAAGCACTACATTTTGATCGGCCTATTCGGGGGAATTATATTTATCGCCATCGTCTCTATTTTATAGATGAAACAGGATTTTATGTCCGGTACCCCGAAAAAGCAAATACATCTGAAACACTATTGATGAAAGGTGATTTCCATAGTCTAGATATTAGTTCATCCAACCGGATAATTTTGGTATCAGAAACGGATGGTATTTTCGAATGGCATATGGAAACAATCATTCCCTGGGATGATACACCAACTGCTTCAATCGTTTTGCGAGGTAATGATATCCTTCAGTTAGATGAAAATGATGAGCCTATCCAGCTAATGGTCTTTGGCATGAAAAAGAGAGAGCCCTATCTTATTGAAAAGATAGCGAAAAATAAGTTACAAATAAACACAACATATTATAAAACATCATTAAACTTCGATAGTGATGCAGAAGCCGTTCAGGCCATCAGTCTCTTCCACTTTTTACCTGATGTCGATAGAACCACAACCCAGATAATTGGTGATCCAATTAAGATAAGAATGATTCCTCATCCTAACTTAGCCAGTGAAACACTTGATGACCAGTATCTTTCGCTCTCTGAAAACAGTAAGGGTTTAACGATGCGATTGGGAAATGATACTTATTTTTCTTATGATGAGTACCTTTCATATCGCCTGTATCCCAAATCACTTGATTATCAGAATCATCTTCATCTCATTTCGGATGAGCAAATAAGTTTATTTATGTTTAATAAACTGCTTTAATCATGGTTCGAAATGCTTTCAATTTGAAAAGATTGTGTTAGAATGTGAAAGGACAATATTAAATGAATTGAGGAATGCCAAGAATGATTACTGTATCAAACGTCAGTTTACAATTTTCTGATCGTAAACTTTTTGACAATGTAAATATTAAATTCACTCCCGGCAACTGCTATGGTGTAATTGGAGCAAATGGTGCTGGAAAATCCACTTTCTTAAAGATTCTTTCTGGTGAAATTCAACCTTCAACCGGTGACGTTATTCTAGATCCAAATGAACGTTTATCTGTTTTGAATCAAGATCACTTTGGTTTTGAAGACAAACAAGTACTCGACACCGTTATCATGGGTAATAAACGCCTTTATGCAGTACGTCAAGAAAAAGACGCTATTTATATGAAGGAAGAATTTACTGATGAAGATGGCATTCGTGCTGGTGAACTTGAAGGTGAATTTGCGGAACTAAATGGTTGGGAAGCTGAAGCAGATGCTGCGAGCTTGTTGCAAGGTTTAGGAATTTCCGAAGATTTGCATTACAAAAATATGAGCGAACTGATTGAACCACAAAAAGTTAAGGTTCTTTTAGCACAAGCTTTGTTCGGTCAACCAGACGTTTTACTTCTGGATGAGCCTACTAACGGTTTGGATAAGCAATCAATTGATTGGTTATCTGAGTTTTTAATTAACTTCCCTAACACTGTTATTGTTGTATCCCATGACCGTCACTTCTTGAATACGGTTTGTACACATATGGCAGACGTTGACTTCGGTAAAATCCAACTTTATGTTGGTAACTACGACTTCTGGTTGCAGTCCAGTCAATTAGCTTCTAAACTGGCAGCAGACCAAAACTCTAAAAAAGAAGAAAAAATCAAGGAATTACAAGATTTTATCGCCCGCTTTAGTGCGAATGCTTCTAAATCGAAACAAGCAACGTCCCGTAAGAAAATGTTGGATAAAATTACCTTGGATGATATTCAACCATCTTCACGTAAATATCCATTCGTTGGTTTCTCACCGGAACGTGAAATTGGAAATGATTTATTGATTGTTGATGGTCTATCTAAGTCTATCGATGGTGTGAAAGTATTGGATAACATTAGTTTCACATTGAACCGTGAAGATAAAGTGGCTATTACAAGTCGTCGTGATATTGCAACAACTACCCTATTCCGTATTTTGATGGGTGAAATGGAACCAGATGCTGGTACTTTCAAATGGGGTGTTACAACTTCACGTAGCTACTTGCCTAAAGACCACTCAAGCGAGTTCCCAAATCCAGACATCAACATTCTGGAATGGTTACGTCAATTTGCTGGTCCAGAAGAAGACGATAATACTTTCTTGCGTAGTTTCTTGGGTCGTATGCTCTTTACTGGTGACGACGTTATGAAGAAAGTATCTGTATTATCCGGGGGCGAAAAAGTCCGGGTTATCCTTTCTAAAATGATGTTCTCCAAAGCAAACGTTCTAATTTTGGATGATCCAACAAACCATTTGGACTTGGAATCAATCACTGCTTTGAACGATGGTATGATTGCATTTAAAGGCGCTTTGTTGTTCTCATCTCATGACCACGAGTTTATCAATACAACTGCAAACCGCATTATTGAAGTAAGTGCCAATGGTGTGGTGGACCGTATGGATACCACCTACGAAGAATTCCTGGAAGACAAGAATGTGCAGGCACGTGTGGCTGCATTGTACGAATAAAAATAAAGCAGGAAACAGCATATCACAACATGCTGTTTCCTGCTTTTTTGGCTTAATTCAACCGCTGCAATTCCTCTTGTACGGATTTCAACAATCCCTCGTCCGTGATCACCAGTAAAATAAATAACCCGATCAGGACACCCAACGAAAGGTGCCATTGTTCCAAGTTCAGGACAATGCCACTGCCCCCACCTATGAGATGGGGCAGGAACCATCCAATCGGAATGACGGCTAAGAAAGGGATAAGTCCGTATAAATGACTCGGAAAAAAGGACAATTTGCTATACCAATCAGATACAGACAAAAGCACACGGCTGTAGCCCCACCCGGCAACTGCCAACAAGACGCCCAGTAATACTACCGCCCCGTAATATTTCACCGGTAATGAGGTGATGGCTCCGATATCGAGTGCCGGTGTTAATCCAAATACATTCAGTGAAACAAAATTGGCGGTGACCGTCGCAATGAACGTCGTCAAGGCGATGAGTGGCGAGAAATTGTGATGGATTTCCTCCAACACAAACATGAGCCCGGCGACTGGGGCGTTGAATGCTGCCGCCAACCCCGCCCCGGCACCGCTGGAAATCAAGATTTTATCGGAAATTTCGTCCCCGCCGGAAATGTCACTGACCCCCCGGCCCACCATGGCACCCAACTGGATGGATGGACCTTCTCTTCCCAAGAACAAACCTGATCCGATCGCCAAAATTCCGCCACAAACTTTTTCCAAAGAACCGGCCACCATTCAAGTGTCATCAACCCCTGAACCTGCCCTTCCACTTGAGGAATGCCGCTCCCTTTTATGTCGGGCTCGCTTTTGATCAATTTACCAAGGAAAAACGCCACCAAAACCGATAGCACTATCCATCCGATTAAAGCAGGCGGACTTTCATGGAAATAGTGATAGCGTTCCACTATCGTTTCCAAAAGCTTTTCAATCCCCAGACGGAATAAACTGACCGTTACCCCTGCTATGGTCCCAACTACAATCCCTTTAGCAGCATAAGCAATCCTTCGATCCCTTGACACTATTTCTTTTACTCTTTCCAACAACTAAATCCTTCTCTCTGACTCATCAAAATACTTGATCCTTCTTTTATCCTTATCTTTTTTCCCAGAAGATATTCGCAACACAGGCATTGCCGCCGCCATTTTCGATTACATGGGCGGTGCGGAGTGCGCCATCTTCCATTTCCTCGAAGGACACACGGCTCTCAATGACATTTCCATAGCCGACTTCCTTCTCATACTTGATGGAAATGGATTTCATTTTGTAGTTCCGCAAAATGTCCACATCGACCGAATTGATGATCCAGTCAAAATACTTGGCATTATTCACGTGCATATTACCATCGATATCCAAATAACGTACCCGGAATGGCATACTGGTGGCCTTTTCAGGGTTAACCGGCTGTATTTTCGGTGAACGCCGCATCGTCCTGATTTCTTCTGCCTGGTACGGTGCCACCAATTCTTGGGTAACGGTTGTCAGTTTACGGGTTTCCACTGCCATCACCCCGAATGTCGTGATGGCCTCCGCCAACAAGTTTTCCGCCTCATCAAAAGCCCTGAATGCACGGTAGGTAAAGAAGCGGTTATAGCTCAAAGCCTCTGTTTCCAGCGTGATTTCCTCCCTACGGGTCGGCATGCGGTTTATCGTTATGTCATACTGGATGATGATCCAGGCCAAGCCGAGATCGTTCATGAATTCATTCGTGTTTCCCAGTGCATGGCTTTGTAATCCGGATGTTTCCACCATGGCGTTGATCAATGCCGGTAGCGTCATCTCTTTTTGGACATCACATTCATAGGTTTGAACGACGTGTCTGTTGCGATATTTTAATCCACTCATAGTTGCTTCCTTCACCTTTTCATTTTTAACTGATTACTTTTGCCATGCCGCCATCAACGAGGAGCGTCGATCCGGTGATGTACGTGTTCGCATCGGAAAGTAAAAACGCGACCGCTTTACCAAACTCCTCCGGTCTCCCCATGCGTCCCAGCGGGATTTTGGCGGTCGTTTCCTTTTCAACCTCTTCAACAGAAACGCCTTTTTTCTCGGCATTGTCACGATTCAACTGCTCGATCCTGCCTGTCCCGATCGTCCCGGGAGCGGCAACATTGACCAAGATGTTATCCGGTCCCAGTTCCTCGGCCAGGGATTTCGATAACCCGACAATCCCGTTCCGGAATGTGTTCGATAAAATCAGGTTCGTCATCGGCATTTTCACCGAAATGGAGGCGACATTGACGATTCTTCCGCCGTGTTTGCGCAAATCAGGCAACACTTCCCGGATGACCCGGATGTAACTCAATAAATTCAGTTCGAACGCTTGTTGCCAGGCTTCATCGTCGAAGTCATCGAAAACCCCGCTTGGCGGACCACCGGCATTGTTCAATAAAATGTTGATGGTACCCAAACGTTTCCGTGTTTCCGAAACGAGTGCCTTGATGTCTTCCGGTTTGGTGATATCACAAGGATAATAGGTCACCCTCCCGTCACCCAGCAATTCAAGTTCAGCTTGCACATCGCGCAGGGTATCCTCGCTCCGGCTCGTCAACATGACATTGGCCCCTTCTTTCACCAGCTCAGCGGCAACGGCTTTTCCGAGCCCTTGGCTGGATGCGATAATCAATGCATTTTTTCCTTTCAGACCTAAATCCATCAAAAATCCTCCTTTTCCGAACAAACGTTTGATATAATGAATGAAAAGTACTGACTACATTTTAACATAAAGGAGGAAGGCAAGTGCGACTATTGCATACTGCCGATTGGCATTTGGGTAAAATCGTCAACGACTTCTCGATGATCGAAGACCAACGCTATCTGCTGAACAAACTGATTGAACAAGTGAAAACTTTATCTGTCGATGCCGTCGTCATGGCGGGTGACCTCTATGACCGTTCACTTCCGCCCAAAGAGGCAGTGGCCTTGGCGGACGAAATCCTGACCCGGATCGTGAAGGAACTCGGTGTTCCGGTGCTGGCCATTTCCGGGAACCATGACAGCAGCGAGCGCCTCGAATACGGTTCCCGCCTATTCACCCAAAACAATCTCCATATCGAGGGGACCCTCAAGGAAAAGACACGGAGAGTCACCATCGGTGATGCCAATTTCTATTTGGTGCCTTTCGCCGATCCCGCTTTCGTTCGCGAAAAAATGCAGCAACCGGAAATCCGGACGATGGAGGATGTCGCGCGGTACCAAATCGAGGCAATCAAGGCCGAATGGAATCCGGCCGAAATCAACGTCCTGGTCGCCCATGGTTACGTCATCAACGGTAACGTCGAATCCGTTGAAACATCCGCTTCGGAAAGACCGCTCAGCATCGGGACAGCCGAATACGTCCCGGTCGGTTTACTGGAGGGATTCGATTACGTCGCTCTGGGACATCTCCACAAACCGCAAAAGGTCAAAGAGGACCATATCCGCTACAGCGGTTCCCTGCTCAAGTATTCCAAATCCGAAGCAGACCACAGGAAGCAAGCCACCCTCGTCGATCTGGAGAAAGGAAAGGTTTCCTTGACGCCCCTGCATATGGAACCTTTGCGCGATATGAAAATACTGCGCGGCACATTTGCCGAGTTGCTCGGCCAACGTTCAAACGACTATGTCTTCTTCGAGCTGTTGGACCAGGAAATTGTTTTCGATCCGATGAATCAGTTGCGCAAGAAATTCCCGAATGCGATGGGCTTGGAATATTGTAATCGTCAAGCCAACGCGGTTTCGAGCATCGCGCTCACCCAAGCCGATCTGAAAGCCAAGAAACTGCCTGATCTGTTTACCGATTTCTATGAAGATGCCACAAACACGACGCTCTCCCCGGAAGCGCGAAAATTCATCAGCCAAGAATTCCAGCTGGCGGAAAGGAGCACCCATGAGACCCATTAGATTGGAAATGACCGCTTTTGGACCGTATAAAGAACGTACGGTCCTGGACTTCACCGAGTTCAACAACCAATCCTTGTTCTTGATCAGCGGACCGACCGGCTCCGGTAAAACAACCATTTTCGATGCCATCGCCTACGCGCTCTACGATGATGCCAGCGGTGCCAGCCGCAACAAGGATTCTTTCAAATCAGACTTCGCCACGGACGAAGATCTTTGCCAAGTCGCTTTTACTTTCGAGGTGAACGGGAAGGAATACTACATCGAACGCAGACCCGAGCAAAAAGGTCCCGGCAAGCGCGGCATCATTTCCCACAGTTCTTCCGTCGCCTTCCACCATGACGGCCAGGTAACGACCAAAATCATGGATGCCAACAAGGAAATCGCCCAACTGCTGGCGTTGACTTATGACCAATTCAAGCAAATCGTGATGCTCCCGCAAGGCGAGTTCAAACGGTTGCTGGAATCGGACAGCAAAGACAAGGAAGCGATTTTCCGGAACATTTTCGGGACGGAAGTCATCCTGACATTCCAGGACAACCTGAAAAAACAAGTCTCCCGATTGAACAAGGAAGTCGAGGGAAACCGTACAGAACTGCGGGCGTCATTCACTTATTTGTCAAGATTGGAAGATGAATCTTTGCAGAAAAGCCAGGAGGAAGAAGATACCGAGGCTGTCCTCGAGCGGTTACGGGAATTGCAGGCTGATTACCTGCAGCTGGCCGCCGGGATTACCGCGCAGCAAAAAGAACAAGCACTGGAGCTGACAAAAGCCGGGAACCAATTAGCGCAGTTGCAAAAATTGGAAATCCTTGTCCAACGCGAGGCGGAATTGGCGGAACAAAAAAAGCACTTTGACGTTTTGGAAAAACAAATCATCCAATACGAAAAAGCCCAAACCTGCCTGGAAGCAAAACGGATCCTCCAGAAGGAAGTGCAGACCAGAGACGAGCTGGAAAGTGAACTGAAAAACAAAAAAGAACAGTTCGCCGAAACCGGGGCTGTCTTGGAAGAAGAGCGCGTGAATTTCCTGACTTTGGCCGCCGCCCATCAAAACCTTCCCTTATGGCGTCAAGACTTGAAAGAGCTCGATAAACAAGTCGAGACATTCGCTTTGATCGGGAAGCTGGAGCAAAACGTGCGTGTACTGGAAAAGGTCCAGGCGGAAGCTCAAGAAGAATACTCTGACCTCGCCACCAAGGCGGAACAACTGATAGAAGAAAAAACAGTCGCATCGACCCAGTTGAAGGAAAGTCAAACGGCCCGAGTTGATGTGGGAACCAAAAAAGATGCGGTCCATGAGCTGAAACACTATCAAGCGGGACTTGATGTGCAATTGAAAGAACTGACGGCCATGCAGAAGCTGGTGGAAATGCACCGAGAAGCACGGGCCGCATTCATGGAGGCGCAAGCAAAAGCCGAAACGCAGCACCAAGTATCGGTGCAGGCCACACGTTTGTTCAATCAAAACATGGCAGGACTATTGGCAAATGGCCTTGAAGACGGTTCCGCTTGTCCGGTATGCGGCTCGCTGGACCATCCCCTCCCCGCCCCTTTGCTGGCAGAAGCGCCGACCGAGGAGGAACTTGAAGCCATTCAGGATAAAACGAGTGAAGCCGACAGGCTCCACTCGCAGGCGGCCGAACGCGTCGGCAATATCAACAAGCAGCTGGAGGACCTGGAAAAGCTGCTTGGCTTCAACCGGGAAGACTGCTCCGTCCATTTTGAAAAAGCAAAAAAACGCCTATCCGACACGCTGGCACAACTATTGGAATCGGAAACGCAGATTGCGGCGCTGCAAAAAATCGCTGACCAGCAGGAACAGCGTAATCAGCTACTGGAAGCCATCCAGGAACAGGAAAAAAATACGCACTTGCGCCAGAAAGAATTGGAAACGCTCATGCAGACACGGGAACAACAGCTGCGTGACGAGAATGCAACTCTGCAGGAACAGCTTGCCCTTGTAAAAGGGCTGACGCAAAGCAAAGTGAAAGCCGATCATGATTCGTTGGCGGAAAAAATCGAAGCGACAGAAAAAGATTATCCTTTGGTGCAGCAAGAAATAACCGCATTGGAGAAGGAAATCGCTGTCCTGGCGACTACCCAAGGTTCGCTGGAAAATCAGATCGCCTCCGCCCTGACGCGCATCGCCGAAGCCAGAGAGAGTTATCATGGGAAATTGGCCGCTGCGCAGTTGTCGGATGATTTTGAAGCGCAACTGATGCCGCGCGCCCAGGTCGAAGCAGCCAAAAATGACTTGGGCAACTACCAGGACGAGGTCAAAGTCACCGCCCGGAATTTGCGGGACCAAGAGAAACTCGTAGCCGCATTCCCGGAAAACCTCGCTGTCGCTACGGTGCTGGCCACAATCGACAGCTTGGAGGTAAGGGGGGAGAAACTGGCCCAGGAAAGCAAACGGCTTTCCAACCATATCCAAAGCATTGAAAGTGGGCTGGAAAACATCAGCACAACCTATGAGCGTGGAAAAGCACTCCTGCAAGAATTCGGCCGCATGAAGCGCATCTCCGAAATAGCCAATGGCCAGTCGAGCGAAACCGGCCGCCTTTCTTTCGAGCGTTATGTGCTGGCCATTTATTATGACGAGATCGTCCAAGCGGCAAACAAGCGCTTGACGCAAATGACCGATAACCGTTACTTGCTGCTCCGTTCAGAAAGAGAGGCAAAAGGTGCCGGCGCGAAAGGCCTGGAACTGGATGTCTTCGACCACTATACCGGCCAAATGCGCAGCGTCAAAACCCTTTCCGGAGGAGAAAGTTTCAAGGCATCCTTGGCGTTGGCTTTGGGGTTGAGTGATGTCATGCAGCAACAAAGCGGTGGTATTCAAATCGATACGCTCTTTATCGATGAAGGTTTTGGGACGCTCGATCCCGAATCGCTGGAACAAGCCATCCAGACATTGTCAGAGTTGAACGCCAACGGCCGGATGGTGGGCATTATCTCCCATGTGGACGAATTGAAGGCCCGGATACCCGCCCATATCAAGGTGACCCATTCCGCATCAGGAAGCCATGCGGAAATTGTGGTCTAGCTCTGACTGCTCCCCATGGATAAATCCAGGGGGTTCCAAGGGCAGTTGGGGCGTCACGGACCGTACTGGCGACGTCCTCACAAAAGTGTGGATGTCGTTTTTCTATTCCCGTTCTATCCCCAAAAGCCCGTGGACTTTCTCAACAAGGCACCCGGTGGCACCATTGGCGTTGAAGGCTCGCAGCTGAACCTGTTGGTTGTTTCGGTCTTTTAGTTGCTATGCAAACTGGAAGTCCGGCAGCCCGAAGTTGCGGGACTGGCGTGTTGTTGCTTGGCGGAGTGTCTGGATGCAGGTGTCGTGGTGCGTCAGGAAGGTGGCGAAGGTGGCGATGCAGCCGGCTCGGTCGGTTTCTTTCAGGGATGGCTGGCTGTTCCGGAGCAGGAACGCACTGTACAGGTCCCGCTGGACCCGTCGTCCACCCACGAGGGTCGTGCGTTCGGCGCGGGTCTTCTTGATATAGGTGTCAGCGACATGGTTGTATTGGCTGGCACGGAAGGTGACGGTGTCCACTTCGTGCACGGCGCCCCCTTCTTGGGGGGCTTTTTGTTTCAGGATGGCGACCAGCATGCCGGGGGCATGGTAGCCGATGGAGGTGCCGTAGCGTTTTTTAGGGTTCATGCGCCCGTCCTTGTTGACGGTGGTCTCCTTGGCGCGCTTCATCAGCGCCCGGAAATCCATCCGTTCCACATAGACCCGATTGCCCATCGCCAGGATGGCGTTGGCGGTCTTGTTGTGCGCCATCTTCAATGCCGCCGCCCGCTTGCGGTAGAGGTCTTTCAATCGGAACAGGTTTTTCAGGTAGTTGTTGCTGCGCACCCAGGTCAGTTTGACCCCGCGCTTGGCGGTGCCGTCCGGGTTGAAGTTGGCGGGGTTGGTTGCCCGCCGGCTGCGGTCGAGCTTACGTTGCAGCAGGCGGATGGCGCGGTCGTAGGACCGTGCTTCCGGGAACAGTTCCTTCAGGAGGACGCCGTCCACTCCCGCCACCGCAACGGTGGAGGTGCCGATGTCCACGCCCGCTTGCGCATCCGGTGCGGGCTGGCGGCGGGGCATGCCGGTGTCGTTGTTGCGTTTCACCGGCGGTGTGCCTTCCAGGACCAATTGCAGGAAGTAGCGGTTGCCGCCCTTGAAGGCCCGACGCACGAGGCGGCAGTACTTCACCCGATGCAGGGCGAGGGATTCCTGTACGAACAGGTCGTTCTCCCGTATTTTGACGGGCAGGACCAGCTTGTTCCATTCCACACGGTCGCCCTTGAAGCGGATGCCGGAGCCGTTCGTTTTGCCCTCCACGGAGTCCAATTGGCCGAATTTCTTGAAACGGACCTGCCTGCCCTTGCCATACAGGAGGGAGGACACGCTGACCCAGACCGTAGAAGCGATTTTTTGGGCGGTGAAGCTGTCGATGTGCTTCTCATAGGCAGGACGCATCCGACCGATACGGGAGTGGAGTGCGTACTCCGTTAGACCAAACATCTTTTGGATGTCCCGAAGCTCCTTGTTGCACGCCGTCTCGCGCTTCTTGTCCTTCGCTTGGATGGCTTGGCGGCGCTCGGCCAACACCGCTTGGTAGCGGCGGTTCTTGTACAGTTCAGTCAGTTGTGTCCGCGCATGGTGCAGGACCTTGTTGTAGAGGCGTTCCGCGATGGTGAACCGCTTGTCCAAGACGGCTTGCTCGTTTTGGTGCGTGACAAGCCGTAGCTCTACCACGAACGAGGGTGTTTTGCTTCTTGCCATGGGTGTCCCTCCTTTCTGATGGGCTTGGTTTTCGTGCTTACTGGCGTTGTGAGGTCTTTTGGCTTTGGATGTATTGTTTAATCGTTTCGAGTGGTGCGCCACCCACGGTGGAAACGAAGCAGCTGTTCGTCCAAAGGGTTGGCAATTTTGTCGTTAATTCCTTAAATTCCTGTCTGAGCACGCGGGAAGATGCCCCTTTGATGCGCTTCACTGCTTTGTGGACCCCGAATTGCGGGTCCACGTCCAAAAGGAGGTGCACGTGGTCCGGCATGATTTCCATTTCAAGAATTTCGACGGATAAGGCAACACACGTTTCCTCAATCAGCTCCTTTAAGCGTGCCGCTATTGGTCCGACAAGGACCTTTCGCCGATACTTTGGACACCAGACCACATGATAGGTGCAAGAATAAGTGATGTTATTGTTTGATTTGTAGTTTTTATTTTCCCTATGCGTATTATACATCATCTGCCTTTATAATACACCTAAAAGCACATCTTATATCCCCATAGCTAAAGCAAGGGGCTTTACGACGCTATTTGGTAAAATGAAAAATCACCCCTCCACAGCCGTTCACATGGCGTGGAGGGGTGATTCATTATAAGGATCAGCGTGCAATCAAGACATCGCAACGGGCGTGTTTGGTCACATGTTTTGTGATGGAGCCAAGCACCATTTTGGCAATATTCCCTTTTCCGGTTGCGCCCATGATGATCAAGTCAATATTCCAATCCTTGACGAGTTCTTCCGCAATCAATTTCTTGGCATTGCCGAATTTGACCTTTCTTTCCACGTGTTGATTTTCATGTTTGGCATAAGCTTCCAAGGCTGCAAAGAAACCTTCGCGATCACGTTCGATTTGTTCCGCTTCTTCTGGATTGTCCACTTTATCAACGACCGTCACCAAGTATAGATTTGCACCATTCCGCTTGGCAATATGGACGGCCTTTTTGAAGGCTTGAATGGATGGCTCGGAGCCATCAACGGGAACCATGATATTCTTATAATTACGGACCATGATAAATCAATCTCCTTCCAAGAACCAAAATGGAAACGCTTCCTACACTGATATTGTACAAGAAAATTGCCGAAAGTGAAAGGAATTATGGTTCCAATTTTTTGAATTCAATTTCACCAAATGCCTTGATGTCTTTCTCAAGGGTAGCCTGGTTCAAGTCCTCCCGAACTTTCTTGATGGAAGCAGCTGTCATTGCCGCATTGACAATTCCTGTAGTCAACACATCCACCAAGTTCTTGGTGTGAAGATAGCGGTAGACGATTCCCGAAATCAGGGCTTCATGCGTTCCCCAGACATAATGTTTCGACTCCTTGTTGTCAAGGTCGAACCGGATCAAGCCGTGCTTATTGCTTCCGTAATCGATGCTGCGGCTGCGGTCGGAAATGATGACATGTTCCACACCCATATCCAAAAAGCGGTGAATGGCCTCGACCACTTGCTCATCGGTATCAATCTTCATATCAAAGAATATCTCGGCATCTTCCCGACTCGTCACAAATAAATGGACACCCCTCAAATCATCCGGAATATTATGTGTTTTCAAAACGGATGCCGTCACAAGCGAGAGCGGTGTTTTATTCTTCATGGCGAAATCGATGACAGCTTCGGTGGTGTTCTTGGGTAAGTTGGTGTCGATGACAATGGCCTTCGCCTGTTTCAACAAGGAGAGACGCTTGATCAGCCAATTCGGCGTCATTTTATCGTAGATATCCATTTCCGATAGCGCCAACGAAACTTCACCATCACCATTGACCACTTCCGTATACGCCCCAGTTGCTTGACCTGGAATCGTCTCGATTTCGTTCACCTTGGCAAATGGACGCATGAAATCCTTTATCGCTTCCGCTTCGCGGTCATCACCCACCAAGCTCAACAATACGACGTCCTCTTGTAACCTGCCCAGGTTTTCCGCAATGCTCAAAGCCACCCCGCCGCAAGTGGTTTCGGATGTCACGTTTTTTGATGCCCGTTTGATCAATTCATCCTGGATGAAAAACCTTCTGTCGATCGCTGCCGCACCAATGCAAACGATAGGCCGTGTTTCATTGACCACATAGGCCTTTCCCAATAAGTACCCTCTCTTGACCAAACCCGATATGATATTCGCCACAGCAGGTCGCGATAAACCAATCTTATCCGCCAACGCCTGTTGGGAAATAAATGGATCTTCCTTAATATATGCAAACACTCTGGATTCTTTCTCATTTAACGCCATACGTCATTCCCCTTCTCAACAAACTTCAGGATTGGTCCCATCCAATCTTTCACACGGTCTGAAAAAACTTACCCCCGCCTTGTTTTTTCAGCATAGAAGTGTGCTTCTTTTATCGCTTTTTCAAAATGGCTGTTCTTTCCTGATAATTTGTATATTCTAGCCGCTTCGTAATACGCGGCAGCCAAGCCTTCAAAATCATCGGGAGCTTGCTTCTTGCGAAAACGGATTTCCTCTTCACTCAGGACTTCAGCTGCCTCGAAATCCGCTGATTCACGGGTAATCACAACAAGTTGATGGTGCATTTCCAATTCATGAGGAATATTATTCGCTTTTTGAGCATTCAACCGGCCCTCTTCGAAACAGCCCTTGGCACCTTCGTAATTTCCCTGTTTGGCATAGTTGATTCCCAGTCCATAAACAATCATCTGATACAGTTCGTTTTCTTTTTCATCCAATAAATATAAAGCTTCGAGGAATAGTTTTTCCGCAGATTCGAATTTCCCTGATTCATGCAACGCCAATGCCTTGTGTCCCAACGCTTGGATCTTTCCTGCATTCATACTCTCACCCGCTTCTTATTTCTCTTTACAATTATTTTACATGAGTTTCATTTTTTAGTAAACAGAATGACTGTCAATTGTTTAAGAAATAAGCATATGTTTCTCATTTTTAACCTTTTTTGATGATGTTGCGGACGAGGAGGATCATGGCACCTCCCAACGAAACCAAGCTGAGCAATACGATCAAGCGATTAAGGATGACATTTCTTTTCACCGCCCCGGTCAGGGTTGCATGGTTGAATTTAAATGTTACCGAAACCAGAGACCGGACTACTTGGGTCGGGGAGGTTGCTGCGGTAGTGTCGGAAGCCTGGATCCCTTCAGATTCGGGCTCTGTTTCTGCCAGGACCACGGACGATTCAGGTGTATGGGAGCGTGCTTCGGCATTGGCCTGACCCGTATTGGGGGCCGATGCAATGACGGTAGGGATTTCGGTCGTTTCCACACGTTTCGAATGAATCAATATCCGCTTGTCATTGATCATGTAAGGATGACAGGAAAGCAGTGTCAGCAAATCCTTTCCCTGCTCTATCCCCAGGCTGGAGGCATCATTAGCTTCGACAATTTGACTGCCGGTCACTTCATAGGTGAGCACTTTGTCCAAAACGGTAACCAAGATTTTATCCCCTGGCACAAGCAAGTCGATGAACCGGAAATAATTGGCACCGGCATAGCCACGGTGGGCTGAGATGACCGCATGGGTACTCTCCCCACCCACGGGAAGTGAGGTGCCGGACACCGTCGCAGCCCCCAAAGAGAGATGGTAATTGGTGGCGCCATTAAACAAAGACAGTTGTTCACCTATTTTCGGTATCGTGATATAGCCGATCACACCGTCCGGAAAAAGCTCGGATGTCACAGGATATTCGTCTGGTGCCACATCCACCGTAAAAGGATCGGTTATATCTGTACTCCCTGCATCTTCTTGAGGCGGATTTCCCTCTGTCGTTGTTTCGCTCGGTGCATCAGGCTGATTGACTGCTTCCAATTGCTCGGTATAAACGTGGAGGTCCTGAACCGGATATACCTCCACCCTCTCCTCATAGGCCTGCAGTTGTTCCGCCATCTTCATTTCATTGAGGAATATGCGTAACTGGGGAACGCCAATGATAAGGACCCCTACCATGAACAGGATGAGGTAAATGTTCTTTTTCATGACTTTCCACCTGCCTTTTTCCTGGTTTTCAAATACATGACGGTTCCAAGCAACACCAGCGACAAGACGACTGCCGCGATGACGGTGGCGATCGGTTTATTTTCTTCCACGGTGGTGAAAATACGTTCGGATGGCATCAGGGGTTCCGCTTCTTGCGCGGGGACAAAGGGCACACGCGCCCCGGTCACCAGGATGCGGTGCGTGTTGATCATGTACGGGGTACAGGTGATGAGGGTTACCAAATCTTTTCCGGCCTGAATTTTCAAAGATTCCGTTTCATGCGGCAAAACGGTCTGCACTTTTTCAACTTCATAAGCCAGTGTCCCTGCCACGGAATGGATGTAAAAAATGTCCCCGACCGCCATTTCATCCAGGTCCGTGAATAATTTGGATTGCGGAAGACCCCGGTGGCCCGTCAGGGCCGCATGGGTTCCCTCGCCACCTACTGGCATGGAACTCTTTTCCAGCAACCCGATTCCCCTTTGCAGGATATAATCGGTGGTTCCCCGGTAGATCGGGATATTGATCCCGATTTTCGGGATGGCGATGTAACCGAGTGTTTCCCCTAGCCTTTGATCGATGGCGGGCGTCTGGCTTGCCGCCCGCAATTCGTTTTCCTCAAACGGGTCAACGTACGTGATATCATTTTCCATCAACGATTCATTGTAGTCATTCAGCTTTTCCAGTTCGATGTTTTTCAGTTTCTCGTCCATTTCTTCTTGTTGGCGTTTATACTGGGAAATGATCTGGTATTGGGAAATCTGTGCGTATATTTGACTCAAGTTGGGATAGAGGAAAATACCCAACCCTACCAGGAACACTAAACCAAGCAACCATTTCTTGCGGGCCTGTTTGTTCATTTCCTCACCTCATTCATCATCCGGGAGACTGTTCACCAAAGGGGCTATCCAGATAGCCCCTTTGGTGAACAGATGAATCGCTTCATCTGTCACCTGTAATTGTTATTCTTTTCCTTCTTTCCTGTACAATTTGACGGCTCCCGCCATCAACCCGAGTCCGGCAAGTGTAAAGGCGATCGTACCCATCCCGCCTGTTTCCGGTAGTCTGATTTGCGGTTTATTCAGAACGTCGTATTCGTGTGCGCCATGGTACGTTTCAGCACTTACTTCAAATTCGAAATCCGTTCCCGGCAGCATGTGTCCCGGCAGGGCGACACGTTCTTCCAGGTAGTATGTTCCGAATGACAAGCCCATTATTTCGAAAGTTCCGTCCGCAGCGGACACGAGTTCCATCGGATCGGCATTCGCTGCACTCCACGAGCGGTCTGTTTGGAGGTATTCTTTCGTTTCTGCGTTCATGCGGTAAACCCAGAATTCGGCCCCGCTCAAATCGGTGACTGCCGTGTCGCTTGATGTTTTATCGAACATCGCACCACCGGTTTGTGTGTAAGGAGGCATTTCCATCGTCTTGGACCCGATTTGAGAGCCGTTATCGAAATCAAAGGTGAAGTTGTTCGGTATTTCCTCGCCCATCAGCGCCGTTTCATTGATTTTCGTGTCAAAGGAAATCGTCAAATCATCCCCAGCGTATTTTGCCAGTTCACCGATGTAGAAATCGACGATCAGTGTTCCGCCGCCGGTCATGGCAGGTTGAGTCACATCAGCCAATCCCTCGACCGGAACACCGTCTACCAGGATTTCGAATCCGCCGGCATAATCGAGTCGGGAATCGAGTTCATCGGTGAATGTGAACATTTCATAGTCTTCGATGTTCGCCGGAATACGGATATCGATGTTCCAGTTCACGATTTCACCCCAATCGGCAGAGTAATCGTCATCGTCGTCATCGGTATTGATTTTTTCTGGAACGGTGATGATGTAGTTGTCGAACGTGTCTTCCGCCATCAAGTGGATGGTTACCAATTCGTCGGTCAAGTCAGCGTCGTGATCCCCATTGGTTACGGTGAATGGAATCTTTGTGGCATCCAGACCGTAAGGATCGTCAACCGAAATCTCCTGGACGTAGTAGGTTCCCACTTCCAGCCCCAAGCCGCCATTGTCGAAGATGATGCGGCCGCTTGTATCGTTGGAAGAAACCGTTTTCGTTTCAAGTAAATGATCCTCGGAATCGTAAAGCCCGAATGTGGCCGTCACATCAGGATTGGCCATCCGATCTTCGAAATATTTATAGAGGTCGGCTGTAGCCAGGATCAAACGGTTCTTCGGATAGACATGGACCGGATCCAGCCAGCCATCGCCATCCGGATTCGTCATCGGTACATCCACCAGGAAACTCGGGCTGGTGTGGTTGACCCCGTGCGGCAACATTTCGGTATTTTCAACCACCAAGTAGCGTCCCATCGGCAGATCGTTGAAGGTCAGGAGACCGCCACCTGCTGTCGTTCCGGACCGGGTCGGATCCCCCATAGGCGTATCCGTACTCGTTGCATCATCCGCCACTTTATAGATATCGAAGGTGATGCCGTCCAAGCCCATGCTTCCTGGCGGCGTCATCAATTCCGTTCCGTCATGGTCTTCGATTCCGGGTATCTCCTCCATATTGAATTGCATTTTATGGATAATCAGGTCAGCGACTTCCGGTTTTTCGACCACAGCTGAAGCGGTCATCGGTTTCAGGGCCCCCAGCATGACGAACATCGCCATCAGGATCGTCCCGATAAATTTGGATAAACGGCTCATTTTATTTTTCCCCTTTCTGTTGCTACCAGATTGATTGAATGTTAAACCTGCACCCAACATCATGAAAAGGCCAACGACAGTAAACAGCAAGGTTCCGGAACCTCCCGTGTTCGGCAATACCTGGATCATCCGGTTGGCGATTTCGATTTTGACATCCGGATCGTTTTCACCATCGTCATCTATGGTGATTTCCCAAGTACCGTTGGGTAATTGGTAGCCATCCGGCGCTTCGACTTCAACCAAGGTGTAAGTGCCATACGGCAGGTAATCCAACAGCAACACGCCATCCACGGTCGTTCCTTCGGCGACAACTTCTTCTTTGTCATTCAGCAACTGGAATTTGGCTCCGTCCAACAAAATCGGATCCATTGGATTGGATTTATCGACTTTGGTTATTTCCAGCGATCCCACTTTCAGCTCGTTGTGGATGTCGTAACCATCGACGGTGCTGTCGTAATTATCCACCGGCACTTCCTCGACGCGGTACACATGTGCTGTCCCTTGATCATGGTAGACGGGCAATCCCTCGAATGTACCGGCCCAATCCCCAAGGGCAGTGAGTGTCAGCGTGTCGAAAAGAAGATCATCCTGGTACAAGTTGACCGTTATTTCCGCTGGACGCAGTCCCCAATAGTCATCATTGTCGCTCCAGGACTTGGTTACCGGAATCGCCATCGTTTCCGGGGTATAGCTGTTGGTGATGTCATAACCGTATTCGGTCTGCGTATACTCCGGCTCGTCATAATCGGGAACAGCGGATTCAACCACCGTATAGACGATTTCGATTCCTTGATCCCGGTATTTCGGCAGGCCGGTGAAGGCATAATCCCAATCCGGAGCAGTGATTGTGTCAGTCTGAGCTGTTGCCTCCCCGTCTGCCCACAACGTCACAATGACCGATTCCGGACGCTTGCCGTCTTGATCGTCGGCATCATCCCATATCTTCGAACCGGAGAGACTGGTGGTTTCAGGTGTGTAACTGTTGGTGATGGTGAAGCCGCCCTCCTCGGCCGCGACGATTTCCGCCGTGTAGCCGTTCGTGAAAGTCAGCTCTTCAATGGTGTAGACATACGGGACACCGTTATTGTCCGTCATCGGGACATCCACGAATGTATTGGTCCATTCCGGTCCGGTCAGGGCCAGTGGCTCCCCGTATTCGGTCCCGTCCTGAAGCAGTTGGACAAGAATGGTCTCTGGACGTTTGCCGTCCTGGTTGTCTGCATCGTCCCATATTTTATCTACCGGAATATCCATGAGTGGTGAAGTGTAGGTGTTTACGAGGGTAAAGGTGTAGGTGAGGGTCGTACTGTCGTAGGAGGAACTGAATGCGACCGTGTAACCGTCGCCCGGATCGTGTTCCTGGGCATCGTAGATGTAGGGAACCCCGGTGGCGTCGGTATAAGGGAGTGCATCCCAACTCTTGGTCGCCGTATTGGTTCCCTCTTCTGGTTGTAATGTAAAGGTTTCATACACCAGATCGTTTCTGAGCAGGTCGATTTCAATCGGCTCCATCGGCCCACCATTCCAGGTCTTGGTCAGGTTCGCCTTGACCATCGGGATGATGACCACGAAGGTACCGCCCACATCATGCCCATTCCCGATACCATCCACATAGAACGCATACTCCGGATTGTTGAAGTCACCCAGACTGGAGCGCAAGATACGGAAAATCGTGAAACGGGAATCCTTCGTGTTCCCTTGCAGACCTTCTTCCGGCGCATATTCCGTCCCATCGATGACAATGTGTTCCAGAATCGCGTGTTCCATATAGATTTCCAACGGTTCACCGCGCAATGTCGCCCCATCCAGGTGATGGGTAGATTTGATAGCCAGGTAGACATAATCATCATAGGTCCACAATCGGACCGGTACCGTATGGGTATTGATCGAAGATCCGGTCAATTGGACATCCAAAGCCAATGTCCCGCTATCAGGATTATATTCGGTCAAGGCCATCGGGGCGATCATGTCCTGGCTCGCTTCGACTTCCGCCTTATCTTCAACAACAGGGGCTTCAGGGGCCTCCTCTTCCACCACTTCCTCGACTGGCGGTGGCGCGGCTTCAACCACTTCCGCTGTTTCTTCAACAGGAGCAGGCGGTTCGGTGATGGCTTCTTCCACTGCTGCTGGTTCTTCCACTATCGGAACCGGTGCGGCAAATGAAAAGACTTGTGTCAAGGGTGATGTGTGGATGGTGACGCTGCCAAAAACATCCTCACCCATCGTTTCCGCCAAAAGCCGCAAGGAAAGTTCGCTCAAGCTGGTGTCGGTGACATCGGTCGTGAAGGTGATGGTGTTTGATTCCGCTTCCAAAGCAGGGCCGCTGCCTTGGATTTGAACGATCCCTTCTTTGCTTGCGACCGCCAAATTCGTGTTGATGTCATAAGGGGCTCCAAGGCCGCCGCCATTCGTATCAATCTCCAGTTTCATTGCTGTAGGGGTCTCGATTGCATGTTTGGTCATGTTCACGGTCCAATTCACATGCGTTCCTTCTGGGTTCAATGACGCTTGAACGGTTGCCGAGCCGTCTGGGCCATCGTATAGAACTGAATCAACAACGTTTCCGGTCGATGCTTCTGCATAATTGGTTACGCTTCCGACAAAACCGAGGATGGTCGGTACCAACATGACAATACTCATCAGCCAAACAAACGCCTTGTCCAGGTATCGGATACGATTTTCCATCTTCATTCCTCCTTCGTCTTGATGCATGGATACGGGAAAGACAATTGCCAAAGTTGTTGACAAGTGGCTATGGAAATTTCCGCAAGACAAATAAGCATAAAGGGATGGATTTCTCCTATGGATGGGGTGTGTTTCCTTTGTGTGGGGTATAAAGTGAAGAAGCATCCCTTCAAGCTGCCTGTGTAGGGGCGATTGAACAGAGATGAAGGCAGTTTATGGCATCATGAAAAACGGGTGGCCTGCTGTGTGTGTGAAAAAAGGAGATGAAAAAGTGTGTGTTGTTACCGGTTGTGTAGGTGAGCAACGATCGTTCTCCGGGGAATTGGAAAACATTTATGGTAGATATATCTTTGCTCGCCACCATTATAGCGGTACCGGCATCTATTCGCAAGATTTTTGACAAACATTCGTCATTTTTTTTCGTTTGTCTTATTTCCTCTTCCATAAAAAAATCAACCTCCCCCTGAATCCTTTAATAGCAAGGGTTCAGGAAGAGGTTGTTTTTCAATTAGTTATTTCATGAACAAAACAAGCATACATATGTTCACTGCTATTGAATCAAATATTCGCTCGGGATGACGGCATCGACCTGGGCTTGGTAATTAGCCGGCGAGACCGCGATGCCTTCGTACTCGTTCAGCCCATGCTCGGCTCCCAACTCATCCGTGTAGTCATCCAGGTAATAAATCTTGAACTTCCGCTTCAAACGGCCGTTATCATTGTAATGGTAGGTGAAATGGGAAACGGTCGGACGGAAAAGGACATTTTCGATGGTCGTCCCTTCTTCCGTTACGACGAAGTCGAAAGAGACCATACCGCCGAGTGTGTTTTTATCGGCCAGGGCATGTGCGAGGAGGTTCCCCAAAGACCAAACCACCAATGTGTCATTGCCATTCTCACCTTTCAACCATTCGATCGGCTGGATAACGTGAGGGTGAGTCCCGATAACGACATCCACCTCAAGATCCGCGAACAGTTGCCCATAGTAGCGCTGGAACTCGTTCACTTCGGTTGTATCCTCATCACCCCAGTGGGCGGAAACAATCACGACGTCACTGACTTCCTTGGCTTGGGCAACGTCGTAACGGATTTTTTCTTCATCGAAATAATTGATGCGCCAGTCCGTGTCGGGCTCGATACCGTTCGTGCCATAGGTGTAGGCGAGGAATGAGAAAGTCACCCCATCACGTTCAATTGTCGGAATGACATAGCTGTCTTCTTCGGTCAAGAATGCACCGGTATAAAGGACTTCGTCGAACTGGTCCCAAAAATTCAAGGCATAAGTGGCCCCATCCGCACCGAAGTCCAGGGTGTGGTTAGTCGCACCGTTCACCAAATCAAAACCGAGATCCACCATGTTATGGCCCAACTGTTCCGGGGTATTGAAGGAGGGATAACCCGCATAAGGATAATCGGGTCCCGCGAAAATCGTTTCCTGGTTCAGGAAAGCCAAATCGGCATTTTCCACATCAGCCGCGATATTATCGTACATATGGGAAAAATCGTAAGAGCCTTCCGGTGTCTCAGCGGCCCAGATGATATTGTCATGAATCAAGTTATCGCCTACACCGACGAAAGAAATACGTTTCTCTTCCGGTACTTCCGGTTCAGGAGCACTTTCTTCAGCCACGGTTTCTGATTGGGAACTGCTTTCCATTGTGCTTTCTGCTGTTTCTTGTGGCTCGCTCTTATCTGATGGGTTTTCTGTGTTACAGCCCCATAACGCTAAAACAGAAAGTAAGCTAATCCATTTCTTCATTTTTTTCCTCCAAATCGTTTTCGTCACCCCATTATAATCCTAATGTGCAAAAATAACCAGAGTGGTCCGGGGCCGCCTTTTTGTTCAGGATTGCGAAGCGAACATCCGCTGCGACTATTCGGGCACAACGATCGATGCGGGATCGATTCCGATTGCTTCAGCCATTTCCTCATTGACGATCAATTTCAGGTTGTCGGAAGATTCAACCGGCATGGATGCGGGATCTGCATCATTCTCCAGGATTTCAAGAGCCATCTCGCCTGTCTGGCGACCCAGTTCATAGTAATCGATACCGTACGTTGCCAAGCCGCTGACAGAATCATTTTCGGAGAAGGCAGTCACGACCGGGATTTTGTTGGCCTTTGCAACATCGGCAACGGTGGCCATGGTGCTGGCAAGTGTGTTGTCTGTCGGGACGTAGATTCCGTCCACGTCGCCCGCCAAGGATTCCATCGCCTGTTGAACCTCATTTGTGGAAGACACGGTTTTCAAAACGACTTCTGAACCGGCCGCTTCGATTACTGCTGTTGCTTGGTCTCCCTGGATGACCGAGTTCGGTTCGCTGGAATTATAGATGATTCCCACTTTCCCTCCTTCTGGAATTAACGAAAGCAACAATTTGACTTGTTCTTCGATCGGACCGGCATCCGTTGTTCCGGTTAGATTACTGCCCGGAGCATCCAGGCTCGCAACCAAGTCCGCATCCACCGGGTCGGTTATGGCCGTGAAAAGGATGGGTGTTTCTTCATCCATGTTTGCCAAAGAGACAGCGGCTGGCGTCGCGATCGCCAAAATCAGATCACTCTCACCCGACAAACGCTCTGACATGGTCTGCAGGTTGGATTGG
This sequence comes from Jeotgalibaca sp. A127, assembly GCF_052266745.1. Taxonomy (NCBI): domain Bacteria; kingdom Bacillati; phylum Bacillota; class Bacilli; order Lactobacillales; family Carnobacteriaceae; genus Jeotgalibaca; species Jeotgalibaca sp. A127. The sequence goes on from NZ_JBQPRC010000003.1 coordinate 125,892, forward strand.
TCGCCTTGGGCATTTTGATAATCGACTGTAATGTTTTCGCCCTCGACATAACCCGCTTCTTCCAATGCATCCAGGAAACCTTCCCGCGACGCATTCAGCGATTCATGATCCATCAATTGCAAAATACCCACGTTGATTGCTTCCTCGCCCGCCGTCTCACCATTTCCACATGCAGCCATCAATAGTCCTGCTCCAATGGTTAAGCCTAGTTTAGTCATCCAATTTTTCATTTTTATTTCCTCCTATTTATTATGTGCGGTTCAAAAAAACATACAAAAAACCCATCCAGATAACGAATAATCTGAATGGGTCTACATACAAAATGTAAAAGAAATTAATTCCTTTTGCAATCACCACTCAGATTTTCATCTACGGGCAGTTGCTCATGCGAACTAACTTTAGCCTCATAGATACAAACAACGTTTGTGTGTTTGTATCCATCAGTGATGTCTACAAACACTATCTAAAGAAGCTAAAGAAAAAGTTAGTATGCAAAAGAATTGATTTCTGTAGTGTCATTTTGTATTCCCTCACGATTCATTTATTTAATAAGTGTATGTTACACGGTTTTAGATTAAAAGTCAATGAGATTTTTAATTATTCTGGAAGCGTGATGGTTTCTGGATCAATACCCAACGATTCCGCAACTTCTTCATTAACAACCAAATTCAATGCTTTGGATGATTGGACTGGCATTGTTGCTGGATCAGCCCCATCTTCGATAATTTCCAATGCCATCTCGCCCGTTTGACGACCTAATTCGTAGTAGTCAATCCCATAAGTTGCCAATCCACCTGCTTCTACTTGGTCAGCAGATGCTGCCACAACTGGTAATTGATTCGCTTCAGCAACTTGTTTTACAGTCCCCATTGTACTTGCCAAGGTATTGTCAGTTGGAATATAAATACCTTGAACATCACCTGCTAATGACTCCATAGCCTGTTGCACTTCATTTGTGGATGAAACTGTCTTCAAAACCACTTCCATCCCAGCCGCCTCTAACAACTCAGTGGCTTCATCTCCTTGAATGACCGAGTTTGGTTCACTCGAGTTGTAGATAATCCCGATGTGGGTCGCATCTTTGGCCACAGACATTAATAAATCAACTTGTTCTTTGATTGGACCAGCATCCGTGGTTCCCGATAAGTTTCCACCCGGAGCATCCAAACTCGCCACCAAATCCGCATCCACAGGATCAGTTATTGCAGTAAAAAGAATTGGCGTTTCCTGGTCGACGTTCGCTAACGACACTGCGGCTGGGGTTGCGATAGCTAAAATCAAATCGTTATTACCTGATAATCGCTCAGACATCGTTTGTAAATTAGACTGGTCCAATTGCGCATTCTGGTAATCAACGTTTAAATTTTCGCCTTCCACATACCCTGCTTCTTCCAACACATCCAAGAATCCTTCACGTGAGGCATTTAACGACTCGTGGTCCATCAGTTGCAAAATGCCTAAATTCACTTCCTCCTCGGAATTGTTATTTGAAGATCCCGTTCCAGTCTCACCTTCAGCACAACCCACCAATGTTAGAGCCGTTGCTACCGATAAACTTGCTTTGATTAACCAACTTTTATTCATTTTTACTTCCTCCTGTTGTCGTGTTATTTACACATTTGACAAAAATAAAACCCCATCCAGATAGTAATAATCTGAATGGGGTATAAAAATCATATTGTAAAAAAGAAATGCATCCTTTTTTGCAATCACCACTCAGATTTTCATCTATGTGGCAGTTGCTTACGCAAACTAACTTTAGCCTCCATAGATACAAACATTGTTTGTTATGTCTGTATCCACCGGTAATGGGTACAAACATTATCTAAAGTAGCTAAAGTAATAGTTAGATTGGTTTAGGCATGCATTTTTGTTTGTCATTGTGAAAACCTCACTGTTTTGTTTTTTGATGATGCCTGAATCATAGCTCACTTTTTATGAGAAGTCAATTACAAAGTTAAAATTAAATGAGATTCGTTTAATCGATAATAACTTCCAGTTTAAGCTGAGACTCTGTTGTCAAAAGTGATTTTACTTCTGATGATGGAACATCATGATTTAAATACAACGCTTCATTTTCCGGTTTTAGGATAACCGGCATACGATCATGAATCTTAGAAAAAGAAGGTGTTGCATCGGTTGTAAGGATGGAAAAAGTCTCAAGCACAGAACCATCAGATTGCGGATATGACTTGCGAATGCCTGCTAACGAAAAGATTGGTAATCCTTTGATCGAGATACGGCGTTTGATTTTTGTATCGTCCTTTTTTTCCCATTCAAAAAAAGCAGTAGCCGGAACTAGGCAACGGGCACTCGTAAAAGATTCACGAAAAGTAGGTTTTTGCAGTATAGTTTCCTGGCGAGCGTTAATGAGCGGTCTTTTGGCGAATGTTTCTGTAAAACCCCATTTCAACTGGACTATCCTTTGTCCTGGTATTACAACCGGACAAATATTTGTCGGAAATATTTCCTCGCGGGCTGTGAAATCATCTTTTGATTCTGTCACTTGGTATCTTTCCCATAAATCTTTTCTAGTGGCATCCAGTTCATATCTTCCACACATCATATACCCTCCTAAGGATAAGTAGCTAAGGTTTTTGAGACGCTTTTGACGACCACAACAGCAAGCAAGGCTTTTAGTGCATCACCCGGCAGAAACATAATGATACCGGAATAAAGCACTTCCGTTGTGCTGAGGTTTAATTCCATCACACCATTTAAAATAAAGGCCATGTACGGTGTGCCAATAAGGTAGCTGACAATTGTTCCAACAGTCACTAATAGTGTATCACTTTGTATCTTCTTGTTCACTTTTAACCACGCAATCAAGGTCGCAACAACAATAAAAGCAACTAAAAAACCGAAGCTCGGACCCAAAACGATTTGCGGACCTCGCACTAACAGGGTCAGAATAAGATTTAACAACTGAGTATAGAATGCCAGTTTCGGCGTGAACAATAATCCCGTAAGCAATACAAATAGTGTTTGTAAGGTAATCGCCACCGGACCTAGTGGAATAGAGATAAAACTGCTGACTAAAGTTAAAGCAGCCATGATGCTGATTCTGGTCATTTCACGTGTGGTAAGCGTCATGATTCGTTCCTCCAGTTTATACTTATTTCCCCATATGATATTTTTGTGGTGGTATTATCAGTCAGTTGGATTTCCAGAGCACCTGTATCGTCTATGCCTGTGGCCAAGCCCGAGTATGTTTCATTATTTTTTACGAACGAAACATTTCTGCCTAAAACAAAACAGCGTTCGCGGTACTCATCCAAGTATTCACGCGTTCCCATCGTTTCATAGATGCGGAAAAATTGATTAATAATACTGGCAGCTAAATGATTACGGCTGACCGGGCTCTCTTTTTTGAACAAGGACCCCACTATTTGTTGTAGTTCAGCCGGTAGGTTCTCATCTTCCAATACATTCAGACCGATACCCAAAATGATTGATTGGATGGTTTGGGTCTCCAGACTCAAAATCCCTTCAGTCAGAATACCGCAAATCTTTTTGCCATCGATAAAGATGTCGTTGACCCATTTAATTTGTGGTTTTAAGTCTGTCAGTTCTTCAATTGCTTGGCAAACAGCCACTGCTGCCGCCGTAGTTACGAGGGTTGCGTCATTTTGCGGATTTAAATCGTGCAATGTCAGACTCATATAGATGCCATTCCGGGACGGTGAATAAAATGTCCGCCCAAGTCTTCCCCGCCCTTTTTCTTGGGACTCTGCCAAAATCAGGATATCTTCATGCGGATTGTCGTTTAAGCGACGTTTGGCTTCGGCATTGGTAGAATCAATTGTTTGGTACGTTTCAACAATCAGCTTTCGATCCAATAATGGCTTGATTGCTGCAGTATTCAGTGAATCGGAAGGATTAATCAATTTATAGCCAGCATTTGTAGTTGAACTAATAAGATACCCATCTGCTTTAAGGGTATTAATGGCTTTCCAGACTGCTGTACGACTCACGCCTAATTCATCCGCAATCTTTTGACCGGATATTTTATCTACTCTTCTTTGTTCTAAAATAGCTAATACTTCATCTTTCGTAGACATCTCATCACCTGTTTCTTTACTTTGTGGTATTAACCATACAAAATTAACCGTTTCATGTCAACTTGTTTTTTTATGGGTTGACAATCGACTTTGTCGTTGTGCGTATATGTGACAAACTGATTTGTTGAAGCTATTAAACCATTTGGGACTTAATTTTTAACTAAAATGGTTTAATTATGGAGAATTAAACCATTTCGTTTTATTTTTTTGCTTCAAATGGTTTAATTAACCGTTATCAGACCATTTCAATCTGAATTTTTGGGCCAAATGGTTTAATAAAGCCAAATTGGCATTTTATTTAACGGGTTCCGAAAGAAGTCTCCCGCTTCTAAACGTTTCGGTGCGTGGCACCAGTGAAAGCGGGAGATGAATTTCGGTTCCCCAATGGGGAACGATAGTTCCTATTTATGTCAATGAAAATCTACTTTAGACGAAGGCATGTTATATAATATCCTTATAATCAAAGAAGGAGGAAAGTTTATGTACCACGGAAAACGATTGTTGATTCGAAATCAAGCGAAGCTGAAACCGGCATTGGATACCTGCAACAAAGCTTCCGCTGAAGTGTGGAACCTGTGCTTGCGGAAGTCCAAGGCACATCATCTTGCCACCGGCAAGTGGATAGGCAAGACGCAACGGCAAAAGACAACCGCCACTGAAGTTGCGGGTATCCGGATTAGACGGCATTCCTGTCGAAACCATCAAGGAAGTGGAGCTATGCCACGACATCCATTATTATTTGTCCGTTACTTACGACGATGGGATAGAAAATCCGCCCTTGGGGCAACAGCAGGCGGCTTCTGTTGACTTGGGCGAAATCCACAGTATTGCTTCCTTTGCGGAAGACGGTTCTTCCGTCCTGATTAGCGGACGCAAGGCACGCAGTATCCACCAATTGCGCAACAAGAAGCTGGCTGAACTGCAACGGCTGCAGTCGAAGTGCAAGAAAGGCTCGCGCCAGTGGAAGAAATACCAAAAAGCCAAAAACTTCGTCCGCACCAAGAGCGCCCGCCAGCTGCAGGATGCCCTGCATAAGACAATCAAAAACTTTGTGGATTGGTGCGTCGCACAGCAGGTTTCGACGGTCTACGTTGGCGATGTAGAAGGCGTGGAACGCAACACCAAAGGGAAGAAACGAAAAAAAGTGACGCAAAAGCTGTCCAATTGGAGCTTCGGCAAGCTGATGAGCTACCTGACGTATAAAGCCAGAGCCAACGGCATCGCCATCCAAAAGGTGGACGAAGCCTACAGTACGCAAACATGTCCTGTTTGCCACAACCGCAAGAAACATACCGGTCGCAATGTCCGTTGTGCCTGCGGCTACACCAGCCACCGCGACATTCACGGAGCCAAGAACATCCTCAGCAAGACACTGTACGGGAACTTCCTGCCGTGGGCAGTCGCGGAACAGACAAAGTATCTACGACCATGTTAGGGAGTAGTAGATGGCGCGTCACCGCCCACAAACAGTAAAAACTGTTTGCGTTGCTTTTTGTGGAGAGAAGAAACAGCCACTTCCCAAAGGGAAGCCTCTCGGCAACTGTCGAGTCCCGCTGCAACGTCTCTTTAGACAAAAAGAAACCCCGACTTCAAAATCCGTCAGGATTTAAGTGGGGGAGTGTTCATTAACTTCAACGCAAAACAAAAAAAACCGGAAGCTCTCGCTTCCGGAATAAATTTTGGATTATGATGCTGGAATAACTGTAATTGTCATTCCTTGGCGACCAAATGCAAGAGCTGCATTCAAGTCTGTAATATGTACATCGATACGGTTTCCGATGATAGCTGAACCTGTATCTCCTGCTATAAATGTACCGTAACCAGGTACGATAATTGTAGATCCTAGAGGAATGACACTTGGGTCAACCGCAACAACGTTAGGGTTTTGACGTAGGTTAATTCCTGTATATGTAAAATCACTTAATGACGGTTGGTTTGTTGAGTAAGCTGTTGCTTCTACTGTAATTTGGTAGCCAGCAGTTGATGCTTCTTGAGCTGGAGCTACTTCTTCTACAGGAGCTACTTCTTCCACTGGAGCTGTTTCCACTACTGGAGCTGTTTCTTCTACAACTTCTTCGTAATGCTCAACTGGTGTTTCAACTTCTACAACTTCTTCTTCAGAACTTACATCGTAAGATTTTTGTTCTGTACCTTCACCAACTGTTACAACTTTATTGTCAGCTGATAAACGAATAGAATTTCCAACGATAATCATGTCTGCATTAGAAATATTGTTAACTTCTACTAATTTGTCTAATGAAATTTCTGTTGCTTGTGCGATCACTGATAATGTATCGCCCCATACAAAAGTATATTTACTTCCGTTTTCGTTTTCTTGGATATCTTCTTTAATTTCGCTTGCTGTACGCGCGCTCCATTCTGCTGCACTTGCTTCCGTTGGGCTAGCAAAAGCCAAGATTCCTGAAAATGCGATTGATGCACCTGCTACAAATAATTTGTTTTTAAAGTTCATATTATATTTTCTTTCCTTTCTTTTCTTGCTCGTATCTTCCGCAAGAGTCCAGTAGATTCTGACCGAGTGACTTTAGTGGGTCTTTTCTTCTAAGCCTCGTAATACTAACATGAAAAAAAAGGGTTGTGCGGAATAACATCGTTTTGTTAATACCCCTTAACACTTCTGTATTAAAAGTAAGCATTAATTACAAACAAAAGGCAATTGTGACGAATGTTACAACAAACAATTGTTTTTTGTAATATTATGATAAGGCTTTTTTAAGTGTAAAAGGACGAAAATAGTGCAATATACACCTTCACCAAATAAACATTTGTTAATAACCCGTCAATTGTATAGCTAATACGATACCCTTCTAATGTTTCAGGCACAAAAAAACTGCTGACACATGGTCAGCAGCAAGCAATATTATTGAATTTCGGCGACTGTGAATTTAGTTTCGGACAAAGCTTTTGTGTACTCTTCCTTTGAAATTTCACGTTCTGTTTCCACATTGGCCATTTTAGCTTCGAGGTCCACGATAACCCGGTCCACTCCTTCTAATGCTGTAAAGAGGCGACTAACCGTATTGGAGCAGCCTTCACATTTCATTCCTTCTATTAACACTGTTTGTTTCATATATTTTTCTCCCCTTTTATCTATTTGATGGTTTAAATCTCTTTAATCTTAACGCATTTAACAAAACGGATACAGAACTAAAGCTCATCGCTGCACCTGCAATCATCGGATTCAATAACGGACCACCAAATAAATGGAGAATTCCCATTGCTACTGGAATACCCAAGACATTATAGGCAAAAGCCCAAAACAGGTTTTCTCTTATATTGGTGATGGTTGCTTTACTAAGCTCGATGGCCGTTGGCACATCCATTAAATCGCTATGCATCAATACGATATCCGCCGATTCAATTGCCACGTCAGTCCCTGTTCCAATTGCGATTCCAATATCTGCTTGTGCCAGTGCCGGCGCGTCATTAATACCGTCCCCAACCATCGCTACCTTTTTGCCTTCTTTTTGTAACAATTCAACTTGACTCGCTTTGTCTTCCGGCAGCACATCACTTAGTACGCGATCGATGCCGACTTGACGAGCAATCGCTTCAGCAGTCCGTTTGTTGTCGCCAGTCATCATGACAACTCCGATACCCATTTTCTGGAGTTTGCGAATGGCTGCTTCACTGCTCTCTTTTAGCGTATCTGCAACTGCAACAATCCCTACCAAACGGTTATCCATGGCAATATACATCGGTGTTTTACCTTCTTCAGCTAAACGATTTGAATCTTCTTCAAGTTCAGAAAGATTAATATGATGGGTCATCATTAGTTTTTTATTTCCAAGCAGTAGAGCTTTATCTTCAATTGCCACACTTATACCGTGTCCCGGTAAAGCTTCAAAATTGGTGGCCTTCAATAAAACCATCCCTTTTTCTTCAGCCGCTGTTACTATCGCTTCACCCAAAGGATGTTCAGACCCTTTTTCAGCAGATGCCGCCAAAAGAAGCAATTCGTTTTCTTCTATCTCATTTACAAGAATATCTGTTACTTTCGGTTTCCCTTCAGTTATCGTCCCAGTTTTATCAAAGACGACCGTTTGGATGCTATGGGTCGTTTCAAGTGCAGCACCACTCTTTATCAAAACGCCATTTTCAGCACCTTTACCTGTTCCTACCATAATAGCAGTTGGTGTGGCCAACCCCAAAGCACAAGGACAGGCAATAACAAGCACTGATATAGTAATCGTTAATGCGAACACCCATGACTCTTGTCCCAGGAAATACCAGGCCAATCCGGAAAGAACCGCTAAAACAATAACAATCGGAACAAAGATTCCAGAAATTTTATCCGCTAATTTGGCAATTGGGGCTTTCGAACCTTGCGCGTCTTCGACTAACTTAATGATTTGCGCCAAGGCGGTATCTTTCCCGACTTTTGTAGCGCGATATTGGATTGTCCCATTCTTGTTAATACTCGCTCCAATGACAGAATCCTCTGGTTTCTTCTCAACAGGCATACTTTCTCCCGTCAACATTGCTTCATCTATGGCAGTTAAGCCTTCGATCACAACCCCGTCAACAGGTAATTTTTCACCAGGTCGTACGACGATTACATCATCAACTTGAACGGCCTCAACTGGAATTTCGATTTCTTTATCATTACGAAGGACGTGCGCTGTCTTGGGTGCAAGCCCCATCAATTTTTTAATCGCTTCTGACGTTTTACCTTTCGATACTGCTTCAAAATATTTTCCCAATGTAATTAAAGTTAAAATGACTGCAGCTGATTCGTAATAGAGTTCCATGGCAAAACTTGTTTCGCCCATAAATATTTTAAATGTTCCATAAAGGCTATAAATAAAAGCCGCACTCGTTCCTAACGCAACCAAGGAATCCATGTTGGGATGTCCTTTAGCAAGGGCTCGGAAACCACCCGTAAAGAATTTTTCCCCCAGCACCATTACCGGGATGGTTAGAACCAATTGTGTGATAGCAAAATTTGAAGCGTTATGCATGGGATCAATTAGAGACGGAAGGGGCATCCCTACCATATGTCCCATCGAAACATATAACAAAGGAATTGTGAATACCGCCGAAATCCAAAATCTCCGCCACATTTCTTTAATATGCGCTTCTTTCTTTTCGCGGTCCAGATCTACTGATTCATTGGATGTCACTTGTTCGGTCGCTTCGTAACCAGACTCCGCAACTGCTTTCGTGATATCGGATATACTGATTGATGCAGGATCATAATTAACGACCATTTTTTCGGTAGCTAAGTTCACCGAAGCATTGCCTTCACCTACTAATTTTAAAGTCGCATTTTCCACCGTTTGTGCGCAACTAGCGCAAGACATCCCTTCAATAGCAAAGGTCATTGTTTGCAGGGGTTTTAACACTTTATATCCCGCATCCGCAATAGCTTGTTCTATTTTAGAAATTTCAAAATTGCTATCTGTGTCGAAATCAAGCTTTTCCGTGGCTAGATTGACGGAAGCATTTTTGACACCAGCCACTTTACTTGCGGCTTTTTCTACAGTTTGGGCGCAGCTCGCACAAGACATCCCTTCTACTGATAATGATTCATGTTTCATATAACATGCCCCTCCTCGTGGTTATGGTGACAGTTACACTGCCCTTTTAAGCACTGACAATGAATGACATCGACTGCGTCATTTACTTTAGCTGCAAGTGCTTCTTCTAATAATTTTATGTCATTTTTACTTAATAAAGAATTTGTGATTAATTCAGCGATGGTGCTTCCGACCTTTGTTGCACAGACATGGTCAAGCACTGTATTCGTTAGTTCACGCACGCTGTCTTCTTCGGAAATCACTGCAGAGTACAAAAATCTTTTGCCATCAGCTACTGTCGAAACAAATCCTTTATCTACCAAACGCCCGATTAAAGTTTTAATCGTCGCTGCTTTCCAATCCATCTTTTCACTTAAAACTTGCGTTATTTCCCGACTGGTCACTGGTTGATTGGTCCAAACGACGCGCATGATTTCCCATTCAGCATCGGATATTTTAGGTGTTGGTGCTGTTTGCATATTAAGCATCCTTTCCCTTTTATGTTTACATGTGTAAACTTGTTTATACCCAATAGTTTACACTTGTAATCGAACGGTGTCAAGCAAAGGAATATAAAGTTTGTAATTTTTGACTTTTTTATCGACTAATCCTATACTTCAATTGTATTGGTTGCGTTTACAATAAAGAGAAAGGAATGGTTGAAGATGTCCAAAATCAGTATATTTGGTAGTGGAAATATGGGTTCCGCTTTGAAAGCTCGGTTTGAAGACGCTGGTAATTCGGTAGAATTTATTGGGCGTGAGGATGAAGTGAAACCGCTTGGAGATATTGTTGTTTTTGCAGTACCTTACCCTTCTGTAAAAGATATCATCAAAAAATACAAAGCAGAGTTAACAGGAAAAATCATTGTAGACATCACTAACCCTTTGGACTTTAATACGTTTGATGATTTAGTTGTGCCTGCAGATAGTTCAGCCACAGCTGAAATCGCAAAAGAACTGCCTGATTCTCATCTATTGAAAGCTTTTAATACCACGTTTGCGGCTGTATTAGCAAATAAGACCGTGGGCGATAACGTTAAACCGAGAGTACTGGTAGCAGGCGATAGTGAATCCGCCAAAGAAAAATTAATCGATGCAGTAGAGGGTTCAGGCTTAGATATCCTGGATGCCGGCAAATTAAAACGTGCTCGTGAACTGGAGGCAGTCGGCTTCCTTAACATCTCGCTAGCGGCTGCAGAAAAAATCAGCTGGTCACAAGGATTCCACTTATACAAATAAAATAAACTGAGCAAGGCACCTAGCCTTACTCAGTTTATTTTTGATGAATTGGTTCAGAAGTTAATAAACACTTATTAGATTCTTCCTTATAATTGCCCCATATTTCTACTTGCCATAGCCCAGTGTTGACTTGAACAGGACAGACTAACCTACCTTTTGTTAAAGGAAGGTCTAAATAAATACTCCCATTATGGTATATCTTGACCCTTGCCGGTTCAGCATGGGCTTCTGTCAAAGCACGCGTAGCAGCGCCAATATAGGATGCTGCTGAATCATAGATTGGATCATTGGCATTTTTTATTTTTGCTATAATAAGATTTCTTTCCTTTCTTTAATATCAATTTCAATATATAACTTGCAATTTACTACCTCCATTTTAAACGTTTGATTCAATTGGAGGTCTTTAACGACAATCAATTAACTTATACACGTTATCATCAAAAATTAAATTTGTCAACCAAACAAAAACCAGCCATAATGGGCTGGTTTTTGTTTATTCTGCCAACAAGGCTTCAATAGTGTCCAACAAACTTGTTGAGTCATTGTCCCCTATCTCATATGTAGCCACCGCTTTAACAGAGGGCTCCGCATTTCCCACAGCATAACTGTGAGTGACTTGTTTAAGCATCTCAATATCGTTGGGGCTGTCTCCGAAGGCGGCACACTCATCCACAGTAATGCCCCATTTCTCTTGCAACATTTTCATGCCCAGGCCTTTATTGATATCAGGTAAAAGAATATCCACAAATCCAAAACCACTACCCACAACAGATAAGTGACCGCCTATTTTTTCTTCTAAATATTCCAGGACGTCCGGTACTTCGGTAACCTGGAATACGGTGGTAAAACTCAAGATTTCATCTTCAATTTCATGTAAATCCTTCACTTCTTCTATGTTTAAATAATACTCCTTGAAGATATCAGCGTATTTTTGATCTGCTCCTTTAGGCAAATAACTCCCTCTTACCCCACACAAAAGAAATGGGACATTACTATATGATTGGAGCGCACTAATTCCTTTTTGGACCATTTCTTCTTCCATTACTGCCGAAAGCAGAACCTCATCACCATGAACGACATAGGCACCGTTTTCTGCTACAAAAGTTATCCGGTCTTCTAGATTTTTAAAATAGTATTGGAGCTTAGGCAATTGATTTCCACTTGCACATACAAATCGAATCCCTTTTTCATCCATGCGATCCAATAATTTTTCAAAACGCGGACGGTCATACGTTTTCTCTGAATTCAAGAATGTTCCATCCATATCCACTGCGATCAGTTTAATTGCCATACATGCACCTCTCAATTATGATGCTTCTATTTTAACAATTAACTGCCCAAATAACCATTTTTACAAAAAAAAAGAACATGCAGTTATTTTGCATGTTCTTCGTTATCTTCGCTAGACATTAATTTTTCTGCAATCATCAATAGAATAGGGATGAGCACATCATCCGCGTATCCCGCCATTGGAATGACATCCGGAATAAAGTCAACAGGACTCACTATATAGAGGATAATCCCCAGAACCATCAATTTCCTGCGTCGTTTTACTTTCGTGTCGAACAAGGAAGTGACGAGTGATTTCACTTTGGTAACAGGGGTACGTGTCTTTTTCGCTCTCATTTGCATCAGGCATCTTCCTTTCCGTTCAATTCTTTGATGCATAGTCATTATAGTAGAAATTGTTTTTCGATAAATCAGTCTTAAGGATGAAAAATGCCTGATTCGATTTGGCAATCGAATCAGGCATTAAACTAAATTTTAACCGCGTACTCAGAACGTGCTTCTATCAGGGCGTTTTGGATTACTTCCATCACGCGCTCTGCGTCCTCTTGGGAGTTCAGAATATCGTAATCAGCAATGCTTATTTTAATTTTCGCACTGTGATTATAATTTTCAAACCACGCCTCATAATTATCAAACAACAAACGATAATAGGCTAATAAATCTGGATTGTCCTTGATTTGTTCGAAATCGCGTCCACGCTCTTGGATACGTTCCAAAATCATTTCAAAGGGTCCATCTAAATAAATTAATAAGTCCGGAGCTTTTTTCGGAATTCCTTGTAGTTCTTCCATCATATTTTCTAGCAAATCGTTATAGATATCCATTTCTTCTATAGAAATGTTACCTTGCAGGTGGTTTACATGGGTGAATAATGCATCTTCATAAATGGAGCGATCCAACACGTTGTTATCGTCCACCAATGCATCTTTAATACTTCTAAAACGTGCATTTAAGAAGTAAATTTGTAGGCTGAATGCCCATTTTTTTGGATCATCATAAAATTTATCAAGGATGGGATTGTAGTCAACACTTTCGTAGAAAGCTTGCGTTCCCAACTTGTTAGAAATCATTTTTGTATAGGTAGATTTTCCTGCACCAATCATCCCCGCTAAAACTAACACACTCATCATATCCCTTCCTTTTTGTCTTAATTCATCAAGGAATTACAACATGTTGCATCATACCATAAAACCTACCACAATATGTAGCCACAATAATATTTTATTTTAAAAAAAGCTTTTAAGCATTTTTTGCTTATATATGTAGGAGGTGTTGGTAAATATGATGAAGAAATCAGAAACATTGTTGCTGTTGGAATCATTGGCGGCGAGGATGGCAACAAATACTGAACTACAAAAACAGCTTTCCATCAATATGAAAGGATATTTAGGAGAAATTAATTATCAAACCTTATTGTCAGGTTTTTTTACCCTTTCAGATTTATATCTTGAACCAAAAAACGGTCAAAGGTTCCAAGTCGACCATTTAGTATGTGTTGCTGGATTCATCTTCATTTACGAAGTTAAGAATTATAGCTTTGAATGGGAATACAATGAAGAATATTTTTCTAGAAGTGAAAAACTTGAAATCCCAAATCCCCTGATTCAATTAACCAGAACTAAGCATAATTTTAAACAGCTATTGAAAGAAATGGGCTTTGGCCACATACCTGTTAAAGCAGCTGTTGTTTTTGTTCATTCAGAATTCACACTGTTCAACGCTCCACGAGGGAAAGCTCTTATATTACCTACACAGATTCCTGAGCACATTGAATATATAAAACAATTCCCCAAGCCAACAACAGAAATTATTGATGCCGCTGAGGTTATCCAAAAGTTGGCTTTGAAACCTGAAGTATTCAGGAAAAACATTCCTGATTATGAATATCATGATTTAAAGAAAGGTCTTCGTTGTGTCCAATGTGGGTCTCTTGATTTAATTGTCAATTCTAAAAAATACAGTTGTTCCGATTGCTTGGCTTCAGAAAAAGTCTCACTCGCCATCCAAAACGCAGCCGAATAGCTTTGTAGATTGTTTCCCGATATAAAATTAACAAGTAAGATTTTACAGGGTTTTTGTGGGGCATCGGTCAGCCAACAACACTGTTCCAGGGTCTTGAAGGAAAATTTTAAGGTTATCAATAAAAAAAGAGGAGCCTATTACATATAATCAAGGATTTAAAATGACTAACATCGCAATTTTCTTCAGTAAGTCACTTTAAAATTATTTAAAGTGAATTGCTCCATCATTTTTGGTAGTAAGTCACTTTGTTTAAATTAAAAATGACTTAGTCAGCTTAAAAACCGACTAAGTCATTTTAAATTCAGGTTATTCTGCTAGATAAGCTTCGTAGAATTCTTCTACTTTAGCTGGATCAGCCACTAACTCATTTCCAGTATCCACTAATGGAGAAACTGTTGAGTATGCTGGTAGTTTTTTACCGTCGTAAGCAGAGTTGATTTCTTCTTGGTTAATTGAGAACAATACTGCTTTACGCAAGTTTTCGCTTTCGGAAACTTCTCGTCCAGATGTGTTGAACAGCATGTAAGCTACACCGTTACTTGGCATGCTTTGCAATGCTAGAGACTCATCTTCTTCAACGATTTCATATTTAGTTTCGTTCAATCCATATAGCAAGTGGATTTCGCCTGCACGTAGAGCGGACAAAGCACTGTCAGCATCTGCTATGAAACGAACGGTAACGTTTTTGATTTGAGCAGTTTCTTCTGTTTCTGGGCGGTAGCCAGGGTTTGCTTGGAAAGTTGCTTCGTAATCGTCTTTTGAAGTCATGATGTAAGGGCCGCTTGTATACAAGTGATTATCGCCATTGATAACTGCACGTTGGTCACCATATGCAATATCAGTTGCCGGGTCGAACGACGCAATATCGTAAGTGTTGACACTTTCAACTTGTTGTTTTGAAACAATACCAGCTGATTGGTGGGCCAAGTAGTTCAGTACTTGCGGGAAAGCCTCAGTTGTCGTTAATTTAACAACTTGATATGAACCTTCATCATTGTTAACTTCTTCTGCCGCTTCAACTGTATCAGAGATCGGCGCATCCAATCCTTCTTCCAATGCATCCAAAACATTTCCTGAACCATCAGATAACTGAACGTCTTCCAATTCAGTAACATCAGATACTAATTCTACCGTATCGATATGTTCGTGCAGAGAATAAGTACGGTGATCTGGAACAGAGTTTGCATCTTTAGCGCGTTCCAATGAGAAAATAACATCTTCACCACTTACCATCAAACCAGTATCAACCGCTTCTCCATTTTCAACAGCCGCAAAGTTGATATCATCACGTAATACGAAATAAAATTCAGAATTACCTTCAGCGATAACGTGATTATATGAAAGTGAACCATCAGAAACGACTTTGTCGTCGTCAGTCAAGTTAACCAAACGCACATACATGTTTGTATTTAATTGGTTGATGGAACCGTCATTTCCTTTGATTGGATCTAGGGAAGTAAGATCGCCCATTGTTTGTGTCAGCATCAATGTGTCTGTTTCATTTTTCGCTTCATCCACGAAAGAAACAGGTTCCCAAGCGAATGCACGTGATTTCGAAAGACGGATAGAGTCACCGTTTAATACTTCTTTGTTATAAGCCTGTGCTTTTAAGGATGTGTAAAGTGGTGCAATATATGCTTTTTCAGTAACCAAAACATCTTCCAACTCTTTATAGGTTGCTTGGTATTCTTCCGGTGTTTCTACAGCAGCTTGATTGATTAAAGCATCCACTTCTGGATCAGACATGATACTGTAATCACCATCAGTGATGAACAATGAACGCACTGCGTAGTCTGGGTTACCTGTAACAGTCGTCCAGCTTGAAATGGCTAGGTCATAGTTACCAGCTTCTTTTTGAGCCGAGAAGCTTGCGTAGTCCGGTTGTGTGTTTAATTTTACGTCAAAACCATTTTTCATTAATTGGTCACGAACGATATTCATGTCCGTTTCGTTTGCACTCGAACCCAAAATTTCAATGGTTGTTTTCTCTGTGGTTTGCGAAACATTCGATTCAGCATTTGACCCTGTATTGGCATCATTTTCTGTTTGCACGGAGCAAGCAGCCAATACCAGTGCAGCGGATGTAGCCAAGAACGGTAATAATTTTTTCTTCATTATATGTAAACCTCCAATTATATTTTTTCTTTAATTTAATTTCGGATCGGTCGCATCACGCAATCCGTCACCCAAAAAGTTGAATGATAAAACTAATAAAATAATCGCCAACCCTGGATAAATAGCCAGGTATGGGTTGGTTTCTAAATATTGACTACCGATTCTGAGGATATTTCCCCATTCCGGTACGTGGGCTTCAACACCCAAGCCCAGGTAGCTCAAACTACTTGTTGAAATAACCGCCGTACCGATTGTCAATGTGGAACGGACAATCATCGGCGCCATTGCATTAGGGATGATATGTTTCAAAATCAAAGTCTTGTTATCTTGTCCCAATGCCCGCGCTGCCTCTACGTATTCATAGTTGGCCACTTGCATCACGTTGGCGCGCATCGTCCGTGCGTATGATGGAATTGATCCTAGACTTAAAGCGATAATCAAGTTCGTTGTGGAAGCACCAAAAGATGCCACAATCGTAATTGCCAATAGCATACCTGGAATTGCGTATAAAACATCCAGCAAGCGCATAATCACATTATCGGTCGTATTTCCATAAAATCCAGAAATAGCACCTAACGTCCCACCAACGAAAAACGGTAAGAGCGTTGATAACAAGCCAACCGATAAAGATATTTGTGAACCAAAGATGATTCGTGAGAAAACATCGCGACCGTAATTGTCTGTTCCAAATGGATAAGCCAATGACGGGGGTTGCAAAATATTACCGTAGTTATTTTGAACGGCGAACGATTCGCTGAAGGAATAGTTACTGGTCAGAGCAATCGAAATCAAGAAAGTGATGAATGTTAATCCCAGTAATGCAGCCTGGTTACGGGTCAGTTTCTCCCGGACGCTCGTTTGCCTTCTCTCACCTGCTAAATCTTGATTGGTTTTATACATCGAAACAGCCACTAAAATGGCCATTACATTTCCAACCAAAGCGGTGAGCCCTAGCAAACCCAACACAGCAATTTTCACATTCCTATTCCAACCATACCACTTTTGCCCCATCACCACGATTAAAATGTGGAATAGCAATATTGCAAGCAATAGGTATAAAGTCGGTAAAAAAGTATTGGAAACAAAGGGTTTGAATAAATTCAGGGCCGTGAGGGCAATGAGCATCACATCAACCAAAACCATATATATGGAATAAAGAAAACCGACATTCGGATTTTTCTTCAAAGCGACCATGCCTGATAAATAAGTGAAGATATTTCCAGCGAATAGCCCTACCACCAAAACGATAGTCATTATTTTGAAAGCCAGAGGTTGGTTGTCCGCATCAATACGCGTCTGTTTGATTCTACCTAACATCAGGGAATGAATTACACTTAAGGCAGCATGGACCATCCCTAAAATAAACAGCGGCACCTTTAAGGTAAAAGGATTTAAATCAACACTCAATATCAGAAATAAAACCGTCATTCCCCAACTCAAACCGCTGTTAAATTGAAAATAACGTAACATCTGTCTGCCGCGATAACTTTTCATCATGGTTATCACCCCCTACCTTTCTGGATTCGGGAACGAATACGTGGATCCAGGAAACTATACAAAACATCGATGAACATATTTACGACTGACAAGATGATGGCGATATAAATGACGCCACCCATCACACTCGGAATATCCGGAATAAATTGCTTATCAACAATGTAACTTCCGATTCCGTTAATGTTAAACACTTTTTCCGTTACAGAGGATCCACCCAACATGCCCCCGAATTGCAGACCTACAACCGTTACGATCGGAATCAAGGCATTTGGAACAGCGTGGCGCAGAATGACACGCGTATGCGATAATCCTTTGGCACGCGCGGTTAATATATAGTCTTCATTGATGACTTCCAGCGTGGATGAACGTGTCATCCGTGCTACCGATGCCATCAAGCCGGTCCCCAGAACAACGGCCGGCATCAAAAGCGACCAAGTGTTGCTTGTACTATATGTAGCGGGTAACCAACCGAGGTTAATCGAAAAGTTCAAAATAAAAATCAAGCCTTGCCAGAAACTCGGGATTGAAATACCGATCAAAGCAACCAACATGAACAAATTATCGAAGGTTGAGTTTGCTTTGACTGCCGCATAAATGCCGGCTGGTAAAGCAATGGATAATGACAATGTCAAAGCCATGAGTGTTAATTGCAAGGTAACCGGGAAGCGTCGCATAATGGTGGATACCACTTGCTCGTTTCCTTGGTAGGCATTGCCTAAGTCAAAAGTGAAAATACCTTTGATGGTCCTGCCTAACTGAACCAAGTAGGGATCATTCAAACCATGAAGTTGGCGGAAAGCTTCGTACTGCTCTTGGGTCGCCTGATCACCCAGAATATTTACTGCCGGGTCTGATGGCGAAAAATACAACAGTGTGAAGACAATCACCGTTACGCCAACGATAACAAATAACATCATCACCAAACGATTCACGATATAGTTTAAGGTTGGCGAGGAAACCACCAACAGATAGAAATACATCGGCCATCCCAAAATCAAGGATAAGATAAACCCTGGCCACGAATCAAGTATATCAAGCGTTGTCTTCAGATAACTTTGTGGGTTTATATTTTTTTCAGTGTAATAAGTCTCTTTCATCCGGGTAATTTCTTTGCCGGATTCCAGTTGGAAAATCTTTTCCACATCAGCCTTCACCTGTGCAGCTGATTTTTGGATATTTAAATAGCTATTTTTATTTTCTTCTTGCTTTTCAAGCTTGGTTCTTAGTGCCTCTGCTTGACCATTTTTTAAGAATTCCGCTTGCCAATCGGGTTCATTAACGCGTTTGCCCCCTAAAAAATGCTTAGCCGCGACAACAATATGAAATAAAATCCCAAAAAATATTAATCCAAACCGCCAACTTTTTTTACGGTAGGCCCGCTCATAATAATAGTGAATGGATTTTAATAAACGAGCATCTTCTGCCACAATCGTTTCCTCCCTTTTCCATAAAAATAAAAAATGCCCTCAAATAACTGGCTAAACAAGCCTGGCTATTTAAGGGCAAAAATAAATTTGCGGTTCCACCTTAACGAGACACCCTGCAGATGGGGTATCATTCTCAATCAGTACACTAAAAAAGGATACTGCTTTGCTATAACGGGCAAACCCGTTATGGGCTGATAAACACTCACCCATACGACTCCAAGATGCACTTCCAAATATTGTCCTAGTTCCCCTCACACCAAACGGGACTCGCTTTGCTATTACGCCACTTGTACTTTTCTTTTCATAGTCATTCAATATTAAAATATTCAAATCTGTAATGAATAATATATCAGAGGGGTTTTTTTTCGTCAAGCATTTTAACTTACTTTTTTTCAGTCCAATAATAATAAAGACTTTCATTTTTTTCAAAGTCGTGCTATTTTTTGATAAGCTAAACAGATAACCAAGAAAGGAAAAAATCATGACCAATATATTATCCGTAAATAATTTATCCGTTTCCTTCACAACGGGTTCCACAGTCCAGAAAGTCGTCTCTGATGTCTCTTTTGACGTTGCAGCCGGTGAAACAATTGGACTTGTGGGCGAATCCGGCAGTGGGAAAAGTGTGACAGCCCGCTCAATCATGCAACTTCTGGCACCAAATGCCCATTTACACCCTGAATCCAGCATCGTGTACATGGGGAAAGAATTAATGAATTATTCAGAGAAAGAAATGCAACGTATCCGAGGCAATGACATCGGGATGATTTTTCAGGACCCGATGACTTCCTTGAACCCAACCATGACCATGGGTAAACAAATCACGGAATCTTTACGTTTTCATGAGAAATTGAGTGCTAAAGACGCAGAAAAACGGGCTAAAGAAATCATGGCAGATGTCGGTATCAATAACGTTGACTATCGTTATACACAATACGCTCATGAATTTTCAGGTGGCATGCGTCAGCGGATGATGATTGCCATGGCTTTAGCATGTAATCCATCCCTGATTATCGCTGACGAACCGACTACTGCTCTGGATGTAACAATCCAAGCCCAAATATTACAATTATTAAAAGATTTACAAAAAAGATATGGAATGGCCATCATTTTAATTACGCACGATTTTGGCGTAGTAGCGAATATGTGTGATAATGTCGTCGTGATGAAGGATGGTAAAGTAGTCGAAAAAGGCTCAACTCTTTCCGTTTTTCGAAACCCGCAAAACACGTACACAAAAAAATTATTGGCTGCTATTCCAAACCTGCATAAAGAAAAATCAGTACAGCAACGTAAAAAATTGGCAGAAATCCACGCTGGCAAACGCGAACCAATTTTGGAAATCAGCCAACTAACGAAAGCTTTCCCTTACGGACGCAATCAGCAAGTCACTGCCGTCGACCATTTGGATTTCACTATTTTTCGCGGTGAGACACTCGGTTTAGTGGGTGAATCTGGTTCTGGAAAATCAACAACGGGCCGAACTATCTTGCGTTTACATGAACCTGATTCTGGCGAGACTATCTTTGAAGGGTTTAACATTAACCACCTTAAATCTAACGAACTAAAAGCCATGCGCAAACACATGCAAATGATTTTCCAGGATCCTTATGCTTCCCTGAATCCCCGGATGAAAATCCAGGACATCATTGGTGAGGCACTTGATATTCATGGTCTGGCAAAAACAAAAGAGGAGCGTAAAAATCGTATCCTTGCATTGTTGGAGTTAGTTGGATTAAATGCCTCTTTTGCGGAACGTTATCCGCATGAGTTTTCCGGTGGCCAACGTCAACGGATTGGAATTGCGCGGGCTTTAGCTGTAGATCCAACATTTATTGTTTTGGACGAACCTCTGTCTGCCCTGGATGCTTCCATTCAAGCACAAATCGTTGAATTATTGGAAAAACTACAAGAAAAACTTGGTTTGACCTATCTATTCATTGCCCATGATTTGGCAATGGTTAAACAAATTTCCGATCGCGTGGCAGTGATGTACAACGGTAAAATTGTAGAGCTTGCTGACGCTGAAGAATTATTCGCTAATCCGGTTCACCCCTATACCAAAAAGTTATTATCAGCAATCCCCATTCCTGACCCAACTTATGAAGCGAACCGCGAAGCTGTGGTTAAGGTTGAAAGCGAACTGAAAGAATATCAAGGGGAGTCTTTCAAGGAAGTTTCCCCACATCACTGGGTATATTGCTAAAAAGGAGCGGTTAAATGTCTCTGACGTTACGAACTATTAAAATTAGCCTCGCGGCTTTTATTGCCATTTTGGTGGCAAATTTTGTGGGATTATCTTATTCTGTCTCTGCTGGAATCATCGCGATTTTGAGTGTCCTGGATACAAATAAATCTTCTTGGCTAACAGCTATACAGCGTGTTATTTCAACTGTTTTAGCACTGGGAACGGCAGGAGTTTTATTTCATTTCCTGGGATTCGAAACACATGTATTTGCTATTTACCTTTTAGTTTACGTTCCACTTGCGTATAAATTGGGCGTCGAGTCTGGTGTTGCCCCCTGTTCAGTTTTAGTTACCCATCTCTTGCTGGAAGAAAGTGTCGCTTGGAGTTGGATCAGCAACGAATTATTTTTGATGTTGATTGGAGCAGGTATCGCCATTTTAGTAAACTTGTACATGCCGTCGAATGAGGGAAACATTTTAGCATTGATGAATGCTTCTGATAAAAAAATGAAAGATATTTTAGTCGACATGTCGGATGCTTTACTGCGTAACAGTACAATGACCCCCACAGAACTAGATGATTTGGAAACTATGTTGGATCAAGCTTCAGATTTGGTGTTAGCAGAGTCTGAAAATCGTCCGTGGAAAGAATCCCATTACTATCTGAATTATTTCGAGATGCGCAAAAATCAAAATCGTGTATTACGTTATATCCAGCAAAATATCTCCCTCTGTACAATACCGGTTAAAGAAGGAAAAATATTGTCCGGTCTCTTGTATTTGACCGCTGACCAGTTACACGAATTTAATACCGGTGAATACTTACTGGAAGATATCAGATTATTACTAGAAGAATTTCGCAATAGTGAATTGCCACAATCACGGTCAGAGTTTGAGAATCGTGCTTTGCTATTTCAAATCTTAAATGACTTTACCCGCTTTATTCAGATAAAAAAATCATTTTATGATGAATACGGATTGAATACAAAAAAATAGAGAGCAGCGTCTGAAATGGCGCTACTCTCTATTTTTATTATTCAATACTTAAAAAGATAATTCCAATGATAATTGCCGTAATAGCCAGGTATTGCTTGGTTGTTAATTTTTCTTTCAAGAAAATGCGGGACAATATTACTGAGACCACAGAATACGCAGAAATCATGGGTGCTACAACCACTGCATTTGAGCTAATGGCATACACATAGAAGAATTGACCGAGTGTTTCGAATACAGCCGCCAAACCACGATCTTTTTGATCTTTGAATTTAAATGACTGTTTCTTGATTATCACGACATATACAAAAGCAATAACAGCAACCAACAGCCAGGTAAATTCATAAGATAAGTTGGCTTGCATTTCCAATGTACCGTCATCCACTGGTGCATAAAAATCAAAGAACCAAGCATCGGCGAAAGTTCCTAGTGAATCCAAAAGTGCATATAATAGCGGGAATATTAATGCCAAAGCACCATATTTATATTTGCGATCAACCACTTCTTTATTTTCCAATCTTTCCTGTTCAGCCAATTGATGTTCGAAAACACCCAACAAAATAACGCCTACCGTGATCAAGGCTACTGCCCAAAACTGGATACCTGTCATTGTTTGTCCAAGGAAAATAAACGTCAACAATCCGGCAATGGCACCAGACGAATTTTGCACAGGTGATGAAATGGATAATTCCAAAAAGCGCAATCCGGCATAACCAACTGCCATGGAAACAATATAAAAGAATGAGACCGGTAAGTATTTAATTAAATAACTTGGATCGTATTGAATACCCTCAACCAGGAGTACATAGACGGCATGCAGTCCCATAACTAGACCGACCATGATAACCGTTTTTAGGTAACTGTATTTATCAGCTGGATCGGCACCTTTCTTATAAAATAAATCAGCTGTCCCCCATGCAACAGTGGCAACTATAGCGGGAATGAACCACCACATTCCTATCAACTCCTTTGAATTTTATTTTTAATACTGTATGAGTATACTAAAGGTAGGCCCTAAAGGACAACCATAAATTTCATTTTATATATGCAAGCGTTTTAAGCATATCATTGGCTATTTTTTAAAATAGGTGTTACACTATTTGTATATTATGCGCATTAAATTAATAGCGCGTTATGGAGGGAAATATTTATGAAACTAAAAGCTCAAAAAAGAGAAAGACTAGGTACGTCTGCTTCTAAACAAGCTAGAAACGACAATAAAGTACCTGCTATCATTTATGGAACAGACGTGGAAACTACTCCTGTCTTGATTGACCGCAAGGAATTCGATGATGTGTTGCGCCAACTTGGACGTAACGCTGTTTTCAACATTGAATTAGATGGAAAGGAAAGACAAGTATTGATCAAACACGTTGATCACTCTGCTCTAAAACCAGAAATTTATAACGTGGAATTAAATGCACTTAAAAAAGGTCAAAAAGTTACTGTTCCAGTTACCATCATTCTGGAAGGTCTTGATGATGTTAAGGAAGGTGTCGTAACCCAAACCTTGAACGAGGTTGAAGTGGAAACTGACCCAGCCAACATTCCATCAGAAATCACGGTGGACGTAAGTGAATTGGTTATTGGAGATACAGTTCATGTATCTGAACTATTGGTTCCAAAAAACGTTACTGTATTGGCTGAACCAGAGGAAACAGTAGTGGTTGTTTCAGCACCGCGTGTTGAAGAAGAAACAGCTGAAGGAGACGCTGAAGCAGCAGAACCAGAAGTAATTGGTGAAAAAGAAGAATAATGTCAAAAAGCCTCGAGATTTTTCGAGGCTTTTTTATTATGTCCAAAATTCATTGAGTTTTAGACATGATTGTGTCATACTTTTATTAGAAAATCCTCATTTGAAAAAGGAGTATCAATTATGGCATTAACTTATCACAGTACACGCGACAAACGCCTAACAGCTACCGCTTCACAAGCTATATTAACTGGAATTGCACCAGATGGCGGATTGTATGTTCCAGCTTACATCCCTAAACTGTCTTCAAATCTAAACGAATTAGCTGAAAAGTCTTACGAAGAAATTGCCTTAGTAGTTTTAAAAGCTTTCCTCAGTGATTTTACTGAAACTGAACTAAAAGAATGCATCACCGTTTATCGTGAAAAATTTACATCGGATGTTATCACGCCGCTTGTCGAAGTAGGCAATAAACAATATTTGGAACTTTTCCACGGGCCGACGATTGCTTTTAAAGATGTTGCGCTGTCTATTCTACCTAAATTCATGACAATAGCTGCCAAAAAGAATAATAACGACAAAGAAATAGTTATATTGACCGCCACGAGTGGTGATACAGGAAAAGCAGCTTTGGTCGGATTCGAGGATGTTCCCGGGACAAGAATTATCGTTTTTTATCCTAAAAACGGTGTCAGCGAGTTCCAGGAACGCCAAATGCTGACTCAAACAGGGGGAAATGTTTCTGTTATAGCCATCGAAGGGAACTTTGACGATGCTCAAAGCCAGGTTAAGGCCTTGTTCGCTGACCAAGGGCTTCGCTCTGACTTGGCAGATCATAACCTGCAATTTTCTTCGGCGAATTCCATCAACATTGGGCGCCTAGTCCCACAAATCGTTTACTATGTGCATGCTTATGCTCAGTTGCTGAAATCCGGTAAACTTAAAGTTGGGGAAGAAATGAATGTTTGTGTCCCGACTGGTAACTTTGGGAATATTTTAGCGGGTTACTATGCAAAACAGATGGGATTACCTATTGCGAATTTGATTGTGGCGTCAAATGAAAATAATGTCTTAACCGATTTCTTCAAATCTGGCTCATATGATCGTAATCGTGATTTTATTCTTACCACTTCCCCTTCCATGGATATATTGGTTTCCAGCAATTTGGAACGGTTGTTATACCACCTTACAAATGAGGACGCAGGTTTGATAAAGGAATACATGACTTCTTTATCTACAGAAGGACAGTATCAAGTGACTGCTGAGATGATGAGTAAAGCAACTGATTTTAAAGCGGGCTTTGCTACTGAAGAAAATGTACAAACACAAATTAAGGCTGTTTATGAGGAATCAGGTTATACGATTGATCCACATACTGCAGTTGCCGCTTATGTAGCTGATCAGTTTCAGGATGACAAACCAATGGTGATTGCATCCACTGCCAGTCCTTATAAATTCCCAGAAGCGGTTCTAAAAGCTTTGGATCCAGAATTCAACATCACCAACTTGGAATCCGCATTAAACAAATTGCATGAATGTGCCAAGCAGCCATTCCCCCCTGCAATCCAAGAAGCGCTTCATGGGGAAATTCTGCATCATACCGTTGTGCCAGTGCAAGCCATGAAGCAAGCGGTAATTAATGAACTCGGGCTCTAAAGTCTGAATATTCGAATATCCATATTTATTCCTCTATAATGGGCTTAGAAACCCAAGGAGGAATTGATATGGATATTTTTATTTTGTTGGCCTTGTTGCTTATTTTTTCTGTTCTACTATTCATTCTTTATCGCATGGCTGCCAAGCATGTAAAATTCACGACCCGTGTTTTTACTGCCCTGATTATCGGTCTTGTTTTTGGAACAATCGTGCAGCTTATTTTCGGTTCCGACAGTCAAACGACAACCACTTTCATTGATTGGATCAATATCGTTGGTTCAGGCTACGTAAGTTTATTACGGATGTTAATAATGCCGTTGATTTTTGTATCAATTGTCGGTGCCTTTACTAAAATTGAACAAACAAAAAATCTCGGTAAAATCAGTGGCTCGGTATTGTTTACTTTACTGGCTACGACAGCTGTTGCCGCATTCATCGGTTGGGCTTTTGTCCTGATTTTTAATCTGGACGGTGCGCAATTTACTCAAGGGGCGGCAGAAGCTGCTAGGATTGAGGCTTTGGCTGAACGCCAAACACAAGTTGAAGGATTAACCATTCCAGGACAAATTCTATCGTTTATTCCAACCAATATTTTTGAAGATTTCGCTGGCTTACGAGACACATCCACGATAGCTGTGGTGATTATTTCCTCGTTTACAGGTTTAGCGTATATGGGGATTAAACGTAAAGAACCTGAACATGCCGCTACTTTTAGAAAAGGTTTGGACGCTTTACACGCTATCGTTATGCGTATTGTAACATTGGTGTTGCGACTAACTCCCTTTGGTATCCTGGCGTTAACCACTCGGATGATGGCGACCTCAAGTTTCCAGGCGATTATCAATTTGGGTATTTTTGTCCTTGCTTCTTATGCCGCCCTCATTGTCGTTCTGCTTGTTCATTCCGCTATTTTGATAAGTCAAAAAGTGAGTCCAATAGCTTATTTCAAAAAGGCCTTTCCAGTTTTGAGTTTTGCTTTTACGGCACGATCCAGCGCGGGGGCATTACCCCTTAATATTAAAACGCAAACGGAAGCCATGGGCGTCGATGATGCTTCAGCAAACTTCTCGGCTAGTTTTGGCGTTTCAATTGGTCAAAATGGCTGTGCGGGTGTTTACCCCGCTATGTTAGCAACCATCGTAGCTCCGACAGTAGGCATTGATGTGACAAGTATCGGTTTTATTCTAACTTTAATGCTTGTAGTCACAATCAGTTCTTTCGGTGTAGCGGGTGTCGGTGGTGGTGCAACGTTCGCTGCGCTTATTGTCTTGAGTACATTAAACTTACCGATTGCGATTGTAGGTTTGGTTATTTCGGTTGAACCTATTATCGATATGATGCGGACAATGATAAATGTGAACGATTCTATGGTTGCGGGTATTGTATCGTCCAATGTAATCGGAGATTACGATAGCTCTATCTTAATGAATCCCGAAGCGACAGTGGAAAGAGAAAGTCTATAATAGATTTAAGCCAGTCCTTGCGGCTGGCTTTTTGTTTGTTTATTGCATATATAAATTCTGGTATGATGATAGTGACTTATAACTGAGGAGAATGATGATGAGAGAAAAAGATATCCGTTACCTAGAGAAATTTTATCAAAAAAATAAAAAGGGACGCTTGGAAGCTTTAATTCAATCAGGGTTCCTGGACGAAGAAAAAGCGGCTGCTTTCAATGATGATTTGGCTTTAGCTCCGGAAATCGCCGACAGCATGATCGAAAACCAACTTGCAACATACCAACTACCTTTTGGACTTGCATTAAATTTTTTAGTTGATGATGTTGCATACGTTGTTCCCATGGCCGTCGAAGAGCCTTCTGTTTTAGCAGCGGCAAGCTCTGCGGCGAAGCTATTTGCTGCTCATGGGGGCTTTCAAACAGCCGTTACTCCCCGAACGATGATCGGGCAAGTTATCTTAACGGAAATTCCTGATTGTCAAAAAGCGATTGCGGTGTTGGAAGACGAGGAAATCGAAATTATTCAGACCGCTAACCAAGCCCACCCTTCCATTGTCAAACGTGGGGGCGGCGCGGATGCGATTGGCGTGAGACATATTGAAGCGGACGTAGCATCAGGCTCCCCTGAATTCTTAATCCTACATCTTTATATTGAAACATTGGAGGCGATGGGTGCCAATATTATTAACACGATGATGGAAGCAATCATTCCTTTGGTTGAAGAATTATCGGGTGGGAAGGCCTTAATGGGAATCCTTTCCAATTATGCGACTGAATGCTTGGCAACCGCGACTTGCCGCATTCCTGCTGATGCATTGGCAAAGGGAAACTGGAGTGGCGAAGAAGTTCGAGATCGCATCATATTGGCTTCTCAAGCGGCAACAGTCGACCCTTATCGGGCAGTGACACACAATAAAGGGATTATGAACGGAATCGACGCTGTGGTGTTGGCGACGGGGAATGATTGGCGTGCCATTGAAGCGGGTGCGCATGCTTATGCTGCTCGAAGTGGCCAGTATCGTAGTTTATCCAAGTGGACAAAAGGTGATAATGGCGATTTAGTGGGTGAGCTTACCCTACCTCTGCCAATAGGAACGGTCGGAGGATCCATTTCATTCCACCCAGGAGCAAAAATGGCGCACGAATTAATGGGACATCCGGATGCAGAAACACTGGAATCGATCATTGTCTCAGCTGGTTTGGCACAAAACTTTTCTGCCATGCGGGCACTAGTCACTGAAGGCATTCAACGCGGACATATGGGGCTCCATTCCCGTTCGCTTGCAATCAGCGCTGGGGCGATCGGCGAAGAAATCGCCATTGTCTCTGAACAATTGAAACAAGTAAAAAATATGAATTTGGCAACCGCACAAGAGATTCTGGAAAAACACCGGAACAGTCGAACCCTTTAACAAAAGAAAGGGAGTGTGACAAAAAGTGGTTCGGGGCTGCCTTTTGTCGCACGTTTAGAATACAGATATTCGTATACAGGAAGGAGGGTGAGACTTTTGTCTCACCCTCCTTCTTTTAATTAGTTTATTGGAATTTTTTTGCAAATTCAGCGAACGTTTCTGCAACTTCTTTCAAGAATGCAGCTGTGTCTTCGTTAGCAACTTCACCGCTTTCCCCTAACAATTCGCCAGCATTACCTATATAAACTTCTGGTTGTTGAAGTGTTGGCATATCCAGGAAAGTCAATGCTTGGCGTAACGCATGGTTTGCCAAAGATGCTGCTAGACCGGATATTGATTGCGAAGCAACCAAAGCTGGTTTGCCAGCCCATACATTTTGTCCCCACGGACGAGATGCAACATCCAGGGCGTTTTTCAAGGCTGCGGGAATACTACGATTATGTTCTGGAGTTGCAAAAATGATTGCATCTTGTGCAGCCACTGATTCACGGAATTTCGTATAGACTTCTGGAGAATCAGCATCATAATCTTGATTATAAAGTGGTAAATTATCAATTTCGAGATACGTTACCTCTGCATCCTCAGGTAGTCCTGCCACAATACCATTTGCTAATGTTTTTGAGAAAGAATTTTCACGAATTGATCCAACTACTACACCATATTTAGTCATCAAAAAACTCCCTTTCTAATGTCGTAATATTGCCTTACATCTATAACATTAACATTTCGAATTAGAAATAACAAGCATGATGATTTGCGATTAGCCAATACCGTAAAAACGTTTATGCTCTTTCACAGCTACTAAACGAACTGGTGAAGCATCTTCTTCAGCTGGTATTGTTAATTCACTGCCGTCTTGCGGTAGCACTTTAGAAAAAATATCCTCGTATTGGGATACTGATATTTGTTTGCGGTTTGCAAATAATTCTTTGATTTTAGTTGTTGGTAAATTTTTTAGATAACCATCTACTAAAGTACCACTAAAAAATTCCCCAACCGCACCTGAACCATAACTAAACAAACCAATCCGATCCCCAGCTTCTAATGCTTCACTTGCTGTCAAAAGCGAAAGTAAGCTTAGGTACAAGGAACCTGTATAAATATTTCCGACGTTGCGGTTTAGCACTGTACTTGCTTGATAGTGATTCATTAACGCTTGTTGCTTTTCATCATCAGTTTCTGTTAATACCTGGCTCAATGCTTTTTTACCCATCTTTGTATAAGGCAAGTGAAAACACAGTGCTTCAAATTCCGATAGCGTACGACCGGTTTTCTCTTTATAAGCTTTCCAGACTTCAGCGAAGAAGGCAACGTATTGTTCATTTGAATACTGTCCATCCACCATTGCATATTCTGAATAACTCGGACGCCAGAAATCCATAATATCGCGGGAATAGAAAGTAGCATCAGCTTCCAATGTTAAAATACGTGGGTTTGCAGTGATAAACATTGCAATAGCCCCACCACCTTGGGTAACTTCTCCACCAGTCGCCAAACCATAGCGCGCAACATCAGAGCCAATGACCAGGGCTGCACGATCTGGGTGAAGTGTTACATAATCTTTTGCCATCTGTAGTCCAGCAGTTGCGCCGTAGCAGGCTTGCTTGATTTCAAAAGAACGGGCATGTGGTTGAATTCCCAATAATTCGTGCACATAAACAGCCGCTGATTTAGACGCATCAAAGCCACTCTCTGTTCCAACAATAACCAAATCAATTTTATTCCGATCCGTATCATTGATAACTTGTAATGCTGCATTCACTGCCATCGATACGATATCTTGGCTCAGAGGTGTAACAGCCATCTGTTCCTGACCGATTCCAACTGTGTATTTGCCTGGATCATCACCACGCTCATTTGCTAATTCAACCATGTCTACATAATAAGGGGGTGCATAAAATCCTATTTTATCTATACCGATATTCATACATTTTCCTCTTTCTATAAGTATTTATTATCATGTTAAAGTGTTTTGGAGTATAAAACAAGCAACTTTACCGATATTTATACAATTTTCAATGTTTGCTATTTTAGATTTTGTTATCCATGTTAAAATAATGGATACGAAAGGAATGATTATTATTAAAATTGTTATCGATAGTGACGCAAGTCCGGTGAAAGATATCGTTATAGAAGAAGCTGGAAAACGCGATTTGATTGTTGTTCTGGTAGCGAGTTATGCCCACTTTTCCAATAAAGTGAATCCTTCACACGTTGAAACAGTTTACGTCGATTCTGCAAAAGAAGCTGCAGATTATCGAATCATGCAGCTTCTTAATAAAGATGATATCTTAATTACCCAGGATTACGGACTGGCTTCCTTAGCATTAGGTAAAAAAGCTATCGTCCTTCATCATAAAGGGTTCCAATTCGATAAAAATAATATTGTTGGTTTACTGGAATCTCGCTATTTAAGTGCACAAATACGAAAAAGCGGGAAGCGTACAAAAGGCCCAAAACCTTTTACTCAGGAAGACGCACAAAAATTCAGGTCACTATTAATTCATACGCTTGCTCAATAATGCCTCAAATTCTTTTTTGCGTTCTGCGAACAATTCCTGATTAAAATCATAGGTTTCAGCTTCTGAGACAGCCTTTAAGCGTTCCATTTTCATGGTCCATCCGGCCAAATCTTGCGCCAAGTTTTCAAAATTATAAGGAAGAAATTCTTGGAAATGAACGATTGTTTTGTCCGGGTCTACTTCCTTGAGATTAAAACTTACCCGTCCTGTAGCCCATTCATAACTGAGAATGGCTTCTTCTACATACTCCAGAAGCGGCATTTCTTCGTAAAAATCGCCTTGTACAAAGGATAGTTTCCCATCCTCTGGTAAATTTTCCGCCTGCATTTCTGGAAACCACTGGATAAGACCTTCTGTAGTAGCCAGTAATTGCCAAACGTTGGATTTTGCTACGTTAATTTCAGTATCAATTATTAATTGTGCTTCTTTACCATTTTCAAATCTATATAACATGACTATTCCTTCTTTCAGCTTTCGTAGGAAAAGAATACCATATATGGAAGAAAACTTCCTTTTAAAAGTATGCGACAAAAAGAGGGTGAGACTTTTGTCTCACCCTCCTTCCTGTATACGAATATCTGTATTCTAAACGTGCGACAAAAGGCAGCCCCGACGCCACTTCACGAATAATGCTCAGATGGCCTGCGACCATCTTGCGCTTATTCGCTCCAGTGATTCGGGGCTAAACGCCTTTTGTCCCACTCCTCTTTAGATTAAGCTGCAGTTTCTGCAACTTCTACTTCTTTTTCTTTCAGGATAATATTCAATAGCAAAGCTACGATTGTCCCAGCAGAAATCCCCGATGAGAATAGACCACTCAAGAAACCTGGTAACCCGGCCGTTACTTCTGGTCGGAAGGAGACACCTAGTCCAACAGCAATTGCCCCTGCACAAATCAGCATATTACGATTATCAAATTTGACACGAGATAGTGATTGAATCCCTGCTGCTGCAACGTTACCAAACATCAGTAATCCAGCTCCACCTAAAACAGGCATTGGCATGATTGAAACCAACGTTGCAAATTTAGGGAACAAGCTCATTAAAATCATGATAAAACCAGCTGCAATCGCAACTTTACGAGAAGCATTTTTTGTCATTGGAATCAAGCCAGCATTTTGGCTGAAAGTTGCTGTTGGGCCTGAACCAAAGACAGGTCCGATCCATGAACCCACTGCATCGGCACGAACACCTGCAGCGATATCTTCATCTTTTAATTCTGTCTTAGTTACTTGACCAAGCGTTTGCATAACTCCAACTGTTTCAATAATTGTTACAAGATAGCCTGTCAAGAAAGGCAATGCGTATTCTAATTTGAATGAAATACCATATTTGAAAATCTGTGGCAATGCGAACCAACTTGCATCACTGACTTGTTGGAAATCAACCATCCCTAGCGGAATACAAATGATGTAACCAATAGCTGCCCCTAACAATACAGCTAGCGGTGCGAATTTTTTACCTGCATAGTGATTGATCAAAACGATAATCAAGAAAACAATAGCTGTAATTGCAAGGTTCATTGGTGCACCGTATGTTGCAGAGCCAACACCGCCTGCTGCCCACTCCATCGCTACTGCCATCAACGTCATCCCCATCAAAGTGATAACGGATCCTGTTACAACAGGTGGGAAAAATTTCATCAATGGTTTAATGAAATAGCTCATACCCAGTTCCAGGAGAGAGGCCAACATCGTCCCGCCAAAATAGGCTGCGATACCGCCCGTTGCGATAACAGAAGCTGCAGGCCCGACAAAAGCAAAGTCGGTACCCATGATCGTAGGCAAACCAGCTCCTACGCGGAAAGCTTTAGGTCCAATCCCTTTTGATTGAATAATTGATACAATACCGGAAACTAATAACGCCGCACTTACAAGATAGGCTGTATCGGCAATACCAAATCCTGCCATTCCAGCAATAACCAAAGGTACTGCTACTAGTCCACCGAATGAAGTAATAACGTTTTGAAAGCCTAGAACTGTTGTCGTCAAGAAATCGGGACTATCGTCCACCCCATAAATTAAATCTGTGTTTTCTGTGTTTTCAACTGTTGCTTTCTTATTAAGCATGACAGTTGGTTTTGTCAATTTCGTTTCCATGTTATCCTCCTAAATACGAACAATTTTATATTTTAAATTTTATTCATTTGTTATTATTAAGAATATGGTTATTATAGACACTCCTAACAGAAATGTAAATAGGCTAAAAACGAACATTGATTGTTTTTTATTAGAGTTCCCTCATAATAGGGGTTTCATATTCTGAACAATGACAAATAGGAGTTTTTGTAAGATAATGGTTATGAGGAATGGAGGAATAAAAGATGTTAGAAGAAATTAGGCTTCAAGTGGAAACAGCTTTACGCGAATTGCTTGCGGTGGCGAAACTTGAAGAAGGAGATATCGTCGTAGTGGGATGTTCTTCCAGCGAGGTAAATAGTGCCAAAATCGGTACTGCATCCAGCGAAGAAACCGGAAAAGTCATTTTTGAGACAGTCCAAAAGGTATTGCGTGAGCATCAACTGCATCTTGCAGCCCAATGTTGTGAGCATTTAAACCGTTCATTAGTCATTGAAAGATCCATGGCGAAAGAATACCGTTATCCAGTAGTTAATGCCGTTCCCCATCTACATGCAGGGGGGAGCTTTGCTACAGCAGCTTATTATGGTATGGAAAATGCTGTTTTAGTTGAAGAAGTTGAAGCGAAAGCAGGCCTTGATATCGGCCAAACATTTATCGGTATGCATATGGTACCTGTAGTCGTACCCTTTCGCTTATCTATAAAAAACATTGGTGGCGCTATTCTTTCCGCTGCCCGCACGCGTCCAAAATCAATCGGTGGCGAACGTGCACATTACAATGAAAAATTAAGCTAAAAAGAACCCCCAAATGAATCACGGAGTGATCATTTGGGGGTTCTTTTATTTGAAATATTCTATAATACTTTCGACAAGAAGTTTTGTGTCCGTTCGTTTTGTGGATGATCAAAAATTTCTTCGGGAGTTCCTTTTTCGACAACCATACCGTCATCCATAAAAATAACCCGGTCCCCTACTTCACGGGCAAATCCCATTTCATGCGTAACCACAATCATGGTCATACCGTTGTTTGCTAATTTCTTCATGACTTGCAACACTTCCCCAACCATTTCTGGATCCAACGCTGATGTTGGTTCATCAAACAACATCATGCTCGGTTGCATTGCCAAAGCACGCGCAATCGCAATACGTTGTTGCTGTCCACCTGAAAGAGACTTAGGATAAACAGTTGCCTTATCCGCCAAGCCCATACTTTCCAACAATTCCATTGCGATTTCTTTCGCTTCAGCGGCACTTTTTTTGTTAATTTCTCTGGGCCCAATCGTAATATTCTCCAAAACCGTTAGATGGGGAAACAAATTAAAGCTTTGGAATACCATTCCCATTTTGGTACGAATGGCATCAATGTTTACTTTCGGCTGATTGATAATGGTTTCCTCAAAAACGACATCTCCCGAAGTAGGCGTTTCAAGCAAATTCAGACATCTTAGTAACGTACTCTTTCCAGATCCAGAAGGTCCAATAATTACAACTACTTCGCCCTCTTTAATTTCTTCATTTATTCCTTTTAAAACTTCTTTATCGCCAAACGACTTCTTTAAGTTAACAGTCTTAATCACTTTGTTTTAACCTTCTTTCATAGATTTCCAGTAGTTTTGTAAAGATGCTTGTCAATACAAAATAGAATACAGCTGCAATTAAGTATGGGGTAAACGGCATGAAAGTTGCACCCGCCACCACTTTCGATTTGAACATCAAGTCCTGCATGCCGATAACGGAAACGATGGATGATTCTTTCATCAATGTAATAAATTCATTACCCAAGGCAGGTAATATATTTTTTAGTGCTTGCGGGTAGATAATTTTACTCATGGCCAAGTTTTGATTCATTCCTATGGAACGCGCTGCTTCCATTTGTCCTTTATCAACGGCCTGAATACCGGCACGGATAATTTCAGCAATATAAGCCGCTGAGTTTAATGAAATCGTAATGACGCCAGACGCGAAGTCAGGTAAATCAATATTTAAGGTATAGAGTCCGTAGTAAATAATGAATAATTGCACCATCAAAGGTGTTCCACGTATCACTTGAATATAGCCATTTGCCAATTTACTTAGTATTTTTTTAGGAGACATTTTCGCTAAAGCCAAACCGGTCCCAAGCAAAACCCCTAAAATAACCGAGAAAAATGATAATGCAATCGTATAACCAGCACCCTGGAAATACAATGGCATGTATGTTTGTAAAAATTCAATAGACATAATCCGTTCATAGCTCCTTCTCAAAAAAAATTTAAATATAAAAAAACCGTCCCTTGCATTTGCAAGAGACGGGTCAAAGTTTTTTAATCCGCGGTACCACTCTAGTTGGTATACACTTGGAATACCCACCTCATTGACATAACGCTTGTTCTGCGGAAGAAGCTACTCAAGGTTCACCTCTTCATCGATAAAGTGCGCTTCAACCAGATTTTTCTATGAGGCTCACACCATTCCCCCACTCGCTTTTAGAAAAAAACTCATTTACTCTCTTTATCATTGATTTTTTGATATTTAATTTTGTATTACTTGAGTATTCTATTTATGTTTTAATTATTTGTCAATACTTTATTTCCATTTAGCTTATGAGCCACAATGAAATCTTCCAAAATAGCATCCAAATCTGGTGTTGTTACTTCTTCCAAATCGTAATGGACACGCGTACAAGGTTTGTTGATGGAGATAATACGTGATAAATCGATTGGCGTACCGATAATAACCGCATCACAATCAGTATTGTTGATTGTTGTTTCCAAGTCTTTTAACTGCTCATCACCATAGCCCATTGCTGGCAGGATATTTTTAACATGTGGATATTTTTCAAAAGTCTCAACAATTTTACCAACCGCAAATGGATGTGGGTCAACGATTTCAGCTGCACCATAACGTTCTGCTGCGACTGATCCTGCACCGATTAACATTTCACCGTGCGTTAAGGTTGGACCATCTTCCACTACCAGTACTTTTTTACCTTTGATTAAATCTGGATTTTCAACTGTTATAGTCGAATCAGCTTTAATGATTGTTGCCGTCGGATTAACGGCTTGAACGTTGTGCTCTACGGTTGCGATGGCATCTTGGGTGGCACTATCCACTTTGTTGATGATGGCAACATCAGCAGTACGTAAAGCAATCTCACCCGGATAATATTTTAATTCATGTCCAGGACGATGTGGGTCTAAAACTGTAATGCTTAAATCAGGCTCATAGAATGAAAAGTCATTATTTCCACCATCCCACAAAATAACATCACAGCCATTTGGATCCTTTTCCGCAGCAGCCAGAATATCAGCATAATCTACTCCTGCGTAAATAACATTTCCACGTGCTACGTGTGGCTCATACTCTTCCATTTCTTCAATGGTACAATGATGTTTTTGTAAATCATCAACCGATGCAAAACGTTGCACACGTTGTGCGTTAAGGTCTCCATAAGGCATCGGATGACGAATCGCAATCACGTTCAAGCCTTTGTTCATCAGTGTTTCGATTACTTTACGGGAAGTTTGACTCTTCCCTGCTCCAGTACGTACCGCAGTTACAGAGATAACCGGTTTATTACTTTTTAGTTGTGTTTTAGTCGGTCCAAGTAACGAGAAATCTGCACCAGCAGCATTTACTATAGCCCCAACGCCCATTACGGTTTCATAATGGACATCGCTATAAGAGAAAACACACTCTTCAACTTGCAACGCTTTAATCAACTGTGGTAATTGTTCTTGTGAATAAATTGGAATTCCGGCTGGATATAATTCACCCGCAAGTTCAGCTGGGTATTGACGCCCGTCGATATCCGGGATTTGCGTTGCTGTAAAAGCTACCACATTGTAGTTTTCATTACCACGATAGTAAGTATTGAAGTTATGGAAATCACGACCAGCTGCACCGATTATGATAATATTTTTTTTAGACATGCTATTTTCCCCCTATTCAGCAGATACTTTCTCTTCCATCAATTTTGTATTTTCATTGTAAAATTCTTCTTTTTTACCGGACTCTTCAAGTTCTGTAAGGATTTCATTGATTTTTTCGACTAACTCTTCATTTCCTTTTTGAACGGCAATTGCAGAAGCATTAGGTGTACTTTCGATTGGTGCTGTTGCGATTGCCAAGTCTGGATTTTGTTTCACATATTGTTCAGCAACTGCATCGACCATCAAAATGCCATCTACTTTTCCAGTTTTCAAAGATAGAATCGCTGTTCCCCATTGACCAACTGATTGTAAGTAATTATCAGGATATGTTTCTTTGATGAAATCTTCTTGGACTGTTGCTTTTTGAGTCGCCCATTTCATATCTTCAATACCTTCAAGCGTTGAATATTTTTCAGCGTCTTCTGCCTTGATTAAAACGACATCCGTTTCTTCGATGTAGATATCTGAGAAATCAACACTTTCTGATCTTTCAGGTGTAGGGTTCATACCCGCCATAATGATATCAGCTTTTCCGGTTGATACCGCTGGAATCAGGCCATCAAAGTCCATGTCCGTAATCTTTAATTCTACGCCAAGTTCATCAGCAATATATTCTGCGATATCAACATCGAAACCAACGATTGTATCTGTTCCGCCTTCAATCAAGTGCCACTCGTATGGCGGCCAGTCAGCTGAAGTTACCATGTGAAGAACGCCAGCTTCTTGAATTTGGGCAATTTTATCGCCTGTAGCGCTTGATGCTTGCGAACTCTCGCTCGTTTCTGCTGTATCTGCTCCACATGCCGCTAAAATTGCTACACTCATAATTCCTACAAAACCTTTAATTAAATTCTTTTTCATTTTTATTTCCTCCTGGGGTATGTTTGTGTGTTTTTTATTTTCTCGATAAAATTATTAATTACTTCAATAAGCTACTTCGTCGCTTCATCATCATGGTTCATTTCCCCTTTGTCAGAAATTATATGCACAAAAAAACCGTCCCCTGCTATTTGCAAGAGACGGGTTCATATATTGGTTGAATCCGCGGTACCACTCTAGTTGACATGCTCATGGCATATCCACCTCATTGTAATAACGCATGATCTGCGGAAGAAGCTACTTAGGTTCACCTCTTCATCGATAAAGTGCGTTTCAATTGGTTTTTTATTGACAGGCTTCCACTCTACCCTGACTCGCTGAAATAAAACAATCCAATTTACTCTCTTTATCATTGATTTTTTCTTTATTAAGTTTTTGGTGTTGAATGTATATTATTAGATTCAAATGAGATTGTCAACATTATTTTTTTATTTTTTTAAATTATTTTATTTCTTTGGTCAATTCAATCATACGATTCACCGAACGGTCCAGGTAAGCTATTGTATCTTTCAATGGTTTATCTGTTGTGATATCTACTCCAGCAATTGCTGCAGCATCAACGGGAATATAGGTGTCCCCTGTTTTCAAAAATTCCAACCAACGGTCAACTGCTGGTTGGCCTTCTTCTTTAACCTTCAAGAATGCCTGTGTTGCAATTGTTAGACCCGCTGAGTAAGTGTATGGATATAATCCCATATAATAATGCGGTTGGCGCATCCAAGTTAGTTCTGCTCCAGCATTTATCTCAACAGCATCTCCCCAGAATTGTTCCAGTACACTGCGTTTCAACTCACTTAATTTTTGTGCATCGAAGCCCATACCGGCGTCAATTAATTTATATACTTCACGTTGATAGGCTGCTTCCAACAAGTGCGTCACAAAGTTATGGAAGTATGTATCAGACATCATTTTTGTCAAAGCAAAACGTTCCATCCGCGCATCATCGGTATTACGGGTCAAGGAATCTGTCAGTAATAATTCGTTGAAAGTGGACGGACCTTCGATCAAGTATAGAGAAGGACTATCCCCTACTACCGCGTTATTTTCAGAGGCCATGATACCTTGTCCAGCATGACCAAATTCATGAATCAAGGTGTAGACATTACTTAAATGGTTTGTCCATGACATCAAAATATATGGATGTGCTTTATTCGCAGAAACAGTTGTACAGAAACCACCCGTTGATTTACCGGTGTTTTGGGCAAAATCAACCCAGCGTTCTGGATAAGCTCTCATAATCATTTCTGTATATTCTTTACCTAATACGGAAATGGATTCTTCAACCATTTTTTTAGAATCTTCAATTGTCACTTTCGGTGAGTATTCAGGGTCCAAATCAATTTTCAAATCAGCATAAGTTACTTTATCCAGACCTTGGACTTCTTTCAAATGCGTAATATACTTGCGCATAACCGGTGCTAAATCGGACATAATAACGTCGATTTGGCGGTTATACAAAGATTGATCCACTTCTTGATCATATAAAAGATAATCAAAAATCGAATCGAATCCACGCATCGTGGCCAACGTTTTTTCCGTTTGTAGTTTTGTATAATACGTTTGGGCGATGACATTCTCATATTTTTTCAAAACTTTTGAGAAAGCATCGAATGCGGCACGACGAATCTTTGTATCAGTATGATACATGTAAAAATCTTCATACAAAACAAAACTCAATGGGTATTCTTCTCCATCAACAGTAAATGTACCGAAGTCCATATCTGCCAGTTTCGCTTGGTCGTAGATGCCTTCCGGTGCGGATAAGGTCGCAGAAAGTTGTGCCAACGCTTTTTCAACTTCTGGGTTTAATTGGATATGTTTATTTGCTTTTGTATGACGAACGAAAGAGGCATAACGTGGTTCTTTCATTGCAACGGCATCCAAAGTCACCTCTTCAACTTGTGTCAATTCAGAATCGTAGAACGACAGGGCTGCCGAAACATCTGCCATCACATTGTCAAATTGGCGTGAAATCTGCGTGTTGTCCGCATTGGTTAAATCAGTTGCTGCCGGTAGTGAAGCGTAGTGATATAAAACAGAAATTTGCGTCATGATGGCTTCATAAGCTTGAATCGATTCAATGATTGTGGATTCATCAGCCAATTTACCTGCATATGTTTCCGCAAAGGTAGCGACATCTGCTTGCATTGTTTTCAAAGCTGTATCGTATTCTTCGCGGGATGCAAATAAGACATCCAAATCCCAAGTTAATTCTACAGGTACTTCTGAGCGGTGCTTAAGTTCTTGTTTCTCCATGTGATAATCTCCTTCTAGTAAGTGGCTTCTATTTCTTTAACTTTATCGTATAGATAACGGTTTGTCGGTGTTTCAATATGATGGCGTGCACCTTTTTCCAATACAGTTCCGGCAAAAAGATCGACCTCCGAATAACGTCTAGCCAATCCGTCCTGACGCATGGATGGCATGTTGTTAGAGGATAAAGGATCAATCAGTGCCAAGTTATCTTTTAAATCCTGTTCGGTAAGTTGAACACCTTCTGCTTGGGCAACAGGAAGGACTTCCTTCATAGCCGCAATCATTAAGTCACGTTCTGGTCCGTCTTTTTTTACAGTCCCGTAAGTTCCTTCAGTGACCATCAAAACCTGGTTCACTCCCACATTCAGCATAAATTTTTTCCAGATGCGGTATTTAATATCTGCTTCAACAGTGTAGGGAAAGGCTGTTTGATCAAAAAATGCTGTCAAAGCATCCAAGCGGGCTTGTTTTTCTGGACTATCAGCCCCAATGCGTAATTCACCCATAAGTTTATAACGAAGTTCATTCCCTTCACGGACGGCATCCATACTTTGCGCCACACAGTGAATAATCTTGTCGTTACCAAAAGCCTTCGCTAATTCTTCTTCACTGGCAATCCC
The DNA here is from genome assembly GCF_052266745.1 of Jeotgalibaca sp. A127. Taxonomy (NCBI): domain Bacteria; kingdom Bacillati; phylum Bacillota; class Bacilli; order Lactobacillales; family Carnobacteriaceae; genus Jeotgalibaca; species Jeotgalibaca sp. A127. The sequence continues at coordinate 166,753 of NZ_JBQPRC010000003.1, forward strand.
ATTCAAGACAGAAATCAAAATGGTGTTGGAACCTACTTGGTTGCGTGCGGTTTCAATTCCACTTTCCAGACTGGAACCTTTGACTGCAAAAATGACCAGGTCAGCAGGTTCTCCTTCTAACGCTTCGTCAACGTAATTGAAGTCACAACGCTTACCATTCGAAAAAATGCCAGCTTTTTCATAGCGTTCTTTTCTTTCCTTGTTCACAACAACCCGAACATTCTCCATTCCAATTTTCTCAGTGAAATGATCGGCATACATAATACCAAGTGCTCCCAAACCTATAATAGCGACATTCTTTATCATAAGATTCCTCCTTCTGTTGTAAGATATCTTTCCATTTTATCATAGTGCTAGCCAAATAAAAGACTCAATAAAGGAATTGTCAGTACGGATAAAAACGTTGATATAAAAATATAACGCGTCGCCAAAGACGTGTTACCACCGTACAAAGTCGATAATGTAACAGCCATAGCGGGTCCCGGCATGCCGGCGATAATGATTAAAACACCCAGTATAACAGTATTTGATATCACATTACGTAATACAAACCACATAAGAGCAGGTATGACTAGCATTCTTAAAATTGAAAAAAGATACAGACGTAGGTCCTTCATTGCAGACCAGATATCAATGCGTACCATCGACATCCCGATGATAAACATGGCCAGCGGCGACGTAATATTTCCCAGGCTCGCGGCCGTTTTCATAATCAAGGAAGGCACGGGAATTTCAAATAAAAATATTAAGAGTGCCAAGATGGCTGATAAAATAGCTGGATTTAACAATAATTTCCTCAAATCAATCGCATGCGTTCTTTTCCCCTTGGAGATAAAATAAACACCCAAGGAATACACCAAAATGTTATTGGGAATATTAAAAATCGCTGCATAAAATAACCCACCCGATCCAAAAATTGCTTGAACGACGGGCAGACCCATAAAGCCGTTATTCGCAAAAACGGTAACGAATTGCAGTACCCCTACTTCATCCGGTTTTGCTCGGAAAAGTTTCGGTAAGCCCAGAGCCAAGAAAGCAAAGAACGCATATGAAGCACTAGAAACCACCAAGACCCAGATACTATCCATTTTGGACCCCGTAATTCCGGCTCCATCTGCGGATGAGAGTATCAAAGCTGGAACCGATACATAATTGATGAACGTTGCAAAATTCATTTCTGCGTGCTCATCCAGCAGTTTCATTCTCGCAACGATGTAACCCAGTAACATGATGAGCATCAATAAAAGCAATTGTTCAATAACAATAAGAGGATTCACTTAATTGCTCCCTTCGTGAACGTGGTGCATCAGAAATGGTAGATCCGTTTCAAATTGAACCCCAAATTTAGGGTCCACTCCACTGGTGATGGTACGCTCGATGACACGATTCACATATTTAACTGCCAGTTCAATTGCCTCTTCCAATGGTTTTTGCTGGAATAATAATCCTGCTACTGTACTGGAAAACAAATCCCCCGTTCCATCAAAATGACCTGGGTGCCACGTATCAAAACTATAAGCATATTTTTTGGAAATCGCATGATAGCTAGCCGCTCCCAAAACTTCCTCATCGTAACGAACCCCGGTTAAGATGGCTGTTTGATTGTTTAATCCGGTCAATTCAGCCAACGTTTCTTCGATGAAAGTTTGCGTGAAGGGGCCTTTTTTATAAGGCTTATCCAACAATAAACTTGCTTCCGTCATATTAGGGATAATCACAGATACTTCCTGACATAACTCACGCATTTCTGCAACATACGCACTGTCAAATCCGGTATACAAAAAACCGTGATCCCCCATCACCGGATCTAAAATCGCAATACCTTGCGGTTTCATAAAATCATGAATAATGCGTTTTACCAAATCGATTTGTTCTTTTGAACCGAGGTAACCTATCAAAACACCATCGTATTTGATTCCCAACGATTGCCAATGATTTAGAATTTTCTTTATTTCCTGGGTTAAATCCAAATAAGTAAAACCTGAAAAACCGACACCCGTGTGAGTACTTAATAAGGCAGTCGGCAGTATATTTACAGCGTTATTCAAACAGCTTAAAACGGGCACAGCAACATTGGCTGAAATCCGGCAGCTGGCGGATATATCCTGAATTACTAAAATGCGTGGTTGGTGCATAGCAGCATCCGCCTCCTTTTTTTAAATTTCTTAATTATTGTACCAAAAGAAAGTCACCCATGGGCGAATATTATCTGTACCATCTCAAATAAAAAAATCGTAATGAAATAATCAAAATTGTGATTGTTTCATTGCGATTTTTATTTTGGACTGGATTTTGGTAAAAAGATTCCGCTTTTCTCCTAGCCTCAAGGGCTATTTTTGTAAGATTCATGCTCATAAGTATCATTATGAACGGCTTGCTTGCCTCTGACATGGGCGCTTCGCATGTCAAGTACACCTCTCATACGACCGAAATTGGTTTCTACGTCAGTTTTTCGTTGTGCGTAGATTTCTTTACCCCGATTGCTTTCAAGGTTTTCTTTTACATGCTGCTTGGAATCCATGTCCTTGGGCAGAGCGTCTCGGCGCAGGAAGCCGTTGGAATTCTCGTTCTGCCATTTTTCTAAATCCGTTTATCTTAATGAGGTGGCGTCTTCTGATGAGGCATTGGCTATGCGGACCATGATTTCATTGTGGCGCAACAGCGGCAATGTGAACGGGGCATTGAAAGTGGCCACCATATAGTTGGATACTGGCTTGTAGTGTTTGGCATCCAGCCATTGGGCAAGTTTCTTGTTCATTTCTTGCTCCTTGCTATCATTCGAGGTCCCACCGTACTGGATGACGGCGAAGAGTCCGCTATCAAATTTCTTGACGGACAGCCATGGACTGGTGGGCTCGGGTATATTCTCCCAATGCTCTTTCGGGACCACAAATGCCATCTTCATCTGCTCGCCCGCCAGTTCTTGAATCACCGGGACGGTCATGCTGATTTTCTTTTGCTGCTTGTTTCCTTTTGATATATAGCGAAACAAGGTGCCGAAGCCGCTATTGATGTCCGGATCATTCTGGTTATCGTATTCCACGATATAAAAATCCTTATACTTCCTCAGTTCAAACGGTTCTTCCGACATTACTACCTCGTACTCCGGACGTTCATATTTGGACATTTTTCCCATCCCCTAGATAATCCATTTTCTATTCTTCGGATTCGCTTCCGAAATCTTCCATACCTATTTCCTTATAGCCTTCCGGCAATTCAAACATTTCCGCTGGTGGATTATTCGAAATTCCGGTAACCTCCATGGTCGTCAAGGAAATGCCGTCATCAAAAACCATTTTCTTCAATTCCGACCCGGAAAAATAGTAGGTAAATAGTTGGTCGTCCATGCGATAAGTTTCAAAGTCCAGATTCCCTTCTCGACCGGATTCCAAAAATTCGGTATCTTCCAAGTCGATAGGATTCCAATTTTCTTCTTCCTCTACCATGATGCCAAGTTTCGAGACCATGATTTGTTTGGCCACTTCATCTATCATATATAAATTGCCGTCTTTCATGATGGTATGGGAGGTCACATTATCAGTAACTGTAATAAATGCTGCCTTATCATTGTCCACTGCTACTTTAGTTTGATAATCTGACGGGTCCGGTTCAACGCTATCTTCTACATGAACATCATAGGCGATAAAATATTTATCTCCTCTAATACTTTCAGAAAATTGTGTCAACAGTGGTCCGAATTCTCCAGCTCCAACAGGTTGAGAGGAAGATGCCATTTCACTGCTTTCTGAGCTACTTTCACTTTCAACAATACTGGATACTTCGGATTCCATTTGGCTACTTTCGCTCACAGTGGACTCCCCATTAGTACCAGTGTCATTACCACCACACGCCACCAAGGTCAGAAAAGCACTCGCCAATAACAACGATTTGAACGTTTTATCCATCGTTATCCCTCCTAATTCACTCACATTAATTATAAAAGTATTACTAGCCATTATCCATCAATAAGGTATAATGTGTTAAAAAAGGAGGGTTCGGATGAAAAGAAACAATACGCATCAAATGGTCATGTTTGCAATGTTTGCTTCTTTAACAACCGTCATGACACTTTTATTTCGGATACCAATCCCAAATGCACAAGGATATTTAAATATAGGGGATGCGGTTTTATTATTAGCGGCACTTATAATGGGCCCAGCTGCCGGATTTTGGGTCGGAGCGATTGGATCGGCTTTAGCTGACATGATTGCCGGCTATGCCATGTATATGCCTTTTACCTTTCTAGTAAAGGGATTGGAAGGCTTTTTCGCTGGTGTTATTTATAAAAAAACAGGTAATACCATTTTAGCAGTCTTCATTCCTGCCCTTTGGATGGCGACAGGCTACTTCTTTACTGACTGGCTCCTCTATGGAACAGCGGCGGCAGTGGCAGCTGTTTTAATGAATATCCTCCAAGGAATCGTGGGGGCTGTAATCGCCCTTATCCTATTCAAGATTCTCGACCCTATCTTTTCTAAAAGATAAAAAATCGTTTCCCCTCTACATGAGCGGGAAACGATTTTTTTAACTTATTCAAGTCAGATTGGTCTTGCTCTTACTCTTACGTTTCAAGTAAAAATACCCAAGCAAAACGATGAACAAGGACCCAAGCGAATCCACAATCAAATCTTGCATTGTATCCTTTAAAGCGACACGGCCCAACAATACGGTACCCTCATAGGTTTTATATTTTTGCATATTACCGTCCATAATACCATCACCCAGAAATTCAATAATTTCCCAAATCGCACCAACCATCACCGCAAAACAAAAAGCAAAAAACGAAACAAAACTGGGACTCAAACGTAAATTTAATTTCTCAATCCCGGTCAATAGATTGACTAATAAAAACCCAGTAGCGCCTAGCATACCGGCACTGAGAAAATGCAGAAGTGTATCCCAAAATGGGAAAATATAATAGAAATTCTGGATTTCCCCTAAGTAAATGGCCGCAAACAAAAAGATGATATAAATAATTTCAATAATATTAGGGATGTAAATATCAAATTTGTCCTGAAGTTTGATGGGCAGAAATATCATCACCCCTCCGATTATACTCTGGAGAGCCATCACCACGTAATCGCTCTTCATGCGAACGCCTTCATGTTCAGAAGAACCACTTGGCGCCTGAAAAAACATGTAAATGGCATAAAAAGTTGAGGCGATGAGGAAGATAAGAACAATAGTGAGGAGGACGTTTTTCCCTTTATCCGATTTTTTATCAGTTTTCATGGTTCATCTTCCTTTTCTGTTTGATGTTATTGCTATTTTGAGTTTTTAAGGTTGCGGTGTAAGTAGAAATAACCAATCAAAACGACCATCAAGGCCCCCAGTGTATTCACCAAGAGGTCACCCATTGTGTCAAATAATACGTTCCTTCCGGCCAACACTTCATGTTCATACGAAATATATTTTTGCATATTGGTTTTGAGGATACCATCTGAGGTATATTCATATATTTCCCATATTGTACTAGCAGTCATAGCGAAGCAAAAAGAAAAAAACGAAACGATTCCAGGACTTATCTGAACGTGTTTCTTATCCATGCCAGTCCAAATATCAACCAAAAAAAATCCAATGGTGCCGAGCATTCCCGCACTGAAAAAATGGAGAATCCTGTCCCAAATCGGTACACGATAATAAAAATTACTGACCTCACCTAAAAAAATAGATAAAAACAAGAAGATTAGATACATGATTTGAATGATATTTGGAATTTGCACTTGGAATCTATTTTCAATCTTTCTTGGCAAAAACACCAATATAGAAGCGACCCCGCACTGCAAACTCAACAGAAAATAGTCACTCTTTACACGTTCACCGTCATTTTCTACCCCAACCACGGTAGGGGCTTGAATAAACATATAAACGGTATAAAATATCGAAACAAGCAAGGTGACGAGAACAATAATAAGAATAATTTTTTTCCTTTTTCCCCACTTCCGTTCACTTTTCATGGCTTTCCCCTCGCATGAAATCTCTTATCTCTATGTTAATAATAACCCATTTTGAGCAATACAACCAAATAAAAGAATTCATTCGTGTACGTATTCCAACGAATAGAAAAGTCTTTTTATAAAACAGTCAAAAACTGCGTTGCAATGGAAAAATAAATTAACAAGCCTATTGCATCATTGATGGTCGTTATGAACGGGCCTGATGCAATGGCTGGATCAATTCTGAATTTATCGATTAACACCGGAATAAGAACACCGACAACGTTTGATATACCCAGTGCCAACAATAGTGAGATTCCAATAATGATAGCTAGTGCAATATTTCCATAGAAAATCGCCACAATCAACCCAAGGACTGATCCTGCCCCCAAACCAAGTATCAGACCGACCAATAATTCTTGTCCAACTGTTTTCCAAAATGCTCCTTTGAGCAGATTCCTGCCCGAGGATAGTTTACGGATTGAAACTGCTAAAGATTGGGTTCCGACATTCCCGGCTGAGTTCATGATAATCGGGATAAAAGCTGCCAACAATACAACTTCATTGAGCGTTTCTTCAAAGGAATTGATCAAGGTCGCACTAAACATTCCCATAAATATCAGAATGATGATCCACGGCATCCTTACTCGGGCGATTTTCCATGCCTTTCCTTCGTTAAAATCTTTCTTTGATGATCTCGTGATGGCCGCAAATGTTTCAAAATCTTCAATGACCTCTTCCGTCATGACATCCATCACATCGTCGACCGTAATTATCCCCACCATTTTACCTGTGGCATCCAAGACAGGAACGGCAACTAAATCATATTCCTGCAGTAATTTACCAGCTGCCTCTTGTGCGGTGTCCGTGTGGACGGCCGCGACATTTTTCACCATAATTTCTGCCAATTGCCTCTCCTCAGGTTCAATGATCAAGTCGCGCAAAGAGACTACCCCACGCAAAATCCCATTCCCGTCCAAAACATAGACATAGTAAACCATCTCCACTTTTTGGGCAGATGACCGGAAGCGCTCTGCCACTTGCTTTACCGTTTCGTTCGGTGAAGCAACCACGTAACTCTTGTTCATGATGGAACCAGCCGTTTTTGGTCCGAACTCCAACATTTCTTCTATATGTTTACGTTCGGTTGCATCGACCAGGGAAAGTAGTTCATCGATTTGTCCCGGTTCTAAATAAGACAAAAATTTGATGATATTGTCACTTTCCATCTGCATAAGTAGGCCCGCAATTGCGCGCGTAGAAAAAGCCGCATACACTTCCTTTTGGTTGCGTGGAGTCATCCATTCAAGTATATCTGCAAATTCATCCGGATTCAGGAACGCCGCAATTTCTTGCTTGTTTGTGGGGAAAAGAAGATGGAAGAGTTCCTCTTGGTCTCGAATATGAAGCTTCAAAAAGTATTTCCGGAATGTTTTACGGTCTTTATTTTTAACAGCTTGAAAAATAATTTCGTGCGTTCTCATTATGCTCACTCTTCCCTTCGTACCTGTGTCCCATTAAGCCTTGAAGTTGTAGACAGGTTTCAAGATAGCCTTGACCATGACGGTGGCTGCCGTTTTCGCCAAAATTTCCGCCATCGGTTTGTAAGCATCTGGCATTTCATCCAAAGTAGCTTTACGAACAGAAGTCGTATAAATGCCTTTCATTGCTTGTTGGAAATCGTTCATTTTTAGCATTTTACGGGCTTGTGTGCGCGACAGTAAACGTCCTGCACCATGAGGAGCAGAATAGTTCCAATCTGGGTTTCCTTTTCCAATAGCTAAAATACTGCCATCGCGCATGTTGATTGGGATAATCACTTCTTCACCGTTTTGCGAGGAAATAGCTCCTTTGCGGATAATACGATTGGCGATATCAACGTAATTATGCACCACATCAAACGTCCGGACGGGCTCCCAATCCATGGCGGTGGTAATTTCCTGCATCATCGCTTTTCGGTTTAGGTGAGCGTAATGCTGTGCAATGGCCATATCATTCAAGTAGGTATTCATTTCATCCTTTTCGAGGTAAGCAAAATCCATGTCAAAATCTGGCTTTTTCTGATTCCAATAAGAAACGGCACGCTGCTGGTGGTAGTTGGCAACTTCTTGTCCCAGCGAACGTGATCCGGAATGAATGTCCAAATAATAGGAACCCTTTTCATCTTGGTTGACTTCTATAAAGTGATTCCCACCGCCCAATGTCCCAATGGAGCGTTGGACCCGATCTATGTCAGAGAGCTTAACTGTCAAGGCTTCTAGATTTGCTTCATTAAGAAAAAAATGGGGTTTCTGACGGATACCCGTTCCACTGGGAATAACCTTTCTAATGACGTCATCCAAGGCTTTAAAATCATTCTTTCCCAGTTCGATGTCACCTAATTCCGCAACAAGCATCCCACATCCGATATCCACACCTACTACATTGGGCACAATTTTGTCCGTGAACGTCATAGTGGTCCCAACGACTGCTCCCTTTCCAATATGGGTATCAGGCATAATCCGGATTTGACTGCCTTCGGAATAAGGGTGATCCACCAGTCGTTGAATTTGTCCAATCGTCTCGTCGTCAATGTTCTTGGTGAATACTTTCGCCTGTGAGTACTTCCCGCTTACAAGCATTTCTTCTGGTTGGTTCATGATTCGCCCTCCATTCAAAACTTAATCCAGTATTTTGTCGATGATGGAACGCAAGACCTTTTCCCGCAATTCCACGGTTTTGATTTGATTCTTAATTTCATAACCACGAACCAGCGTCTCGGAAATATACATTTGTGATATTTTTCCTGCCAATGCCCCACCGTCAAAAAATTCCTCATTTGCCGTTTGAAGGACAATATCGCCAAGTTCTGCAATTGGAGATGATTTAAAGTTGGTGATGGCAATAATCGGTGTTTGGTTTTCTTTGGCAATCAGTAGTGAATCATGGATATCTTTGGTCCTGCCACTCAATGAGAAACAAATAACCAAATCTTTTGGCCCCAATAGTGATAACGCTTGAGCCTGGAAATGGGGATCAGAAGTCTGATTTGCATGTACACCCACTCGCAAAAGCATTTGTTCCAGAGCGGCAGCCGCCAGCCCACTCGAACCTACGCCGATGATGTAGATATAGTTTGCTTTGGAAATAGCTTGAACCGCTTGAAGAAGTGTATCGGAATCAAGCAATTTCCGCGTTGATTCCAGGACTTTCACCTGATTTTCCAAAATGCGGTCATAGTACTTGTAATCGGTGTCATCGTCGTATTGGCTTGTGAATTCTTTTTTGGCGATGGCAATTTTCAAGTCGGAAAAACCGCTGTAGCCTAATTTTTGGCAAAATCTTATCAAGGTAGCGTCTCCGACTTTTACCTCTTCCGTTATATCTTTCATCGTTCGATAGACAGCCTGTCCCTTGATTGCAAGTAAATAATCCGCAATCCTTTTTTCGGATTTCGTCAATGTATGGTATTTTTCTTGGATTTGATGCGCGAGTCCCATAATGTCATTCCTTTTCATGTTTATGAATGTATTATACATGAACATTTGCGGTTTCAAATTAACTATTTACTTACTTGGAAGCGTGTGCTATATTGCATTCACGGAGATATACTCCGGAATAAATTAATTAACGGAGGAATAATCCATGGATAAACAAGCCTTCATTGATCACATTCGCGGTGGCATCATCGTATCTTGTCAAGCACAACCAGGAGAACCTTTATATACCGAAGAAGGAGGAATCATGCCTTACTTGGCGCTAGCGGCGGAACAAGCGGGAGCTGTGGGAATTCGCGCAGAATCAGTGAGAGACATCAAACAAATCAAGGAAAAAGTAAATCTCCCTATCATCGGAATCATTAAACGGGACTACCCGCCTCAAGCCCCATTCATCACAGCAACCATGAAAGAAGTGGATGAGCTTGTTGAAACAGGCGTCGAAGTGATTGCCTTGGATTGCACGCTAAGAGAACGTTTTGACGGTAAAACAATCAATGCATTTATTAAAGAAATAAAAGAAAAATATCCGAACCAATTATTCATGGCCGATATTTCTACCTTTGAAGAAGGAATGAATGCCTTTAATGAAGGAATCGACTTTATAGGAACGACTCTTAGTGGCTACACCGAAGAAAGTGTCAAACAAGACGGTCCAGACACTGCGTTGATGAAAAAATTAGTCGCAGCCGGAGCTGATGTAATTGCTGAAGGTAAAATCCATACACCCGAACAAGCCAAACAAATACAGGAAATTGGAGTTGTCGGAATCGTTGTGGGTGGAGCTATCACCAGGCCAAAAGAAATAGCCAAACGTTTTGTTGACAGCTTGAAATAAGGAGTGAAAAATATGTTCAAAAAATTCTCACAAATCGGGAGAGCTATGATGCTCCCCATCGCCATATTACCGGCTGCCGGACTCTTGCTTGGTCTCGGCGGTGCCTTGACCAACCCAAGCACCTTGGCTGCCTATCCATTCCTTGATATTGCTTGGCTACAAACCATTTTAAGTATCATGAGTTTTGCTGGGAATGCTGTCTTTGCGAACTTACCGCTCATCTTTACTATTGGTATCGCTGTTGGCCTTGCCAATGGGGATAAAGGGACTGCCGGTCTAGCTGGTGGTGTTGGTTATGTCGTATTTGCTGCAACCATCAGTGGCTTTTTACAATTATTCTCAGCTGAAGGTGCAACGATTGACACTGGGGTCGTTGGTTCAATAGCAGTCGGTAGTACAGTTGCCATTTTACATAACCGTTATCGGAAAATTCAATTACCGCAATTTTTGGGCTTCTTCGGTGGTTCACGTTTCATTCCAATCGTTGGTTCATTCGCAGCCATTATCCTTGCAACTATTTTTTATTTAATCTGGCCCCCTATCCAGGGAGCATTGACATCCGCTGGTGAAGCCATCGCACAAATGGGAAGTATCGGGACATTCTTGTACGGGTTCTTGTTGCGTTTGACCGGAGCTGTTGGACTACACCATACGATTTATCCATTGTTTTGGTATACATCTTTAGGTGGGACTGAAGTAGTAGCGGGTCAATCTATTGCCGGGGCACAAAATATTTTCTTTGCGCAGTTAGCTGATCCCAACCACACCGGACTATTTACTTACGGAACACGCTTCTTTGCAGGACGTTTCGCAACCATGATGTTTGGTTTGCCAGCTGCCACTATGGCAATGTATCACTCGATTCCAAAACAGAATCGTAAAGAAAATGGTGGTTTGTACTTCAGTAGTGCCCTTACATCATTCTTGACGGGTATTACAGAACCAATTGAATACATGTTCTTGTTTGTGGCACCTTGGTTATATGTCGTTCATGCTTTTCTTGACGGTGTTTCCTTCTTCGTGGCCGACCTACTCAGCATCCGGATCGGAAATACGTTCTCAGGTGGTTTCATCGACTTCTTCCTGTTCGGTCCACTGCAAGGTAACAACAAAACGAATTGGCTTTGGGTTATCCCGGTCGGCATTGTTTGGGCATTGATTTACTACTTCGTGTTCCGTTTCTTAATTACGAAATTCAAAGTGATGGTACCAGGTATGGAAGAAACTGACGTTGATCCAAGCGTCCCAGTTGCTACTACCGGAAAGGCCTCAACCTTGAATGACGAAGCACATATCATCATTGATGCTTTGGGAGACGAAGCTAACATCGAATCAGTTACGGCTTGCGCAACAAGGTTGCGGATTTCCGTTAAGGATGGTTCGATTGTGGACCAAGCTGCTATCAAAAATCTCGGGGCAACCGCTGTCTTCGAGGTACAAGGCGGTATCCAAGCCGTATTCGGCGGTAAAGCGGATTTATTATCACAAGAAATCAATCAGATTATGGGAAATGAAGACTAAAAAAATGACCAAAGGAACGGTAATCGTTCTTTTGGTCATTTTTATTTTGTGGGCTTTTGTGGATATTATTGCCACAAATCCGATAATATGTCTTGGAAGGTTCTAATTACAACGATTATAAGCGGTGCTCAATGTCTGGATCTTATGGACCGTCTTTCAATGTCGAAGCGTTAAAACTGATTTTCATTAGGGTTACTGATGATTACCAACCTTACAAAAATCCACTCATATCTGTTTTTTACTATTGCTTCTCATTCTCCAGCTCTTCAATTAAACGTTCCATTTCCGCGATTTCTTCTTCTTGTGCCTTGATGATTTCTTCTGCCAATTGCTTGACTCTTTTGTCTTCAATCGTTGCTCTTTCACTGGTCAATATGGCAGTGGAATGGTGAGGTATCATTGCCTGCATCCAATCAATCTGATCGACTGTTTTTTGACTGCGTACCAACCACAAGGAGACACCGAAAACCAGGACACTGACAGTGAGGATCGCCATATTCATTTTCTTATTGTCATACATTTTCCACATGAATCCCAGCATCACAATTGCCATGACAGACCCCATAATCAAGGCCATAAAAAGACGGGTTTCGCTGATCAAAACATGAGCCCATTCATAAACATTCAAATACATGAGGAAGTACATGATGATGGTGGATGTCAGGATCATTATTCCAAAACGAACATATTTTTTCATGAAAATTCCTCCTTCTGTTAACTTCATTTTAAGAAGAAAGGATACGAAGGTCAAAAATTTAGTCCTTATTTCAAAGAATCAAGGTTCTTCAATGCTACTAATAATCGTTCCAGATTTTCTGCCAGAGCCGTTGTCGGCAAAGCCAAGTTGATGCGTTCGAAACCATTGCCTTCTGCTCCAAAAATATAACCTTCATCCGTGAAGAACTGGGCCTCCTGGTGCAGGAATGTTTCCAACTCTTCAGTTGTCATCCCCAATCCACGAAAATCCAGCCACTGGACGTAGGTACCTTCCAATTTGGTCACGGTAACTTTAGGATAATGTTCAGCAAAAAATTGCTCAACAAGCTGGGCATTGTGGTGAATAACCTGAATCAATTCATCCAGCCACTCCCGAGATTTTGTATAAGCCAACTCGCAAGCTTTGTAACCCAGAATCCCCACCATGTCAATGCGCACTTCAGCCATCGCCTGGCGAAATTGTTCCCGTAACGCGGGGTCCGCGATAATGATATTGGAGAGCATCATCCCCGCTAGGTTGAATGTTTTTGATGGTGCGGTACAAGTGATCAACCGCTCTTTCAATCTGTCATCAACGGTTGCCAAAACGGTGTGTGTGTAACCAGGCATTACAAAATCGTACCAGATTTCATCACTGATGACATAAAGATTGTGTTCGATGGCAATTTCCGCTATCTTTTCGAGTTCTTCACGGCGCCATACGCGCCCCACTGGATTGTGCGGACTGCAAAAAAGCAGAATTTTATTTTTGGGGTCTGCGGCAGCTTCCTCAAAAGCTTCAAAATCGATCTCATAGGTACCATTTTTGTGAATGAGCGGGACATTGACCTCTGTCCGGTGGTTATCCGCAATTGCTTGGCCAAACGGGTGATAGACCGGTCTAAAGATTATGACGCCGTCATCTTCTTCACTAAAAGTCCGGATTGCCCCATAAAACGCCGTCACGACACCGGGCGTATTCACAAGCCATTCAGGTTGGATTTCCCAATCGTGGCGATCCTTTTGCCATTGTATAACCGCATCCAGGAAAGATGGATATGGAATTGTATACCCCAAAACCGCTTCATCCAGGTACCTCTTTAAGCCCTCCGTAATTTCTGGAGCAGTTTGAAATTCCATGTCCGCAACAGACATCGGTAAAACGCCCGTTTCTACGTTCGGATTCCACTTATACATTTCTTCCCATTTGGCCGAACCTGTACTTTTCCTGTCAACGCGTTTCGTAAAATCATATTTCATCACCTTCGCCTCCTTATTTTCTATTATAGTATATCAATGCCAATGACTAAAAACAGACTTTATGAATTTACTCATAGATTAAAGTGAAGCGAATAAACGAGATTGGGAATAATTCCCAATCTCGTTTACGGTTATGTCTTTGAACCAGACATAACATTTTTCTCTTTTTAAACGCCGGAAAGTTTTCCCGCAGTCACCATATCTTTGTATAACCCACGTCCCAATGTTCCTTCCCCTAAATCATAAGGGCTCGAGAATGGCAGTTTTTCTTCCATTAATTCCGGAATCTCTTCGAGGGTCCCATCCAAATAGGCAGACAAGCGGTCAATTGTTGTCGCAAAGCGCATGAAAATACCGCCATAACGGATATCCAACACTTCCCAGCCAAATGGTTTATTGTAGCGCATCCAGATTCTTTGATGTGTTAAACGCAAATCGTTTATGCTTTTTTTCAATTCTTTGGCTTTATCCAATTCTTTTTCCAAAGCCATTTTATCATCGGCATCGTAGGCCTGTTTCACCAACACACCAAAATCGGCTTTTGTACTCATCACTATCGCCAGTCGGTGATAGAAAGCAAAGATATCCGTAAACTCGCGGGAAACATCCGTAGCTAACGGTGCCAATTTTTCAGCCACTGTTTTATAGTGGGCGCTCAATCCCAATCCTTCCGTGTCCTTGTCGAACAAACCCAGTAAAGGATCGTTCCATAAAAGTACCTTCGAAGTTGCGGAAGTGTTCAAGTTATTTTTCATAACCCCCGGCGTTTCGTCCAGAGCGTTCAATGTGTAAAATTCTGTCATTGTATAGCCCGTGTTATGTAAAAATTCTTCCTCCAGGCGTGCTTCGTCGTAATGATCATGATAAGACATTTCCGCGTATAATTGCATTCCCGGCAAAGCAGAAAGAATAGGTGTTTCGCCACCGTCGTCCCCCCACATCGTGGCAAAGACTTCCTTTATGCCATTGCGTTTACAACTCGCCAAGCCGGATTTAGTTGTTTCAAACGTCTTGCCGTAATTCGGAGCAATCCCGTTCCAGGTCCAAATCCCACCAGCAAAGATGACTTTTTGTTTCATGGCGATATGTTTTTCTAGCAAGATGTCATACGTATTTTGATCTTCATGGTAATAATCCCATAAAACCATGTCCACTTGTGGGATTTCGTCAATCACTTCATTCGGTATTTCGCTATTCAAGTCATAGTAATCCCCTGTTTTAGACCCGAAACGATAATACATGTCGCTCCACATCATCGGTTCCAAGCCATGTTTTTCCGTAATAGCCACGACCTCCTTCAAATGATCGTTCATGATCGAGAAATTGTCGCGAATACCATGACGTGCTTTATACGCGCCTGAACCCAATCCAAACGCCTCGTCCATCCCGATATGAATGCGGTTGGAACGGAAAGGGGCCGAAGCGGTGCGAATCAAATTTTCTAAGAATTCGTATGTTTTTGGTTCCCCCACCAATACGACATCGGACGTATCCCGAATCGCGTTGGCATATTCATATTTCAAGGCCAAGTACAAATGCCCAAGAGTCTGGATACACGGCACCATTTCAATCCCCAAAGCGAACGCATAGTCATCCAATTCCTTCAATTCTTTCTGCGTATAACGACCACGTAGGTAACCGAAATAAGGGTATTCTTTCACTTCATATGTATCTTCCGTGTAAAGCATGGCCAAATTTAGACCCATTTTCGCCATGTGCAACAAGAATTCCTTCATCGTGGATACATTCATGACTGCATTCCGTGAAGCATCAATCATGACACCTGTTTTTTCGAATTGAACTTTTTCTTCTTTTTCAAAGGGTTTGGATTTTTTATATTCCATTATCCATAAATTCAGCAAGCGGAAAAAACTATTTGTACTGGTGTAAGTGATAGTACCTTTCTCACCGTCATAACCATATGTTTGATTTTGACAGGCTATATTTTTTTCTATCATAACTGGAATTCCTTCACTGCTAACCTCAATATCCAAAATAGAAGACACCAAATTTAAACCGCTTTCAATTTCGCTCTTATCGCCTAATATCCTAATTTTTAACATGTAGTTCCTCCTAAGTCTATTTATTGTTTCTAGCATAAAACACTTTGCAAGCATTTACAATCGTGCGTACTCCTATCTTTAAGAATATTGTAGAACATATTAACTTATTTCATTTGTAGAAAAATCGTCCGTTATATGCGCAATAAAAAGAACCCATTATGGGTTCTCCTAAACTTGAGTTAGACAATTCGCGTCCCATGCACCTCGTTAAATTCAAGTACTTTTTCAAGATCCGTCAGGTTGTCTTTCGTAATGCCACCGCCCGGCATAATAGTCATTTCCGGACTGATTTCCGTGAGTTCAGCGATGTGTGCGGCATTCTTGAAAATCGTGTTCTCAGTCGGGCCACCGTGAGTCAAGATTCGTGTAAAACCAATCTCTTGTAGCCAAAGCAGCGCCTCTCTTTGTTTTTCTTCCGGAATTACATCAAAGGCCATATGGAAAACCAGTTCCACATCATTTTTTCTTGCCGTTTCTGCAATTTCTTCCAAAAATGGTTTGTCCAATTCATTTTCCGCAGTTAGTGCACCTACAGCAATTCCATGACAACGCAAAGTACAGATTTCTTCCAAGTCACGCATCATCATCGTTTTTTCCATGAGGGAATAAACAAAGTCACCACCCCGGGGCCTAAGCATTACGATAACGGATACATTTTTTTCGTAGCAGTATTCTGTCGTGATTTTAATAACACCAACACTCGGTGTCGTCCCACCCACAGCCAAGTTATCACACAATTCTATGCGTTTGGCACCACGTTCGATAACTGCAGGAACATTGGTAAAATTTTCTACACAAGCTTCTTTTAACATAATCATCACCTCGCTTTAACTATACCCTTTTACATAATCCAGGTCCATTCTCTCATTGACTTTTAATTTTATTTTTGTTAGATTTTAATTAACTTGAAAAAACAACCTATAAAGACAATGAAAAGAAAAGTACAAATAATCGGAAATCACAGAAAGTCCCCATTGTTGAGAAGGGATATTAGCCATTGTTTGGAAGTGCATCTTGGAGTTGCGCAATTGAGCCGATGAGGTTAGGTTGCGTCGGCCGTCCCCGTTATACAGACACAGTATAGACCGTTTTTCCGGTGTACTGGATAAGAAAAAATTAAGGTGGAACCGTGAAAAGATATTTCGCCCTTAAATCTGTGGCAGTGTGCCCAGATTTAAGGGCTTTTTATTTAGGAGGTGATAACTAAGGTTGTTTAGGTTGGTAAATAAAATTATTAGGAGGTTACTTTAAAAATGAAAAAACGGATTTTAAGTTTGATGGTCTTACTGGCTGCAGGGATTTCTTTGACGGCATGTGGTAATAGCGATGCAGCTGGAAATGCTGAGGAAAAAACAACCATCAAAGTTGGAACCTCACCTGGCCCCTACAGTGAATTATTTTTAGAAGGGATCGCTCCTATACTTGAAGAAGAAGGCTATACAATTGAAGTCACCGATTTTACAGATTTACGATCTGCAGATATGGCTTTACATGAAGGAGCGGTTGATATCAATGTTGATCAACATTTAGCATATATGAACAATTTCAATGCCGAATCTGATGCCCACTTGACCCCTATTACGCCAATTCCGACTGTGCCGACAGGCATGTATTCAGAGAATAAAGATTCCGTTGACGAGGTTGCCAATGGTGACAAAATAGCCATCCCGGATGATGCTTCCAACGCTGCACGTGCCCTCTTGCTTTTGGAAAAAGCGGGTTGGATTAAGTTGGATGAAGAGGTTGAACCGATGCAATCAACACCAACTGATATTATTGATAATCCTCATAAACTAGAAATCATTGAGATGGGCTCTGCCCAAATTCCACGTTCATTAGCCGATGTTGCCTATGGAGTCATACCGGGTAGTATGTTGTATGCTGCAGGGATGAGTTCAAATGATAGCTTATTAAATGAGGATATTCTACCAGATTTAATTCTCCACGCTGTAGTTAATGAAGGACAAGAAGATACCGCTTGGACACAGGCCGTCGTGGATGCATACAAATCAGAGGATTTTAAAGATTATATGGCAGATGTAAATTTTGACAACTATTGGTTCATCCCGGAGGAATTGAAACAATAGGTAAGCCACTACGAAATTCAGAGTTTTTTTATAATATCCCCCAGTACTACCCGGATGAGGCGGAGAACTCAGCGAAATAGTTAAAATTACTTCATAAATGTGAGGAGTGATTTGATGAGTTCACCCCGTTGACAAAAAGTAAGCCAGGTGCTAAACTAAGTACAATATAAACATTTCGAATTAGAGATATTATAAATAGGAGGAATTTGAAATGGGTAAATTAGAAGGTAAAGTAGCAATCATCACTGGAGCAGCACAAGGTATGGGAGCGATGCATGCTCGAAAATTCGTTGAGGAAGGCGCAAAAGTTGCAATTACCGATTTGAACATCGAGGGTGCGCAACAATTAGCCAATGAACTGGGCGAAAATGCTATTGCTTTAAAATTGGATGTTTCCAGTGAAGAAAACTGGATTGAAGTGGTTGCAAAAACGGAGGAAGCTTTCGGAAATATCAATGTTCTGGTCAACAATGCCGGAATCGGAATTTTCAAAACGTTGGAAGAATTGACTGTCAAGGACTTTGAATTGACGTTTAAAGTTGACGAACTGGGTGTTTTCCTAGGCATGCAAAAAACAGTACCTTCCATGAAGAAAGCCGGCGTTGGATCCATCGTCAATATCTCCTCTGTTGACGGTTTGGTGAGTGCCCCTACTGCGATTGCGTACAGTGCTTCCAAACATGCTGTAACCGGCATGACTAAAGGAGCAGCAGCCGAACTGGGCCAATTCAACATTCGCGTCAACTCGGTTCATCCTGGCATTATCAAGACACCGATGGCTGCCCAATCAGATGTGGATGAATATCTAAAACAATTGGAAAAAGATATTCCTTTACGTAGAAGAGCCGAAGTTGAAGAAGTATCAAACTTGGTTATTTATCTGGCTTCCGATGATTCCAGCTATTCAACCGGTTCGCAATTCGTGGTCGATGGCGGGATGATTTCTGACCTATAATAGTGGCGTTTTAAAAAACTCATAAACGAGAAAGCAATCAGGGATGGTAATTTTCCCCTGATTGCTTTTTGTGTTACCGATAATTCATGTCCTCTAACGCTAAACAGACTCTAATAACACTTTCGTGGATGCCTACAAATGATGTAAATTTTGACAACTACTGGTTCGTCCCGGTGGAATTAAAATAATAGATAAGGCAGTGCGGGTTTTGAAGGGTTGTTTTCCTCCGGAACTCGCGCTCTTACTTTTTATGCCTTCATATATTAATATGTGGCTTGCGTTCATTTAGTTTACAGTAATACCAGTTTATGCTAGAATACGTATGAATATAAAATCATATGTATGAAGGAAGGAAGGTGCCTGATCTCATGAACGAATACCATGTACGTGGCTTCCATTGCCAGGAGTGTGCAGAAGATTTAGAAACACGGCTGAATAAAAAACCTGAATTCAGTGGCATAGTTATTGATTATAAACATCGGAATATAAGCATCCCCGAGAAAATCGATATGTCCAAAATGAAACGCGTACTAGCATTTGAAAAAATCGTACTTGAACCCGCAGAGCATGAACATGAACGTCATGAAAACCATCATCATCACGATCATGATCATAACCATGCACACGAAATCGACTTTTCATCCGGCGAGGTCGCTGCTCGAAATATGAAACTTGTTTTCATCATCAATATCATTTTCTCGTTGTTGGAATTTATTTTTGGCGCCCTCTTTAATAGTGCAGCGATTTTATCAGACGCTGTCCATGATTTGGGAGATGCTGTTTCTGTCGGTTTGGCTTGGCTTTTCCAAAAAATTTCCACCCGGGAAGCAAATACAAAATACAGTTTTGGCCATCAACGTTTTTCCTTGTTGGGCGCCCTGATTACGGGTGGTATCCTTTTATTCGGAGCAGCGATTTTAATTATTAATACGCTCCCGCGTCTGCTTAATCCCCAACCCATCAACTACAATGGCATGTTCTGGCTGGCTATTTTCGCGATTGCCGCAAATGGTTACTCAGCGTGGTTAATGAGTCGAGGCTCTTCCGCAAATGAATCCATGTTGAATTTACATCTCCTGGAAGATGTATTAGGCTGGGTAGCGGTATTGATTGTCAGTCTTATCGTAAGATTCACAGATTGGTATATCCTGGATCCAATTTTATCCCTCGCAATCGCTGGTTTTATTTTTTATAATGCATGGCCGATGTTCAAAAAAACAGTGGAAATCTTCCTGGAAGCTGTCCCTACTGGAGTGGAATTGAAAAAAATCGAAAATGAAATTCTAAATCTAGCGGGTGTCTACAGTATTTCCCACCTGCACATCTGGTCCATCGATGGAGAAGAACATGCAATGGCGGTTACTTTAAGCACGGAAATATTGAACCACGAAGAACAAGAAGAACTGAAAGAAGAAATTCGCCAAATTGTTGCACCGCAAAATATTACTCATTCAACGATTGAACTGATGGCAGACCCAGATAGTTTACTCAGATAAACAGTAAGGAAATGAAAATTCCAGTCCCACTAAAAAAGCCGACTCACTTTGCGCGAGTCGGCTTTATAACAACTAATAGCTCACTCAGCGAGATTTTTTCCCGTGAGTGAGCTATTTTTTTGAAAAAGGCTCACTCACTGGGAAATTTTAATCTGAGTGAGCTAAATCCTGGAAAAAAGCTCACTCGCAAAGCTGAGTGTGTACATTTCTTACTGCCTGGGCTAATTATTTCCCAAGTCTTTTTCATCTTTTGTCATCCAAACGCAAGAACATGGCATTAACCGCCACAATTACGGTAGACAACGACATCAAAATCGCCCCTACTGCTGGGGAAAGCGTGAATCCAATGGGTGCCAATAGCCCCGCCGCCAAGGGAATGGCGATAAAGTTGTATCCTGCTCCCCATAGCAAGTTCTCGTTCATTTTACGCGTTGTCTTTTTAGCTAGTTCGATAAATGACGCAATATCTCCTGGGTCAGATTGGGTCAAAACGACATCTGCTGAATCCAGGGCAACCTGTGTGCCAGCACCAACAGCAATGCCGACATCTGCCAGAGCTAACGATGGTGCATCATTGACACCATCCCCAACCATGATGACTGTCTTGCCCTCTTTTTTTAATTTTTCCACCAAATTGTACTTGTCTTGAGGCGATTGATTTGCCAGATAATCGATTCCCAATGCCTCTGCGGTACCTTGCGCTGCTTGTTCATTATCACCTGTTGCCATAATGGGTTGGATACCCTGCGATTTCAAAGTCATGATTAAGTCCTTGCTTGATTCCTTCAATGCATCGCCTAAAGCAACCAATCCAATAGCTTCACCATCCTCAATCAACACACTTATGGTAGCTCCTTTTGTAAACTCAATTGTGATATTTTTTCCATAGGATTTTTGACTGAACAACTGGTAATGATGACCGTTCACATGGCCTTCTACTCCAGCACCGGAAACGACTTCAATATGATCAAATTTGACAGCTTCAACCCCATTTTCATCAGCATACCTTACAATCGATTGGGCAATCGGATGACTAGAGCCACCTTCGATTCCTGCCATCAAAGCAATCACTTGATTTTTGTTATGACCATTTTCTAAAAGTTGGACATCCATTACCTTGAATTCTCCAGTCGTTAACGTCCCCGTCTTATCCAATACCATCACGTCCGCTTTGTTCGCCAGTTCCAGAGCTTCACGGTCCTTAACCAACAAACCGCGACTTGCGCCCAAACTCGTACTGCGAGCCACAACAAGAGGAATCGCTAACCCTAAAGCATGCGGACACGCAATAACCAAGGTCGTAACCGTAAATAAAACCGCGGCTTCAACATCAGCAACAAAAAGCCAAATTAAGAAAGCAATAGCTGCCACAACGACCGCAATATAAAATAACCAACCTGCAACTTTGTTAGCCATATTTTCCGCACGTGAAGGTTGATTCTGCGCTTGAGAGATTAATGTTTGAACTTGAGAAATGAAAGATTGGTCCCCTGTTTCAGTAACTTCGAGGAACAAAATTCCTTCTCCATTCGTCGAACCACCAATAACTTCATCACCAACATGCTTCGTTATCGGTTTCGATTCACCCGTCAGTAATGCTTCATTAACCCGTGACTCTCCACGAATTATTTTGCCATCAGCAGGAATATTTTCACCGGCTTGCACACGAACCAAATCACCTATTTTTATTTCCGCTACTGGCCGTGTTTCAATCGTATCGTCACCCTTTACAATATGCGCGTCTTTGGGTAAGAGTTCAGCTAATGCTTTTTGAGCATCCCCGGCCTCTCCGACTGCCTTCATTTCAATCCAATGCCCCAAAAGCATGATGAGAATTAGGGAGGCAAATTCGAAGAAGAAATCCATGATATGTTCTCCTGTCATGTAACTTGCAACGACCGCATACACACTATACAAATATGAGACTGTTATACCTAGAGTAATCAAAGCCATCATTCCTGGAGATTTCTGCCGAAATTCATGTTTGGCTCCCTGATAAAATGGTTTTCCCCCATAAATAAACAATATTGTCGAGAGGATTGTTACCAAGATATCCGAATAAGGGAAGGTAAATTGAAATGGCAATCTAACCCCCATCATCGGTGAAAGAATCAAAATGATAACTCCCAAAGGTAAAGACCTAAAGAATATCTCCTTAAAGTTCCCATGATGGTGATGACTATGGTCATCATGATTCATGGAATGGTGGTCGTGACTTTCGGTATGATCGTGACCGTGGTCTTCATGATGGTGTTCATGGTTGTGGTTTTGCTCGTCGTGATCGTGATGTTGGTGGTGGTTATGATTATCCATGTCTTTTCTCCTTCCGTTTACAGTTGTAAACAATCATTGGATTTATTTTAACACAAGGTTCTTCCTGATGGATATGAATTCTCCACACCTCCATTATATAAAAAAGAAATACCAACCGTGAGCGATTCACTCCGGCTGGTATCTTTTCTTGTTGTTAATCTTTCTTTTCTCCACTATAAAAATCTTCTGGGGCCATATCCTCATAAATGACACGCACTGATTCAGGTACTGCAAAATTTAATTCATCCATTTTTTCAATGATTGCTTTTGCAAGTTCTGCTTTTTGCTCAGGCGTGCGTCCTTCTTTTAGTTGGATCCGTACAAATGGCATATCGTTTGCCTCCATTCAAATTTAAGATACTCTTGACGTGATTATATCATAGAACCAAATTTCCAATCCATACAAATAGCAACCGTTTGACATCATTATAGTGCTCAGGCATAGTTAAGTAAATAACGTTGGTAGGAGAGTGATTATTGTGGGAAAAGCGTGGACAAATCCAAATCTCTTTCAAGGAAAGCGTAGAAAAAAGAATTACTTTGAGGGTTGGTATTATAAACAAGTTAGTACAGATGGCAAAACGGCCATTAGTTTCATCCCTGGTATTAGTTTGAATGAAAAAGACCCCCATTGTTTCGTGCAATACATTTTAGTCCAGGAAGGTGTAGAGAGTACTGCTACAGGTTACGTTCGCTTCCCTACGGCTTCTTTTATTTGGAATGACGATCCTTTCGCCGTTAAAATTGAAGATAATTTTTTCTCCGAGAGTTTACTTTCAGTGCATCTTGAAACGGAGTCAGACCATATAGAAGGAAATTTGAAAATCGGACCTTTCAGCCCGATTCATTCATCCATTTCGCAGCCTAGTATTATGGGGCCTTATGCTTATGTTCCAAAGATGGAATGCTACCACGGTATCACAAGTATGAATCACGTCTTGGAAGGTTCCCTCCTTATTAATGGTAAATCGGTGGATTTTACGGGTGGTAAAGGTTACATCGAAAAAGACTGGGGAACGAAATTCCCTAAAAATTACGTTTGGCTACAAAGCAATCATTTTGATGAAGATGAAACCAGTCTTTTCTTTTCTATGGCACATGTTCCTTTCTATTTCCGGGACTTGTTGGGTTTCATTTCAAATATCCAGGTAAATGGTAAAGAATACCGTTTTGCCACCTACAATAATAGTAAAATCAAACTATCTTTACCTTCATCTAAAGAGGTGTTGGTAACAATGGAAAACAATCAAGCGAAAGTAAAGATTTACGGAAAAACTGAACATCAAGGCGTTTTGTTAGCCCCTGTTTTAACGGGAATGGATAAAAGCATTAAAGAAGGTGTCTCAGGAACCATTGAGATGGAGCTTTGGGACAAAACGGATGGTTTTCATTATCAGGGAACGGGAACCATGGCGGGAATTGAGATGGTGGATGCTCATGAGTTGGAGACCAAGTGAAAAACGCCATAGCGGGACTTAACCTCCGCTATGGCGTTTTTATTCTTACCTAAAAATCATAATCATCATCTTCCATGGCTTCAACATTCCCCATCAAATAACCAGATCCGACTTGCGAGAAAAAATCATGGTTCGCCGTATCAGTCGAGAGGCCATTCATGACAATCGGATTGACATCTTCTGCATTTGCATCCGTGAAAAATGGTTCAAATCCCAGGTTTTGTAACGCTTTGTTCGCATTATACTTAACGAATGTCTTCACCTCGTTCGTCCAACCGATTTGATCATAAACTTCCTGCGTATAAGCCAATTCATTTTCCATTAAATCGTAAAGCAGTTCATACATCCAATCACGAATTTCAGCTTGTTCACTTTCATTTAACTGGTTGTATCCCAGTTGGAATTTGTAACCAAGATAAGTGCCATGAACAGATTCATCGCGGATAATCAGCTTGATTATTTCCGCTACGTTTGGAAGTAGGTTATTTCCCAGGTACCACAACGGTGTATAAAAACCACTGTAAAACAAGAATGATTCCAAAAACACACTCGCAATTTTTTTCTGCAAGGCTGAACCTGTTTGGTAAATCTCATTAATACGCTTCGCTTTGTATTGCAGAGTCTGATTTGAATTGGTCCATTCGAAAATTTCTTCGATTTTGCGGTTATTATTCAAAGAGATAAAAATTGTACTGTAACTTTTCGCATGGACGGACTCCATAAACAAGATATTATTCAAGACAGCTTCCTCATGCTGGGTTCGGACATCTTCCCGCATGACATTAGCTCCTTCTTCCGATTGCAAGGTATCCAGTAACGTTAGACCGCCAAAGGCTTTATTGACAACTTCGCGCTCTTCTTCCGTCAAACTTCTCCAATCATCCAAATCATTTGAGACCGGAATGCGGGTATCCAGCCAAAACTGGGAAGTCAGTTTTTCCCATGTATGTTTATCCAGTTCGTCTTCTAGTTTATTCCAGTCAATTGCTAAATAATTCATGCCTATTCCCCCTATACCATGCAGCTTTCACAAGAATTTGCACCAATAATATCTCCATCATCCGTATATGTTCGAACGTAGTATAACGATTTAATTCCCTTGCTAAACGCATAATTGCGAAGGCGATTTAAGTCTCGGGTGGTCATGGCAGTCGTTTTACCAACTTTCCATTCGTATAAGCCTTCCGGAATTTGCGAGCGCATGAATAATGTTAAACTCATACCTTGATCAATATGTGGCTGTGCAGCGGCATATACATCAATTATTTTACGTTGATCCATGTCAAAAGCTGATGTGTAATAAGGCATCTTTTCATTGGATAAATAAGGAGCTGGATAGAAAATGGCACCCACTGTTTTTTCTTGACGATGCTCGATTCGTTGCGTAATAGGATGTAAAGAAGCACTTGTTTCATTGATATATGAGATAGATCCATTCGGTGCGATTGCCAGGCGATTACGATGGTAAAGGCCATATTTCTGGACATTTTCTTTCAGCTTTTCCCAATCCGAAACAGTTGGAATTGCGACATTTTTGAAGATAGCCGCCACCTTATCTGATAGAAACTGGAATTCTCCTTTCAAATAAGGCTCAAAATAGCTACCATCTGCATATTTTGATTTTTCAAAATTATGAAAAGCCCTCTTTTTTTCCATGGCTATTTTGTTACTTGCTACCAATGAATAATAATTCAATGCTCGGAAATAGGCATCTGTAAACTCAAGGGACTCCGGTGAACCATATGTCATTTGGTTGAGTGCAAATGCAGTATGCAATCCCATCGCGCCTAAGCCGATAGTGTGATATAGCGCATTTCCTTTTTTAATTGTGGGTACTTCATTGATATCCGTTTGCTCAGTAACAGTTGTTAACGCACGTACGGCTACTTCGATAGATTTGCCAAAATCCGGTGATTCAAGGATATTCGGGATATTTGTCGAACCCAGATTACAGCTGATATCCGTCCCTGTGATTTGATAGGATAAGTCATCATTTAAGATTGAGGGTTCTTGCGGTTGGAAAATTTCACTGCACAAGTTACTCATTATTATTTTTCCATCAACGGGATTTGCCTTGTTGACAGTATCAATATTGATAATATATGGATAGCCCGATTCCTGTTGGAGACGGGAAATTTCTTGTTCCAAATCCCGTGCATTAATTTTGTACTTACGGATTTCATCATTAGCAATCATTTCATCGTATTTTTCAGTTATGTTGATATAAGAAAACGGCACACCATATTCTCTCTCCACATCATAAGGACTGAATAAATACATGGGACGATTTGTTTTTAATAATTCATAATATTTATCAGGAACCACTAAGCCTAGTGACAATGTTTTTACCCGAATTTTTTCGTCTGCGTTTTCTTTTTTGGTAGATAAGAAGGCATAGATATCGGGGTGGAAAACATTCAAATAAACGGCCCCAGCCCCATTCCTTTGCCCGAGCTGATTACTATAGCTGAAGCTGTCTTCCAATAATTTCATCACTGGGACAACACCAGAGGAGGCATTTTCTATTTTTTTGATCGGTGCCCCTGCTTCACGTAAATTTGATAAATTGACGCCCACACCGCCACCTTTTCTGGATAGCTGCAATGCTGAGTTTATGCCGCGACCAATCGAAAGCATCGAATCATCCAAATCAACCAAAAAACATGATACTAGTTCTCCACGACGTTTTTTCCCCGCATTCAAGAACGTCGGTGTTGCGGGTTGGTAACGTTGCGTGATCATTTCTTCTGCTAAACCCCAAGCCAACCTCTCATCACCGTTGGCCAAGAATAAAGCATTAAATGCAATACGGTCTTCATATCGTTCCAAGTATTTAGTACCATCATTCGTTTTCAGGGCATATTGGGTATAGAACTTATAGGCTCCCATGAAGCTCTTGAAACGGAATTTATGGGCATACAGTTTTTGAAAAAGCTCTTTTATGTAGGACATTTCATACTTGTTCAGGATTGTCTCGTCTATATAGTCTTCACGAACCAAATAGGCGAGCTTTTCTTCTAAAGTGTGAAAAAATACCGTATTCATATTTATTTCTTCCAGGAAATAAACGCGTGCGGCCTCTTTGTCTTTCTGTAATGGAATCATCCCATCAACCGGGATATTTACTTCATTATTTAAATTAAAATAACTAACACGTTTCGTTTGTTTACCCAACTCATCCAACTCTCTTTCCAATTTCTGAATGTCTAAATCGTTACCCTGAAATTCAAATTCATGTAACACGGGAATGCCGTATTCCGCTTCAATCTCATGGACAGTGAAGCAAAACAAGGATCCGAAATTCCGGTTTCCACCACCGAAAGTACCTATACACAAGCGTTTATTTTGTCCCGTTTCCAAAAAATCTTTTACTGGTTCAGTGACTTCAGAAACGTATGTGGGAACAATTAAAATAAACGGTTCATCCATTTCAACAAACGGATTCGTTACGGTTATCTCAAGCCCATTGAAATTTGGAATTTTTTCGACGAATCGCCGAGTTTGACCCGTAACGGTGAAATAAGCTATTTTTGCCATCTTAATTTACCAAGGCATCCAGTAGTTGCGGTTGGAAACCATTAAAAGGCGGCTCACCTTCTATTTGAATAACAGGGAGGCTTTGGAAGCCAAGCGCTTTTACCTCTTCCACCCATACAGGATTTTCAGATATATTTTTTTCGAAATAGGATACGTTGCGTTTATCTAAATATTTCTTGGTGAACATACATTGGCCACACCCGACCTTACTGTATATGGTTATTTTTTTTGACATGTCGCTCTCTCCTTTTTTGTTTTTTGGGTACAAAAAAACCGCCCATTTAGAATGAACGGTAAAAAACGATAGAAACCCCTATTGAGAGAGCCCACCGTTTCATCTTTTTCATCCCCGAAAAATAGAAACAACAATCATTGGCAGGTCTCCTGGCTCATGTTTCATCCTACTTTAGCCCTTCCCATATTTCTTATTCAAAAGAAGATACAGTGGTTTGCTATTTCGTCCACATTAACAGTTGCGGGGGCAGCTCCAGTTTTTAACTGGATTCCCTATTATGGCATCAGCTGATGCCACCAAAAATTGCGGTACTATATTTTGTGCTATTTATTTGTTTTGTAGTTCTAACATACTACATATTGAATAATACCATAGAGCCCACAACTAGGCTAGACAAAAGTGCGCATTATTCCTTCATTGCCATTATCTCTTCATAGCGTTCGGTTAGTCTACGCTGATCCATTTCTTCCGGGAAATTCGGGGTCGTTAATTGGTAAACGTGGGTGCTATAGGATTTAATAAACGATAATTTTTCTGGGTGAGCCGCATACGCCACCGTTAATAACGAATCAAATAAAGCGCTGGCTCCCGAGATATCCTGCTTCATGTAATGAATCAATTGCCAATAACTTTCATAAAGATCCTTGGCAAAATTATTGAAGTCATAAAAGACAACACCGGTATAGTCTTCATTATCTTCGTGCTCACCCAAAAGTACGAACCTTCCTGGCAATGCAGCCATCTTCCCGTCCAATAATGCTTTATACTGCAGTATATGAATGGCGCTGTTAGGATCGTTTATACCCGGAGATACTGCTCGCAGTGCAACTTCCACCAGCTTAGTCCGGGCAAATATAGGATCATACATCGTAGATGGGGCTATTTCAAATACAAGAGCGCGATTGAAAGGCTCTGCGATTTTCTCAATCGCGTCTATTTTCTTATTCGTATATAAAATCCCTAAAGGTTTATTGCGTGCTACGAAATCACCTATTCTAACGTATAAAACCAAGCTACCTTCCCATTCCTGGGCTAGCGTGACCATCCGATCGAAGTTGATGTATTCCACATAACCATCTTGAGTAGCTTGAATCGTGTAAACATGAAGACGGTCGAATTCCGGTAGATGTTGAACTGTTGGTTTTTCAGAAAAAAATGCCACTGCCTTGTCAAACGATTCATCTGCTTCGTGATACAAGCGATCCACTAGCTGTTCCATGCGAACGAACATAGCGACTGAATAGACAAAACGCACAAAAAATAGAACGCTGAAAAGCGCATAAATCAAGGCTACCGTGGCTGATAACACCAAATACTCATGTTCTGAATTACGCATAAAGAATAAGGAAGACAAACAGTAAATAAACCCACCCAGGAACACCCCTAGCGCTTGCATAGGTGCCTTATGCAGCAAAAAATTCTCCACTGTTCTCGGACTGAAATTGGATGAATAAAACGATATCACTGCCAACATTGTCCCAAAAGTGAATGTGGCAACTGAAAAGAGTGACCCTGCCAAGAGCGAAAGAATATCCTTTGCCAAGTTGACACTCGTCAAGAAAACAGGAGATATTAGTTCAACTGTCGGGATCAACCGTGTATCCAGCGCTATGATGACTAGTGCCAGCATGAACGCTATCAGGACATTACCGCCTAAGGTTACCCAAATACGCTTTTCTTCATATACTAATTTTAAAGCATCCAGCATATGTGTTTCCCCCTTTTTAAACCTGTTTTCTATATTGTAGCATTTAAATAATGGGACTCCTTTGAAACAAACAAATCCATATATAAAACCGTTCATTGGATTATGAACGGTTTTATATATCATCAGTAATGACTCTACTTCACGTAGGCATTTTTATATAAACTTTTTACAAAAAAGGAAGTCGTTACACTTGTTAAAACTGTCGCTGTTAAAAGTTGGCCAGTCGCACTTGAAACGTACTGTTGAAGCTCAGGATGTGCTACTGCCAATATCCCCAATGTTGATACAGAAATCCCTGCAATTGAAAGCATTGAAACTGCGCCAATGCCATCTTGTTTTAATACTTTTTTGTCAATCAAAAATATAGGACTCATCGCGATATAATAGATGATTACAAGTAGCAAACCCTGCAAGCCTGATTTTGCCACTTCAACAAGATCAATACCTTGTCCGATATTCCAACCGAGAATCGGTAACAAGACACCTGAACCCGGAGCAAATAGTTGTGCAAATTTTACATCTAAATTTCCGATTAACATACCAAGGCCTATTGGGACCAATGTGGAAATAATAGGCATCCAGTCCATTTCAGCTCCAGCCGCCGATGTAATACTGTAAACAATTACTGGTATGATAGGCAGACTGAACACACCAATCAAGCCAAAAGCTGCCGTATCATCATCTGTCCCGTACTCTTTAATTAGTGAGAGATAAATAGCTGGATTCAAACTGCTTATTCCTACTACAAGTGCCATGGTACTAATACCAAAAATTCCTTCTTGCCCAAATAATTGAATAGCTGCCAAGCCAAAACCGACACTCAAAATGAATTTTACTACTAATAAAATACCTTGTCTTTTTAAAACGCGCACGAGTCTTTTTAAGTCAATGGTTGTTCCAGAAAAGAAACATAACACGCCCAAAATAAAGTTCATGCTATCACCAGAAAAAGTCGCTTCAGTTAAACCACCGATCCGAACCAAATCCGGCCATATCGTATAAAATAAAGCACTTAGAAATAATGGCACTAAAAACAAGCCCGCAGGCACTTTCGTAATCTTATCGTACATCGTATGTCTCCTTTTTTTAAACTAATCATCTAAAAAAGTCTATCATATTAGGAGAGTTTTTTAAAGGATTACTTGGAAATGCTAATTCTATATTGCACTTATTGCGCGACTTTTAAATGAAATAATCTTTCCAGAAAAAGGTTAATTAGTCAGTGATACCATCATTTTTTTACTTTATGTATTATAAAGAACAGTGACGGTTCCTTGCAATAAGCATTCACGAAAAGTATGTATATTTAAAAAAACTCTCCCTTTTTAATCGGGAGAGTTACAAAGGATAGTCAAATTTACCCTTTTAATATTTAAATTTTTGCATGCCAAGGGTTAGTTCCTCAGCAAGATGAGCCAAACTGTCACTCGCTTCTGAAATCTGACTCATAGCATTGACTTGTTCATCTACTGTAGCAGATGCTTCTTCTGTACTGGCGGCGTTTTCTTCTGAAATAGCAGCCAGTTGCTCCATAGTATGAATAATTAAATTTTTCTTCTCATCCATAATCGAGCTTGTCACATCCAATTGTTCCATTGCCTTGCCAACCTCATCTAAGGTATGTGCTATTCCGTAAAACTTATTATGCGTTTCGGATAAACTATATAGCTGCAGGTCATTCATGTCCTTCATAACAGCTAATGAATCCTTTGCCGCTTGCGTTTTATAATTTAGTGCATCAATCGTCCCTTTTATTTGATCGGCAAATTCATTTGACTGACTCGCTAATTTTTTAATTTCATCTGCTACTACTGCGAATCCTCTACCCGCTTCACCTGATCGAGCAGCTTCAATCGATGCATTAAGAGCGAGTAAGTTGGTTTGATCCGCAATGGACTTAATCATCGTACTCACTGAACCTATTTGCTCGACACTAGCATTTGTTTCCCCAATAACTTCTCCAACTTCTAACTGGGCTTTACTAGCATCTTTTGTTTTTTCTTGCAAATCTCTAAGCTTCTCCA
This sequence comes from Jeotgalibaca sp. A127, assembly GCF_052266745.1. Classification (NCBI taxonomy): domain Bacteria; kingdom Bacillati; phylum Bacillota; class Bacilli; order Lactobacillales; family Carnobacteriaceae; genus Jeotgalibaca; species Jeotgalibaca sp. A127. The sequence continues at coordinate 198,355 of NZ_JBQPRC010000003.1, forward strand.
AGCCTTCCTCTTTGAGCCTGTTAACTTGCACAGAGTAAGTGCTCAATTTTTCAATTATCAGTTTTTCTTGATTAATTAGATTTCCTAATTCCTCTACTTTTAGTGTTCCTGAAGAGGTTTCGGTTGCTTGCTCTGTAGCGCCATGCGCGATTTCAGTAATCACAGCATTCACTTCTATAGCCGATACTGTTGCTTCTTTACTCGTGGCTGTCAATTCTTCAGATGAAGCAGAAACTGTTTCTGCATGTTCCGAAATTTGACGGATAAGTTGAACAAGTTGTTTTTTCATTTGTAGTGTTGCATTCGCCAATTGTCCAATTTCGGAATTGTTTTGTAAGAGTTTTTCATCGTTCTCAAGCTTCTTACTGGTCAAATCATAATTTGCTATCTCGGTAATTTCATTGGACATCATCTTAATCGGTTTTACAAGGTTTCGCAAGAAATACCCAACGATCGTCACTATGGTTGCAACAAAAAGTAATGCAATTAAGCTATTTACCAAGATGAGTTGCTGAATTTGCGCATTCACATCTTTTAGGTCATAGCTAACTTTAAAGGCACCTATAATTGTTGCACCCGTTGGATCTTTAATTGGCAACAATTCATAATATTCATTCTTCGTCTTTTCTTTTAAATTTTTGCCAGTCAAAGTCTGACTTATATTTTCCTGCAAGTTTGAATCTGATTTCAGACTGCTTTCGTCCGTTGTATAAAGCAGTCCTTCTGCTGTATAAATATCAACATTTGTATCGGTTAAATTGGTATAATTTTCAAAAAATGCATCAGTGTAACCTGTTTGGATTGTACCAATCACTTCTTGACCTACGTCAATGGGAGCAAAAGCGCGTATTGCTATTCCTGACTTTCCGGTCTCTGTTCCCATTAAGTGGTTACCTTGCAAGGCAGATGCTATTGATGGATTACCTGACTTAGAGTCACCAAATTCTTCCGGATTGTGCGCACGATATAATACAGTTCCCTCAGCATCGCCAATTTCCAATACCGAAAGACCCGTTTTTTCATTAAAAGTTTCATAATAAGGCTGAATAATGGCTGACATTTCCGTATAATTCTTTTTTTCTAATGCTTGCTTTAATCGTTCATTCCCGGACAATCCTGTTGCCAATGCGCCTGCAAATTCTTCTTGTCTACTCATTAATGCCTCTAGTGTTGCAACTGATGTTTCCAACTCTTCTTCGGCCATTCTTTTATCCGTCCGGATTGTATCAATCGTGATAAAACCCAAACCACAAACCACAACTAGCAGTAAAATGCTAAATGCAGCTAATAATTTTGATGTAATTCCTTTAAACATGAACTTCCCCCTAATGCTGACTGTATTGATATATCATTCCAATCGATGACTTTCTTTATATCGGCACTATTCGTCTTTTTTAAAGGGAGATCATGTTGAATTAAATAAATTTTCAAAAAAATGCCTGCCATAAAGGCAGACATCACCATGCTATTTCAAATTATCTATTGCCGCTTGTTCAATACTTAAAGCTTCGCGGTAAATTTACAAAACTTCTTCCATATTAGGAACTTAAATTTACATCAAGTTCCGGCGGTGGAAGGATAAAAGAATTTACTACCCAAAACAACCGCCTCGATAGCTATTGAGGTGGGTTTACATCTTTTTTGGTATAATAATTTCAAAGAGAATAGTATTAATGCGGTTGAGCGTATGCTTTCAAGGATTTTTCTTCCGGGGTGGGAAGAATTTCTTGAGCATATGCTTTTTATTTATGAGGAGGATTCTTATGGAAACTTTTATATCAAACCAAAGCTGGCCGATTCTGGCCCTCGTGTTCCTCATGTCACTCATCATCTTATCCAAGGCCACAGATACACTGATCGACCACGCTGTTTCCCTTTCCCGGGAATTCGGTATATCCGAATTGATAATTGGAGCGACCATTGTTTCAGTGGGGACGACATTGCCGGAGCTATCCACCGCTATCGCGGCCATTATGCAGGATGCCACTGATTTTGTCTTGGGGAACGCCATCGGTTCGGTTATCACAAACATGACTCTTGTTTTGGGTGTTGGTTCAATTGCTGGTGCCATTCCCGTGATGCGGACAACAGCAAGTAGACTGCCTTTTTTGATTGGTTCGCTGTTGCTCATGGTTTTTGGCAGTGTACGGACATTTGGAGCGGAAATATTTTCTTCCACTGGTAGGATCCATCCGGTTGTGGGTATACTCCTCCTTCTTTCCTTGCCTGTCTATCTACTCACGGCATTCCGGGAACCATCCAAAGAAATACATCCGGAAGCGGACGAAGAACCTCATAAAAAGGGAAATTTGATTAAAGAAACAGGCATCATCTTTTTGAGCGCTGTGGCCGTGGCCTTAAGTGCCAGTGCCTTAGTCACCACCGTTGAGGCCGCAGCTGTGCGCCTGGGAGTTTCAGATGCCATTATTGCCGGGACCATTGTTGCCTTGGGTACAAGTTTGCCCGAGTTGACTACCACTTACGCATCCGCCCGAAAAGGCTTTGGCGGCTTGGCTATCGGGAATATTTTAGGGGCAAGCATCCTCAACATCCTTTTGGTGCTGGGTGTCTCCATCTCTTTGGTTCCCGGAGGCTTGGGAGTTGCTCCGATTTTTTACCAGATTCATTTTCCAATAGTTTTGCTTGTAGTTGGCATGGTCAGCTATTTCATTTTCAACACCAAAAAACTTGAAATCAGCAAAATGGAAGGCGCAGTCCTCTTGGCGATATATGCCGTTTATCTACTCTTGAATATTTTTTTGTAACTAACCCACCAGTATCTGCAACATAGTCAAAATCGATTGAACGGGAAGATAATTTAAATTACACTCTACGTGTGAGGTGTTACCAGGAAGGGAGGTTGTCATGAGAATCAGGATTGAAAAGATGGATGCGGGGGAGAACGAGGTGATTCTGCACATTCGCGAGTTGGATGCCGAAATGCAGGCCACACTCGATTTCCTTCAAGCATCCTCCAGCCAGATTTTTGCCCGAAAGGAAAAAGAAACGGTCCTTATTTCGCCCCACGCTATATATTTCGTGGAGGCCGTCGACAACCGCGTCTTCCTTTACACAAAAGCGGATGTCCTGGAAGTGACAGAGTCCTTGATGAAGCTTGAGGAAAATTATCAGCATGCAGGTTTCGTCCGGATTGGCAAGTCACAGCTGGTCAATTTGCACCATATTCAAAAGCTGCGCAGCCTATTGAACAGTCGTATCGAAATCACTCTGGAAAACGGAGAAAAAATGATTGTTTCCCGGCACTATGCTCCGGCATTCAAACAACGATTGGGTATGGAACTTAAGGAGGGTTAACAATGGAACAAACTAATTGGCAAAAATTTTATTTATTCATGTACGAGGCCAAGTCTGCCGCCGGTATTTATTTTGTGGCATTTGTATTTTTTTATCTGTTTTATGGCATTCTTGAACCAAATCAAGCGAGCTCCCTCGATTTTTGGACTGCTATCCAAATTTTCGCGGCGTGTTTGTTGATTGGACTTGGTCAAAGCTTCCTCTTGACCAACAACGTGACCAATTCCCGAATTACCATTTGGGGGTGCTGGTCACTGTCCGTTACCATTCTCTTTTCGGAACTGTTCCAGTGGTTCCAAAGCTATCCTGATTGGTACCACTATGTATTCTATGCCGCCATCGCCCTTTCCTTGTTTTTCTATTGGCTGGCCCTGGTTTGGGATCTGCAACGGGAAACCAAAACACTGAACCGGGCATTAGAGGATTACCAACAAAAAAATAAAAAATAACAAACACCACCCTCAAAGCACCTGTTCGGTCGCTTTGAGGGTGGTGTTTTAGTTGAAATTCTTATAACTTATCAGTCTTTGTAGAAAGTCTTGAATACAGGCATCTCATGATCCTTCCCATAGTGTTCAATCAGGGGAAGGCCGTTCAAGATTTCCATGTCTTCCGCAGAAATCGTGAAATCGATCGCGGCATTGGCTTTCATGTGCGCTTTCTTGGTGGATTTCGGTAAAGCAACCGTGCCCAGTTGCAAGACATAACGGATGCTCAGTTGCGCAGGAGAAACCGTGTATTTCTCAGCCATTTCCTTCACCTTCGGATGGTCAAGGATAGCACCATGAGCAATCGGGGAATAGGCTTCCACCACGATACCTTGTTCCTGACAGTACTTCATGACGTCGTTGGGGACGTTCGTGATATGCACGAGAATCTGATTCACCATGGGTTTGATTTCACCATTTTCGATAAGGTTCTCCAGATCGATTTGTTCAAAGTTCGAAACGCCAATGGCCCGTATTTTCTTTGCTTTATAAGCTTCTTCCAGAGCACGCCATGCTTCGAGATTCCCTTCGAAATAATGGTTGCTCTCATCACGAAATTCAGCCCAGGGTTGTGGACTATGAATAATCATCAAATCGATATAGTCCATATCCAATCGGGCCAGCGATTTATCAATCGCTTTGACCGCTTCCCCGTAATCTTTGATGTTGCCACTGAGCTTGGTCGTCACGAAAATTTCTTTGCGGTCGACACCTGAGGCTTTGATACCGCGGCCGACTCCTTCTTCATTGCGATAAGATTGGGCGGTGTCGATATGGCGGTACCCCACATCCAGAGCATCTTTCACCACTTGATCAACAACCTCGTCATCAATCATCCATACGCCCGCACCCAGCTTGGGGATTTTTACCCCATTTGATAAGATATACGTTTCATCTAAAATCATGTCTATTTTTCCTTCTTTCTGTTTTTATTTTTTCGAAATTTAAAGCGCCTTCATTTTCTTGCTAACTTCATTTTCCACTTCAAGGTAATGCCGAGTCAAGTTATATCCCTCGATGGGCAGAACAGCAAAGCTTATCAAAAATCTGAAAAAAGTAAATCCTTTTTGGTACATTCCAGACAAATGATGGGGGCATTCTCATATCGCAATACTAAAGAAGGCATCGTCTGTGTCCGTAAGTGACTGGGTGGTAAAGCCCATTTTGTCCAACATTTCTCGCCCGCCTCGATTACCTTATTACAGTTATTGCAATGGAATTTTTTATCCTGTTCACTATACATGGTATTATTTCCTTTCACTTCAATTTGATTGTCTTATTTCTTTATAATACTTAGTGGGAGCTACCCCATAGCGTTTCTTAAAGGCTTTATAAAAGTTACTGTAGTCTTTGAAGCCATTTTCCCGATAAACTTTACTGGCAGGCTTATGAGCAAGGATATCATTTTTGGCTGCCTCCAACCGCAGCTGGATTACATATTGGTAGAAGGATACTCCTATCTGTTCCTTGAATAAATGAGAAAGTGTAGAAGAACCAATGAAAAACTTCTGCGCTGTATCTTCTAGTGTCAACTCATTAAAATAATTGGCATCAAGATAGTTTTTGATGTTCAGCATTAAAACTTCATTTGGTTTACTATCTACTTCCTTATTGGTCAAATAATACACTGTTCGGGAAAGAAGGATTATCAAATTAACGGTTGATGTGTATGCAGCAAATTGATGGCAATACTTGTCGTTGTGGAACTCCTTGTCAATCATTTGAAAAGCACTCAATATGCCATGCCATGTTGGTAAGGGAGTGTGAAAAATATATTGTTTATTATCTAAAGCATACCGGAATGGATAGGCAATCTTTTCTTCCATTTCAGCTAGATTTTGAAGGAACGGCAGCGTGATAAAAATTGCATACCCTGTGTAGGGTGTTGGGCTGGCATCAAGAATGGACTGATGCGGCACATTCGGTGGGATGATAACAAAATCACCTTTTTTAAACTCATATTCTTTTCCATCTATGTAGTACAAAGTCTTACCTGAAACAAAAAAGTAAAGTTCATAATAATCATGGGTATGAAGACGATTAATCAGTGGCGTATTATTGTTTATATAAACCATCTCGAAAAGGTCTTTATAGTTAAACTTATTGAAAATAGAATAGTTTCCAGCCATTTTTTCCTTCCTCCAAAAAATAACGATACAGAAGACAAACTGTCTTTTGTACCGTTATCTTATCATATTATGCAAAAGTTACTTTCTCTTTAATTGGTAGTTTCAACAAATTAATTGCATTGTAGCGCACTATTTTAGCGTAAGCTGTTTGAGATAGTTTCCCAGTATTTACAGCATTGTCCAACCAATCTCCTAGCGGGAAATACATATCGACACTAACCATATCCGTTGCGAACATCAAACGATCCTGAAATTCCTCCAAGAATCGATAGCCGAACTCGGGATCACGCATAATTGCATTTCCTGCGCTATTAGCGGAGAGGTCGGCATATAAGTTAGGGTAGTTACGGAACAATTCAACTAAACGTCCACCCTCTTTCACCAAGCCTTCTGGATAATTATTTCTTGATTCGATGTCATACGCCATATCCCCACCAATTTCATACCAGAATGGTTGAGAATGTCCAATTACTTTCAAATTTGGGAACTTTGCCAAAACGCCTTCGAGTAACGGTAACCCGCCATGATCAGCGACACCATAATTGTACCCTTGTTCAGGTGAAATATGGAAAAGAATTGGCATATCCAGTTCTGAACAAGCTTCAAATAAGGGTTCAAACTTTGAATCATCTAGCCAATAATTTTCTGAATACTCTCCTACCCCTACCGCACCTAATTCCTGATAATGACGCAGGCGTTGCTTTAATGTTTCTGGCTGGTGGACATCCACATAACAAAGGAACGAGAAGGTTTCAGGGTATTTTTTTGCTAAAGCAATATTATCGATATTCGCCCCAAATCCCATACCAGTGGTCGAATACTGTTCAGAACCGGACATCAAAACCCCATGCTCTATCCCATTGTCTTCCATATACTTCTTCATGGCTGCGCCATCCGCAATTTTCATGCCCTGGAATTCAAGTTCCTGACCGTCATAAGCAACGTGTAAATGTATATCTATCTTTTTCAAAAAAATCCATCTCCTTATTATTCAGCAACAGGAACATTAACCATTTCAATTTCAACAGCCATATCTTCATCGTCGCGTCTTTCTTTCAATGTAGCCGCAATATGCTTCACATCTTTATCTTTCAGATTGTAGATTACTCCTACTCCAATCAATTCCATGATTCCACCAATTGCCATAATCAATCCTAAAATCATGTAGATGTTTTTACCAACACCCATTGCTTGTGTTGATAGAGAAGAATCATAACCAGCAAAAACGAGTGCGTAAGAACCGATAGTACCACCTAAAGCACTACCTAGCTTACGTGAGAAGGCATAAACGGAAAATAAGGAAGCATCATTTCTTTCACCAAACTTGTATTCATGGTAGTCGATACAGTCATTGACCATTGCCCATACGAGCATGAAGAATCCAACTGTCCCAACGCATGAAAGATAATACAATCCAATGTAAATATAAGGATTTTGTATGTTACCTATTAACATTGCTGCATAGGCAACGAGAGAAACAATGATAGCGCCTGATAATGTAATACGTTTTCCAAATCGAGCAACTAATTTTGGAACAAAAGGATACATAACCAACACCAAAATCAAACTACTGAATCCTAATGTAGCGGTTAATTTCGGAGCTTTGAAATACTCGATGAATAAATATGCATTTAACTGTGCGAAGCCCATACCCAAGAAAAGGTTTCCAATTGTTGCGAACATCACACCTAATAGAGGGCGATTTTGTGAAACTTGTTTAATGAGGCGTTTGTATTCAAATTTTGGTTTTTCTTCTTGTGTTCTTGTATCTTTGATTCGTTCGGTGGTGAAGCTTACTAAAATAAAGTAAGATATTGCAATAGCTGCAATAGAAAGCGTTGCTAATTTCATAAATGCAGAAGGAATATATTCACCGTTATCATTAAAAAGGATAAGTGGTGCGATCGTCATCAGGATTGGACCACTTATTTGTGCCCCTAATGAACGAGCTTGAGAAAGTTTTGATCTTTCAAGTGGATCCGAAGTAATAACCGACGACATAGCCCCGTAAGGAACGGAAGTTAATGTATAAGCCATCTCATGCAATACGTAGAAAACGGTCACCCAAATATATTTAAACATCATGGACTGACTGCTGATATCTAAAAACATGAATGCTAAAGATAAAGATAATGGGATTAATCCAAGCATTACATAAGGTTTGAATTTATTGCCACTTTTACCTATTTTCCAACGGTCAGGAAAAGAACCAATAATTGGATCATTAATGGCATCCCAGAACTTTGTGAATAAGAACATGGAACCCATAAATGCTGGACTGATTCCTAAAACATACGTACAGAAAACCATTACATAACCAATCATAACTGTATCGACTGTGCCCGCAACATCCCCGAATGCATAGCCGATTTGGTCTTTAACACCAAATTTTCTCATTTCTCTTTCTCCTCTGCTTCTTCGTGCATTTTTTTGATTACACAAATCGCGTTTTTGTGTAATCTTTCACATCAATGATAGCGGTTAACCTCTTATGCTACTCATTTTATTGAATCCGCTATCAAAATAGAATTGCAAAAAATCTGAGGGACTATGCAAAACCTGTTGGTAATTTCTGGTGATTCTCCCAGAATTTGCCTGTTTCTGGAATAACGTGAAAACTGAATGGATTCTTGAGCTGGTTCCAACCCAAGATTCCGAGTAGTAATTTCAATTAATTATTCCCACTCGTGATAATTTTTTATTTGAGCTAGATTTTTTTCGAAAAACTCTTACTCATTATTTCCGAGTTGGTATTGTTAAATTTTAAAGTGTTAGTGTATTTCTATATACGACAAAAAAGCCCACGAAAATTAATCTTCTGACAATTTTCACAGACTTCTAGATAATTAAAAATTATTGATTCGTGCGGTAAACGCAGAAGATCATGAATCGCCTTCGGGACGTTCAATTATTCCCAAATATTCAATCGTGACCTATTTTTTTCCTTCAAAACGTCAAGCTGTCTTTCACTCAACCCTACCCGTTTACCGCTCTCTTCACCAAGGAAGAGAATGTTGCCACCTACTTTAATACATTCAAAAATCCCTTTATTCATGATCCATTGACATTCTGCTTTTCAATCAGTTTAGCCACATCCTGGTCATTTCCGGTGCTAATTGAAACGCGAACGGGATTTTTGGCGATATCCGTCGTGTATTCCAACATAGTTTGCCCTGCTGGCACAACACCTTGTTGCCAGTGAGAAGGCACTTGATAAAGGTTGATGCTTCCGTCACCGTTGCTACTGTAGATGACGCTGCCATCAGCCATTATTTTTCCCGTTAACACCACCACATTTTCGGGATAGGTCGCACTATCTGCCGGCTCATACGCGTTGATGGGTTCACCTTTCGAAATATAGGTCACATTCAGTTCTTCCACATCGACATTCCCGATCACTTCCAGCCAGACCCGGGCATATTCAATTTCCTGAACTGAGTAACTGGAAAGCAAATCTTCATCCGCAGCCGAATTTTCATTTTCTACCGGCTTTAGATCTTCTTTACTGACCGTCACCATATCGGTATTACGGATCGTGCGTTTCGAAATAGGTTTTTCCGGATACGGGGTGTCGACCTCGTAAAACGTGATGGTCGTAAATTCCTCCTCTTTTATAAACGCCACCGGGTTTCTTCCCCCATAACCAATATTTTTGAAAGAAAGAACAATCGTATTGCCCGTATTCTCGATCAACTCCCAAGATTCACGTTCGTAAAACTCGCCGTCCAACTCGATGCTCGCCAAGTCTTCACCCAGGTCCTGGATAATGGCTTCCTCGTAGAAGACGACTGCTTCTTCCATCGATGTCCAGATAGGGGCTGCTTCGGACGTAACTTCGCTAGATAGCGTAGTTTCAGAACTGGTTGGCGGTTCTGTGACTTCGGAGTTGTTACACGCTACGAGAAACATTCCGGCTACAACTGCTAGTAATGCTTTGTTTTTCATAGTTACTCCTTTCTGAAAAAAACAATCAACCACTATATTTTACCAATCGCTTAAAATCAAAACTAATCGGTTTCAACATCTCTACCCCTTCAAACTGAATCGCATACGTCCGGTTATAGGGATCTACTTCTTTAACGATTCCTTTACCAAATACGGGGTGTTCGACGGCTTCATCCACTTGAAAACCATCTGCGGGTGCTTCCCCTAGAACGGTGGAATTAGTTAAAGTGATATACTCCTTACTCTCCTGAATAAACTCTTCCTCAATTACACCGATTCGGTCGAATAAACTTTCCTTTATCTCAAAAATGAACCGCGATGGAATCTTGTTTTTTCCATTCTGGCCAATGCCTTCCGATTCAGTCATATAGAATTCTTTCATCGCACGCGTGATTGCCACGTACATCAACCGACGCTCCTCCTCCAAGGCTCGCTTCTTCCCTTGTTCTAGGGACCGAGCGTTCGGTAAAATTCCATCATTGAAACTAATCAAGAAAACATAGGAAAACTCCAAACCTTTAGCTGTATGAATGGTCATCATTTTGACACTTTGGTGGTTTGGTTCTTTCTCATAATCGGTATAGAGCGCAATACTTTGCAGGTAATCATGTAAGCTTGCTTCCTCTTCGTTGGCTCGCTCGTAAGCAACAACTGAATTCATGAGCTCGGTCAGGTTATCTAAGCGCTCCTGATCCCCGTCCTGGCGTAACGCCGCCATGTATCCCGATTTCTCCAATACTTCCGTCAACAAATCAGAAACGGTATAGTTTATGTAGTGGTCTTGATAATCCAAAATCAATTCGATAAATTTCCGGGCACGATCCGAAAGAAATTCCTGTCCCTGATATTGTTCCACCACTTCCAGATAGGATAGTCCCGATTCACTCGCTACCTTGCGTACCACTTCCAATTTGCGAGGTCCCATTCCTCTTCTGGGGTTATTTATGACACGAAGAAAGGATAAATCGTCCCCAACCGCAATCAAACGCAAATACGCCAGGGCATCCTTTACTTCTCTACGTTGAAAAAACTTGAAACCTCCGTAAATAGTGTAGTCAATTCCTTCGTTAATCAATCCTTGTTCAATATAGCGAGATAAAAAATTAGCCCGATATAAAATGGCGATTTCATTAAGATTGACGCCCTCTTTTTCTAAATAACGTATACGCTCAATAATCCACTTCACTTCTTCGGATTCGTTTTTTCCGTGGAAATGCACGACTTTTACCCCGGAAGGATTACGGGTAAACATGTCCTTGTCCACGCGCAACTTATTTTGCTTGATTAATGCATTCCCCAAGTTGAGTATTTCCGGTGTTGATCGGTAATTTTCGTTCAGGATTATCGTTTTACAGGTTGGGTAATGCAAATTGAAATCAACAAAGTATTCCGGTCTTGCCCCACGCCACTCGTAAATTGTTTGGTCGGGATCCCCTACCACAAAGAGATTCTTGTTTCGTTTCGATACCAAATCAACAATCGCGATTTGTTTGGCGCTGCTATCCTGGAATTCATCGACCTGAATATAGTGCAGTTTCTTCTGCCACTTTTCCAGCACTTCCTCATAGTCCTGGAATAAAACCAAGGTAAAATTAATCAAATCATCGAAATCCAGCCCGAAAATTTTCTTTTGCTTCAACAAATACTTCTTGATGACTTGTTGTTCCACTGTATCAGTTTCCTCAAAGACAATCTTATTTTCTACATCAGCCAACATATAGACATAATCGAGCTCTTCTTTGAATTTCGCGATTTTCAACAATAAACTCCGGAAGGTCCTGTTCTCTAACCGCATTCCTAGTTCTTCATATATTTCACGCAATATAGCTTTTTGATCCTCTTCATCCAGAATAATAAATTGGCGGGGAAACTGGAAGCGGTGGATATCCTCTCGTAACACCCGCACACAAAAACCGTGATAAGTTACAATCAACCCATTGTCATATCCTGAACCAAGCAAGGCAGTCACGCGCCGCTTCATTTCTCCTGCAGCTTTATTGGTGAAGGTCACGCATAATATATGGTCCGGATCAATTCCGAGATACTCCACTATGTAGGCATAACGATGTGCGAGCGCCCTGGTCTTTCCTGACCCGGCCCCCGCTACCACGCGTACATATCCTTCAGTTGTTTTCACTGCTTCAAGTTGTTTGTCGTTTAAACCTGTTAGAATATTATCCTCTGCCATTATCTTCACTCTTTCCGTAAAAGATGAAATAAATACAGTACGAACTTATATTCTTATTTTAACAGAAAGATCACTATTTATACTATGAATCCTCGTATAAAATCCAATTTCGTTTTCAAAAAAATTAGCCAAAGCACTCCTTCGTGACGAAAGATTGTTTTGGCTGTACTTGTTATGCATTAAATACATCAGTTATAAGTGCGAATCCTTTTCCTATTAACCCAGTCAAATTCACTATAAAGTGGTTTATCATCAGTTTGAAATCTTCCGGATTTTGAATGAAATAATAAACCAACCCAACTACAAAGACATAGCGGAGTGATTTTTTGATTAATTTTTCCGTCTTTCTACGAGTCTTTCGCACTGGCTTGCTTGTCCAAACTTTTTTACCTGTTTGGTATTGCACTGGCGTGATTCCCACCCAGCCTAATACAAAAGGAAGTGCAACATTCCAGTATTTTCTATATAAACGCCTTAATTTTCTTTTCACAACAACGGCCCTTCCTACTTCACATCAATGATTTCGTAAAATTTTTGTTTTATATACTTCTCACTCTTTAAGTGATATTTTCATTATACCTCTTTACGAACGTGCGTTCAACACAGCATGAAAATACTACATAAATGAGTACTTTTTACCCCATCACAAGGACCGTTATGTTTTTAAATTCCTCCCAATATAAAACCAATCAAGTAAGCAGCAACTGCTGCTAGACCACCTATGCCCAACATCTCCAGTCCGGATTTTATCCAGTTTGAATGCGTGATACGGGACTTCAACGCTCCTAGAAGAAACAGCGTCATCCCTGTTAAAACCGAAGCAATTGTAAAAGCATTATCATGTATAAATGGCAGGAACATGGAGAAAACATAGGTTAAAAGTGGGATCATTCCAAAAATAAAGAAGGAAGAGAAAGTGACAATAGCATTTTTCAGTGGACCTTCCAGGACCTCGCTATTGCCCTGTTCCCATATAATTTTTTGATCAATAAAAGGCGTTTCATATTTAGCCAGCGTATAGGCAATGGTCTGAGCATCTTCCTTCGAGAGTCCTTTATTTTCATAAGACACTATGAGACTCTCTACTTCATTATCAAAGTTATCGACCAGTTCGCGCCTCTTTTGTTGTTTAAGTCCCATATTATACTCATTCTCTGACTTGCTGGAAAGATAGTCGCCTACAGCCATTGAGAATCCATCGGCTAGCAAGTTAGAAAAACCGAGAATGATCACCACTCGAACAGCCAGAGATGCGCCTGCTACACCAGACACCACCGCAAATGTCGTAACAATCCCGTCCAAACCACCATAAACGATACTCTTGATGTATTTTCCACCTTTAAATTTTTCTTGTCCGTCCTTGGCCTTGGCTTTAATCAATGGATTTTTCATAGCTCATTCATTCTCCTTTATATATCGAGTCTCTATCTCTTTAACTTCTCATTCTCACCTTAACTCTATTATGGATTTTCCTAACCGTAATCTCTACTGATAGCCCTCAGGAAATTTACCTTTTAGGTAGCATAATCACCTCATATCACAAGGTGGAAAAGAATAAATCAGCCGATCAGACACTCAATCAATTTCTTTGACACAGTTCCAGGTTTGCAAAAAGTTATGTCCAATATCCGTCAGAATCGGACATAACTTTCACGCTGCACATTAGTTATGCCTCATTCAAACTAAAAACGGACATAACTTGGGTGGCATTCGAAAGGTACAACCGTTTTTTAAGTTGCCACAACGGCACGTTATCGCAAGTTATTATATAATGAAATCAGAAGGAAACGTCATCTCAAATAGAAAAGAGGAAACATGATGGCTGATTATGGAACTCTACACGAATCAAAGGGTCGGTATTTGTTAAGGTTCGAGCGTTTTTTTCCCTATAGCCCCGAGGAAGTTTTTATGGTCTTGACGAATCCTGATGATTTTAAGGAATGGTATCCCTGTGCTACGGGTGAGATGGAACTCAAGGTGGGTGGCGTTATCCGTTTTGATGACGAGGAAGGAACAGTATCTGAAGCAATTATAACGGAACTGGATGCTCCCCATACTTTTTCATTTCAAGAAGGCGATGAGCTCATCCACATCACGTTGAAAAATCATGACAAAGGCTGTCACATGATTTTTACGCATACCTTTGATGATTTATCTTGGGCTGTAAATACTGCTACCGGATGGCATGGCTGTCTGGAGGTGCTGGAACAAATCGTGAATGGTGAACCAATCAGTTGGCAAAATGACGTAGACAGATTGATGGGAATCTATAGTGAGTCATTTGATAAGACATTTAGATAGCTATTATAAAACGATTACTCAGACATCAAAATGGCTGTTGAGTAATCATTTTTTTTTGAAAAGCGATTACTCAGACGAAAAATATGGTTTGAGTGATCACTTCAGAGTTTCGTCTTATTCCAATCGGGCCAGTTGTTTCAGTTATTATTTACTGTACGTAGCGATGTCTGGTATACTTTACATAAAGTAAGGTATATTTTACAAAACGAGGTTGCGATGATGACTAAAAATATACGTCTAAAGATGGCACGAATGGAAAAAGATATGTCTCAACAAGCACTTGCAGATGCAACGGATGTAACGCGTCAAACAATCAGTGCGATTGAACGCGGTGATTATAATCCGACAATCAATCTCTGCATCAAAATTTGCAAGGCTCTTGGAGTGACACTGAACGATTTATTTTGGGAGGGTTAAAAATGAACAGCTATGATGAATACCAGCGCTTTATCCGGTACCGTACTGGCTATCACAGTTTTTTCTTAGTGGTACTCCTTTTACTGGTGAATCACTTTGTAACGGGTGTCAAGGATTTCCAATGGGCTGAAGACGGTTCAGTAGAACTTCTCTTTATCATATTGATTCCTGGAACATTCATGAATATCGTCAGTACTTGGCAAGGGGCTTATTTCAATCGCAAGGAAAAACCGTTGCGTAGCAACCTAGTCGTCCTAGCTATGGGTGTGATGTATGTTTGGCTTGCTCTATACTCAGGTTCAATAAGTGACAGAGGTTTGGTGATTGACGGAAAACTCACTTTAGCGGCATCTCAGCTCATGTTGGGTCTGACATGGATTTCAATCCCCATCACCTATATTGTTCGAAAATTATGGGACAAACGCATAGCTGATTGAATCCCTTTAAATAGCAAAAAAGCACTCAACCGAGTGCTTTTTTATAACGCTATTTTGCTTCGCTTACGACATCCGTTTTGATAGCTGCTTTGTTATTAACACGTTTCATATACCACAACGTCAATACCATCCCTACAACTGCCATCACAATTGAAATAATAAAAGCTAGCGAGTAAGAACCTGTTGCTTCACGCATCGTTGAAGCAATTGATGGTCCGAATACGGCCGCGATACCATAAGCGGTAAACATCCAACCGTAGTTTGAAGCGGATTTTGAAGCACCCCAGTTTTCTGCGGTAATTCCTGGGAATGATCCTAGGAAACCACCAAAGGAAAGTGCAATCCCAACCAAGCCGATGATGCCGGCTACAGCGCCTAATGTTTGGGTTAGATTCAAGAGGAGTAATCCTGCAGCAGACACGATAAACATTAATGCGACTGTTTTATAGCGTCCGACTTTATCCGATACGGATCCCCAGAAGATGCGACCCATTGTATTCGCCAGGCCTACAATCATCACGATAGCAGCTCCGGCTCCTAGATTATAAGTCGCTGCAATATTGGCTGCGTGACCAATGATCATCATACCGCTTGTTGCCGCAAATGTGTAAATGACCCATAAGATCCAGAAATTTGGCTCGCGCAGCATTTGTTTGTAGTCTTTATCCGTATTTACCGTTGTCACTGCTTTTTCTTGGACGGGTGGATTTTCCATGATGAATGATGAAGCACAGATGACCACCAACAAAATCGCACCTAATACACGGAAAGTTTGGTTGATACCAATGCTACCAATCATGCTTGTAGCGATTGGTGCCAAGATGATTGCACCTGATCCAAAACCAGCTGCCGTAAGTCCTCCTGCCAATCCTTTTTTATCCGGGAACCATTTAACAGTAAGTGCCGTAGCTGTTCCGTACCCCGCTCCAATTCCTAAACCTAAAATAATTCCGTAAGTCAGGTATAGCATAATAATACTGTTGGCATAACTAGTCAAGAACATACCAAGACCGAACAAGATACCTGATACAAGAACGACTTTCTTCCCACCATATTTATCCACGATTGGACCGCAGATAATCATCGCAACGGGAACCATGGCAAAAGAAATACTGAAGGCCAGGGACGTTTCACTCAGTGACCAATCCGTATTTTGTTCTAATAATGCTGTTTGGAACACGGACCACGCATATCCAGCCCCCAAAGCCAAATTTGTTATAATTGCTGCAATCAATATAAGCCAGCGATTTTTCTGTTGTTTCATTTTACTCCTCCTTATTGTAATTCCGAACCTTCTCCTATTAAGCGGTTTCAGTAACAGTTTAGATGGTTTTGAGCGAAGTTACTACCAACAGAATATTATGACGGCTATAATTTGAAGTTATGGATTTAGTTTATTTGGTTATAAAATCAAAGAGAGCGTATAATTAGTTAAATCGCATTCATTGTTGATAAAAAGCTCACTCAGACGAGAAAATCGTTCTGAGTGAGCTTTTTTTCGAAATAGTGGTTACTCAACCCGTCTGACAAGACAGTAAAATGCAATTATGTTAACCTAAAAATATAACAGCACCACAACTTATGACTAAATACATTATTTATAGGAGGCATTTACATGGTAAAAAGAAAACCGAATATAGTATTAATGTTCGCAGATGACTTAGGCTATGGTGACGTATCGAGTTTTAACCCGAATTCTAAAATCCATACCAAAAATATAGATGCTCTAGCAGCAGCTGGCATGCGTTTCAAGGATTCACATGCAACCAGTGCGCTCTGTACCCCTTCTCGTTATGGCTTATTGACCGGCCGCTACAATTGGCGGTCGCGTTTGAAGAGTTTCGTTGTTCGGGGCGATTCCGAGACTTTAATCGAAAAAAACCGCAAAACGCTTGCTCATATGCTGAAAGAAAATGGTTATCGCACTGCCGCAGTCGGGAAATGGCATTTGGGGATGGACTGGGAACTGAAAAAAGAAAATGATTTGGACCGCTTCTCTTTGGATCAAGAGGAGTTCCAGAAGCTTGATGATCAATTCGGACGAAATGGTAACTTTGACCAGAGCTTGCAGACAGCAAAAATTGAAGGCTTGGATATTGATTACACTAAACCAATTAAGTATGGACCGAATGATTTTGGTTTCGATTACTTCTTTGGAACTTCTGCTTCACTAGACCAACCGCCATATGTTTATATCGAAAATAACCGCTTCATGGCTGAACCGACTATTCTCTATGGTTTACCGAACGTGGCACGCCACAATGATTCCCAACAAGAAGCGTGGCAAATGGGGCCGGCTGATCCGAAATTTAATGTGGAGCAGGTTCCAGTGGATATGCAGAATAAAGTATTGGGGCTATTGGATGACATGGGTGACCGGGAACAGCCTTTCTTCTTGTACTATCCCACTCATCTAGTGCACGGTCCACTTATTCCTACTGAGGAATTTAGAGGGAAATCCGGTTTGGGTCTTTACGGGGATTTTGTCTTGCAATTAGATGCTTATGTAGGGCAAATTACAGCTAAATTAAAAGAAAAAGGCATTTTTGAGGATACTATTTTCATCTTTACGAGCGACAATGGCGCCTCTGCCGTGGCCGGGTTCGATGATTTATTAGAACAAGGCCATAACCCCAGCCATATTTTCAGAGGGAAAAAGGCAGACGTATGGGAAGGCGGTCACCGTGAACCAACCATCATTTCTTATCCACGCATCATCGATCCTGGAACAAGTACTTCCCAAATGGTGAGTCACTCGGATTGGTATCGTACGATTGCAGATATTTTAGATGTCACTGTTCCCGACGATGCTGCGGAAGATTCCGTTTCTGCTATACGATTATGGCAAGGAATCGACAAGCCTCTGCGTGAAGATATTGTTCATTCAACCGGTAACGGTGGCTTCTCTATCCGTCGTGGCTTCTGGAAGCTGAACTTAGTGAGTAATGGGGGTGGATTTGCTGCCTTGAACGATAAAAACTTCCAACCACAAGAATTATTCGACTTACGAGACGACATCAGTGAAACAACGAACGTCATTGAAAAACACCCGGATATCGTAAAAGAGCTAACTGAAATACTGGCGGAACAAGTAAAAAATGGTCGTTCCACTGAAGGAAAACCACAAAAAAACGAACCAAACAATCCAACTGGTGAATGGCCACAATTGGAATGGATGGAAGATTACGAAACGTATATCCAAACGTTTAAAAAAACACCTTCACCAAAAGAGGAGCACGGAGGAAAAGATAAAAAAATTGATAAGAAATGAAGATGGAAACACCATGATATTTATTGAAGGAAACACATTCTTGATGGGAACTGATTCTGACGTTGGATTTGTTGATGATTTGGAAGGACCGACTACAAAAGTGACAGTAGAAAGCTTTTATATTGATCGTTACACTGTTACAAATGAAGAATTCTTGGCTTTTTTTCTGGCTACGGGCTATATCACCGATGCCGAAAGATACGGTTCCTCTCACGTTTTTAAATTGTTATTGAACGAAGCTGAACGTGCGATTTACCCCACTTTATCCCAAACAACGTGGTGGCATGAAGTACCTGGTGCAAGCTGGCGTAACCCCGAAGGCAAAGACTCTTCCATTAAGGACCGGATGGATCACCCGGTCGTTCATGTTTCCCGTAATGATGCTTTGGCCTATTGTTTCTGGGCGGGTAAAAGATTGCCAACCGAAGCTGAGTGGGAATACGCTGCAAGAGGCGGATTGATCGGTAAGCAATTTCCTTGGGGAGATGACTTACACCAAGACAGTAAACATCACGCAAATGTCTGGCAAGGTTCCTTCCCTACTAAGAATACACTGGAAGATGGGTACCTTGGCACTGCTCCTGTAGACAAGTATGAACCAAACGGCTACGGTCTTTACCAAACCTCCGGAAATGTTTGGGAGTGGTGTTTAAACCCGGGGAAAATCCCCTTGGCAACTTTCCAGCAAAAAAATGCACACCATTTCTTCCAGGAAAATAGTCATTACAGCGATGGGATTTACGCACTGCGAGGAGGTTCGTTCCTATGCCACTGTTCTTACTGCCAAAGATACCGCGTAGCTGGTCGCAATTCCAATACAGCTCTTTCTTCATCAAGTAATGTCGGATTTCGTTGTGTAAAAGATGTCGAAACGAAGAAGGTGAAAATGAATGAGTGACAATGTCCAAAAAAGTAGTGATGAATTAGCTCAGCATCGTACCGAATTAGCCAAACTTCGGAGTGAATTGGCTCAAAATCGGACTCTGCAAGCAGCGGAACGAACCTATGCAGCTTGGATCCGGACCGGTTTCACGATTGCCGGAGCGGGATGGACACTGGGACAAGCCTTGCATAATACCGAAAACCGTAATACTGCTTTGCTTATTGGCGGTGCCATGATTCTGTTGGGGTTATTGTGTTTTGTCTATGCATGGATAAGTTATAAAGCCGTTTTTGATTACGTCAAACACACATTCTTGGATAGTGATAAGGAAATTTATCCAACCAAAATGAACCTCATCACTGTCACGGTTCTGTCGGGGATGTTGCTTGTTATATTTGTCCTAGCTTTTAGTATGCTTTTATTCTAAATAATGAAAGAGGGATTGGATGACTGAAGCCTTGAATTTTATTGGATCGGTTGGAAACTTCTTCCTTCCTATCTTTGTTTTTTTAACCATGTTCAACGTTGGCTTGACACGGACCTTGGATGATTTTAAGGAGCACCTATCGGAGTGGCGTTTTTACCTGCGTATGTTATTCGTGAATTTCTTGCTTGCACCCCTTATGATGTTGTTGCTGCTTCAAGTATTCACTATTTCTGAGCCACTGGAGGCAGGCTTAATCATCTTCAGCATGGCCGCTGGTGCACCCTTCGTGATTAAGTTGACTCAGTTTTCGGAGCATGATATCGCCTTAGGTGCTACACTATTGGTTGTCTTGGTGCTCGCCACCAGTTTATTTGTTCCGTTTGCCCTTCCGCTTGCGCTACCAGGGGTTTCAATTAATGCATTGGAAATATTCTTTTCCCTAGTGCGGCAGCTCATTTTACCCATTATACTAGGGCTCTTGGCAAATCGTTTCGTTCCCGGTCTCACCAAAAAAATTCAACCTTGGATCGGCAAGCTTGGAACCATCACGCTTTGGATAGTCGTCTTTGGCATTTTGATCGGTGAATTAGAAGGTATTTTCAATATTTTCGGCGAAGGAGCAATCTTGCTAAGTGTCATTTTTATCTTGAGTGTCGCAGTTCTTGGCTATTATATTGCAGGTAAAAATGGGCATGACCACCTACAAGATTTAGGTGCTCTAGGAACAGGTCAACGAAACACCGCTGCTTGCATGATCATTGCTGCCAATAACTTTAGTGATACCCCAGAAGTCTTGTTGATTATTACAATCGCAAACACACTAGGAATCATCATGTTGGTTGCGATTGCGAAATATCTGAGTAGAGATAATGAGCCCCAAACAGAGAACGTTACCTAATACAAAAAGGAGGACTGGTTTTTACCAGCTCTCCTTTTTGTGATTCTATATAAAATGACTTGAATAATTTTGAAGTAAATAACGTGTTTTTTCCTCCAAGGTAATAAAAGCATCCAATTCCCTGGCTAAGTCCAACGCTTTAATTTTACTGTTATGGCTACTCACGTATCCTGCATTCTTTAATTCCCACAATGTTTCATCCTTCAGATAGAACGGTAATTTACGGCTGGCATGCCCAAGCTCTTGGAGCAGCAAACTAACGCGGTAAGAGAAAGTTATTATCTCATCGAATTTCAACTCGTTAAGTTGATGGAGTTCATTGATGGTGAAGTATCCGACCAATTCAACATCAAAATGACCTTTAAGAGACTCGATGAAATATTCTATTTTTTCACTCGCATAATTTGAAATAATAACGATTCGTTTTGTTTTTGTGCCATGAACATGGTTCCTTAACAAGTAACGCTGGAGGATTAAACAAATATCGGTGTATTGATAATCTTGTAAATGAATCATCAACTCATCCTTAATCAGTGGCGCCATTTTCCTCACTATTTGATAAAGATTATGAAATTGCTTTTGAGTATCATGTAGATGTTCATCATAGAAACCATAACCAAGCCTATTTTTGATAAAGCTCTTATAAAGGTACGCATAAAGCATGCGATACGGTCCATAGCGGGAATAAAATGCTGTCTTCGTGCTAAACTCGACTGAATCGATAAACGCAAGAGTAAGTTTATCAATACGAGCATCAAATGGAAAATTCAGTGGTGTTTTATAATTTAGTGACATAACCAGATAATCAAAGTGGGCATTCTCTTCATCACTTGAGAACAATTGGTGGGTAGTCGCTTCAGGAAGTCCCGCTCGATCAAATGTAATCGTCTTCCCCTGAGTAACACGCAACCTACTAATGGCATAATAAAGATAAATTAATTTTTTGGATGGGTAATCCACTGAACGATGCTCATCATGGAAGACATGCGAGCGAATTTTTTCTTTCGTCTCCTCAAAATAGGAGCGAGTGGAAGTAACAAACAGGTCAGCCAATAACCTTTGAATGGGCGTATTGGCTTGCCTATTCTTAAAACGATCATTTTCGTCTAATTCTACAATTGATAATAATTGCATAGCGATTCTAATCCGCAAGAGGCGTTCTTCGCCTTGAATCGTGTTCCCTTTCCGCGGAAGGTAGATGATTTCCATGCCTTCTTGTTTAAGTTTTTGTTGCAACGTTTTCCGGTCATTTTTTCTAGTGGTTTCACTAAGCCCCAGTTTTACATAGAGCTTGGAAAGATTGGTAAATCCATTAAAAAATGCTTCCATAATAATTAGTTGATGACGTTCTTCAGGCGTTGTACTGTATTCATTCAACGAAATCGCACATAATGCGAGATAATCATGGTAATGAATCCGGCTTATTATGAGATTATCATCCAATAAAAACCACTTACCTTGAGGTAAATAATCATTCAAATGATAGAGGGCTCTTTTTATGGTTGATTCACTTTTCCCAAAGAAAGAAGCGCATTTCTGCAAAGAAACACGCTCATTATTATGAATATAGTTAGTTAGCTGTAATTCAAATTGATTAATCGCCATTTGCCTTACCTCCTCTTTACCGCATGGAATCGTTTTACAAAAAATAACATGACGGCACAACAGGTGTCAAATACGCTTTAAATCTGATTGTAATTTATGCGTTCATAGCCATATTCATGTAAAAGTTGACGAAAATCTTCGTCTCTCAATACCATCATCTCTTTCATCCGGGCGAGATTGAAAGAAGAGCCGTACCACACTACTTCATCCAGGTATCCAGGGTGACAACTCGCCTCTACAAGGTCGTATTGCTGATGGTGTTTCGCATCCTCATGAAAGCGGGAAAATAGTATTGTTTTTTCTATAGGATATTCATCAGCCATACTCTTCATTTCTGGAAAGTTAAATATATTCCAAAAGGCATCGGTTGGATATAACTGTGGATTTTCAGATAAACTCTTTGCGTCCAGACAGTTTCGTAAAGGTAGACTATATTTTTTACTTAATCGCTCTGCTACTTCGCGATGATTTGAAAATGCATGGGTATAGTGATGGGAATCAATATGGGTTAAATCTATACCCAAGGATAGAAGGCGTTCGATTTGCGCTTGCCATTCTTGGTAAAGTTGTTCCAAATCGATTTTATTTTCAGTGCCATTATAAAAAGACAAGCGATGAAATATCCCTGTTTGATCGACTAATGTATCGACATCTTCCCTAATTGGCTTACCTGCTGTTAAGGAAAGATGAATACCAATACCCAATTCGGGATTATCTTTGCTTAATTTTGCCGCATGCACCAATCCCGGCATATTTGCCATCATGGTTGTGGATGTCACAACGCCTTCACGATGGGCGTCTACTATCCCATAATTTATCGCATTTGAATAACCATAGTCATCGGCGTTGATGATTAGTTTTGTCATATGTTTACTCCTCCCCTATTTGTAAAAAGCGAGTCGGATTTGAATCCCGAACTCGCTTTTATTTTTAGTTTGAATATTTCAATTTTAATGCTTCAGCTTTTTCGATTGCTTTGTGCGCCATCTGGGAAGCAAGTTCTGGTGCTAACCCAATATAATTACTCGGGTTAATCATCTCTTTTAACTCATCGGAAGTAAAGTTATCGGATAAAACATCATTTTTTGAAAGGTTTGTATAGAAATCTTCCCCATAAGCAGCGGTACGAATCGCCACATCATAAACTAAACTATGGGCTTGATCTTTACCAAGCTTTTCAGCAATTTTCATCATCACATATTCACTGTTATCAAGACCTTTATTAATATTTACATTCTCAAGCATACGCTCTTTGCGGACAGTTAAGGTACGCGTTAATTCTTCAGCTCGCAACAAGAGTTCAGTTGTGAGTTCCAACGCTTCTTCCATAATGCCATCAAACAGCATGTATTGTGAGCTATCCCCTTCGTAAGGACGAACGGCAGAATAAAGACCTACACTTGATAGTGAATAAAGTTTTTGTGAATTTGCGATTATCCCTTTAGCCAGCTTTGGATTTATCTTATGTGGCATCGTGCTACTGCCTATTGTTCCTTCTTTAAATCCTTCTGCAACTTCCGCAATTTCTTCTAAAGAGGTTTGATAAACTTCCTCGGCCATCTTATGGCAAACACTCGCCAACAGCTGTAAAGCCATGATATATTCCAATTTATGACTGTTGATATTGCGACTTGGGACAGCCATTGAAGTCATACCCAGTTGCTCTGCTACGTGATTTTGGACACGGGGTCCAACTTCCGGCATCGAACTGAATGTTCCAACCGCACCGCCCATCATAACTTGGAAGACACGTTTCTCTAACTCTTGCAAACGTTCAACCGAATCAAGCAGCTCACTAATCCAAACAGAAACTTTATAACCATATGTGATAGGTGTCGCATGGCGCCCATGCGTCCGCCCTGCCATTACCGTATTTTTGTTATCTTCTGCTAACTTGGCCAAGTTTTCTAAAATCTCACTGGCTAGACCTAAAAATTTTTCGTGTACTTGCTTCATTATATAGAGTTGTGATGTTTGTTGGACATTCTGAGTGGTAATCCCATAATGCACATACTTCCCACTTTCAGGGGGGCATGCTTTTACGAGTACTTTTAGAAAAGGTACGAAACCATGTCCAACTTTCTCATAAATTCTACCCATTTCTTCAAAATCCAGATTTTCAATTTTTGCGCTTGCAGCTATTTCATCCGCTGCTGATTGAGGTATAAATTTTTCTTTCGCTTGAGCTTTTGCCAACGCAGTTTCGACTGCTAACCACGCATTGTACTTCGCTTCTTCTGTAAAGAGCGCTTTGATCCCACGATCTGGGATTGACCTACTTTTTGAATCATAAAATGCACGCATCATTTCCATCCTCTCATACTGGACACTTCAGTTTTATGCCAGTCCGCCTTTTTGTATATACTCATCCACTTCATTTCGAACAAATTCCACGTGCGGTCCAAATACAACATGGATATGGTTTTTCTTAGGGAAGAAAATGCCGCTCGAACCTGATTTTTTCAAGGCTTCTGCATCAACCTTGCTTTGGTCTTTCAAATCAATACGCAAACGTGACACACAGTTATCCACATTCAAGATATTTTGGCTACCGCCTAATGCTGTAACGACGACACCCGCAATTTCATCATATTTTTTCTCATTTAATAGGGTCGCATCACGGTTTTCATCTTCCCGACCAGGTGTTTTAATATTGAACTTCTGGATTACAAAGCGGAATAAGAAGTAAAAAGTAATAAAGTTTACTGCTCCCCAAAGTACCAAGTTAATCCAGTTGGTGTTCTCATAGAGTAAACCGAAAATACCAAAGTCGAAAATCGTTCCACGAATGTAGCCGATAGACACATTCAGGAATGCTAACGGAATCGTCATAAGTCCACAAACCACAATGTACATGATATAGAGGACCGGTGAAATAAACATGAACGAAAACTCAATCGGTTCAGTGATATTACCAAGGAATGCTGTTAGTACGATTGTCAGGATAATTCCCTTGGCGATTGTTTTATTATCTTTATAAGCAGTATGATACATCGCTAAACCAATAGCCGGGATACGGAATAATGTATTCAACATTTGCCCTGCTGCAAGATACGGTGTCAACGCCGGCATTAAACGATTCCAGCTTTCATGAGACGGTCCTAAATCAAAGAGGATATGGTTAACGGTGTTTAGTATCCCCGTAAATGTTTCACCATCAATCATGTATACCCCGCCAGCTTCGGTAAAGCGGACCATGGATGCCAAAACATGGTGCAAACCTAACGGAATTAAAGCCCGGTTCAAGAACCAATAAAGGCCAGGTCCAAACACACGGTTCATGAGTAGCGGAGAAATAGCCATCAAAATACTGCTGAATCCACCCCAAACAATCGGAATAAGTAGCGCAATAGGAATCATGAACAAGAATGTTAAAATCAATACTGATTTTTTTCCACCAAAGAACGCAAAAGCTAGCGGTAGCTGTAATTTGTAAAAACGATCGGCTACTTTTGCCGCTAACAAACCAGAGATAATCCCACCCGCTACATCAATATTCAATGTTTGTATCCCCAGTACAGTAGCCTGGCCGGCTGGTCCCATTACTTCTGGATCCGCTAGGTTCCCACTGACATTCAGGTAAACGTTCATAACCATCAACATCGTTAAATAACCGATAATTGCAGAAAAAACGGCGATTCCTTTTTCTTTTTTGGACATACCGTATGCAACACCCATCGCGAAAAGAACGGGAATATTAGTAAAAATCACACCAGAAATCTGCTGCACACTTTTCAGAGCGATTTGTAGCGTTTCGTTACCTAAAAATGGAAACTGGTTAATCATGTACGTTTGCGTAAAAGCCCCCATCAAACCCATTAACATCCCTACCGGTGCCATAATCCCGATTGGCAAGAGCAGAGAACGACCAAAAACTTGAATCTCATCTTTCGCTTTCTCCCACATATTTTTTACACTCCTTTTGTTTTCAATTCATATACATCTTAAGGGGAACCACCAAGGTGCACAAGGTCATTATGATAGCGTATTCAAGTTTAAAATGTGCCCCTTTTAGAATGTAGTCAAAAAATAAGAACAAAAAACGGGTCTGGGAAATAACTCCCAGACCCTTATCTATTTACGAATACTTTATCGCAAACGTGCTCAAAAAGGCAGCCCCGACGCCACTTCACGAATAATGCTCAGATGGTCTGCGACCATCCTGTGCTTATTCGTTCCAGTGGTTCGGGGCTAAACGCCTTTTTGAGCACTCTCGTTTTTTTATTATGCGTTTACTGTAACCTCTTTTTTGCTACCTAGGAACAGGCTAGCAATGATTAGAACACCGACAACTGTCATACCAATAAGCATCGAAGTTTGGAAACCATCGCTCAAGGTACCGATTGTTGCAATAACCAAAGATGCAATAAATGGTGTGATTGCACTAATCCAGAAGACATGTTTATAAGCTTGTTTATGTGTTAAGTGTGCTGTGTTTAATTGGTTTACGATTGAACCGCCATGTGGCATTGAATCAAGTCCATAACAGGAAACAGCTGCAACACGGTGGATAACGGATGGATCGATTCCCATTGCCAAGTATTGTGGAGCCAATGTTTCCAAAGCAATTCCCAAACCACCGGAAGCAGAACCTGCAATACCAGCTACAATGTTTGTTGCGATTGCCATTTGTAACAGTGGTGGTCCTGGAATACTGTTCAATCCTGAAATGAGATATTCAAATCCAGGAACTGTTGTTACGACCCCACCAAAACCTACGATTGCAGATACTGCTACCAAGGTCTTCGTTCCGTTTGTGGCACCTGTTCCAATTGAAGCGCCAACATCTTTGAACTTGTTGAAGTATAGAACGACAGTTGCCAAACAACCAATGAACAAGGAAGCTACAGGATCCATATCAAAAACATTCATTGTCACTAACAAGAGGATGATTGGCATGAAAGCCTTAAGCAAGGAACCATGTTTTTTGACTTCAATCGTTTCTGCTTCGATTGTTTTATTAATGGATTCTCCTGTTTCCATAAATCCTTCATTTGCTTTTTCAGAACGATTCAACATCCATTTAATGTAAACCAAGGCTGTTGTGACTGAGAATACAAGAGCGATTAATGCCAATTTCGAAGCTGCCATTGGCGTTGTCCCCAAGTATTCGATTGGAATCAGGTTTTGGATTGCTGGTGAACCAGGAATCATTACTGAAGTAAAGAGGTTCCCACCCAAGGATAGCATCGCCATGAACAAGTGCCATGGAATATTATTCTTTTTAAACAAAACTTTACTGAAGGGCATCATAGTGAAGACTACAACGTAACCCCCTACCCCACCAAAGGTCAGGACTGCAGTAATTGCGGACAGTAAAATGATAATAACAAACTTTTTGTTTTTACCTGTTTTATCAGATAATTTGATGATTGAGTTAGCAATATCATCGGCAGCACCAGAGTCACTGACTACAGATCCAAATACACTCGCCAAAGCAAAAATCAAGAAGTTCTTGCCAACAAAACTACCAAGCGCCTCTGCGTAAGGTCCCACCATACCTTCGACCAAGTTCATACCAGAAAATGACAGAACAATCATACTCAGAATTGGACCGATAATCAGCAGTGACAACCCTTTAAAGGCTAGATACATTAAGACAAACAAGCCAACTATAATACCAACCAAACTAAGAATTCCAAAATCCATTTATTTTGCACCCTTTCGACTTTCAATATTGTAAATATAATCACTTTATTAAATTAGTGTTGTTAACCCTTACAATCAATAGTTTGCTCATACTTTCACTTTGACTATACGA
Source organism: Jeotgalibaca sp. A127 (assembly GCF_052266745.1). Classification (NCBI taxonomy): domain Bacteria; kingdom Bacillati; phylum Bacillota; class Bacilli; order Lactobacillales; family Carnobacteriaceae; genus Jeotgalibaca; species Jeotgalibaca sp. A127. The sequence goes on from NZ_JBQPRC010000003.1 coordinate 226,420, forward strand.
CTCATTCTCAAATCCATACATAGGTAAGCGCTTAACTTGTTTATAGTATAGATGATTTTAATTTTCTTTTATATATCTTATAAACCAATTTTAGGTTTTTTTGTTTGCTGTTTCATGGTTCGAAAGACATACTTCCTTCACCGATTGGCGGAGTGGGCAAGTTACCACTGCGCCATCAGTTTAGATTAATCTTGCAAAATAGAAACAGTTTGTTCACGTAATATAAAAGCCCGATAAGCTGTTTCCCCTGCATTTGTTAATAATGTTTCAACTTCTCTAATCGCCTCTGATAACGACATCGGCCGATTGACAATGTCCGTAACCAAATCGATGCCGGTCTCATAAATCGGTCCTAAATTGTCATCACTACTTCCAACAATTGCAATCACGGGTAAATCGTATTTCTTTGCCATCCGCGCAATGCCCACGGGTGCTTTACCATTCAATGATTGTGAATCTAACCGACCTTCACCGGTTATAACCAGATCAGCATCTTTCAATTCTTCTTCAATATTCAATATTTCCAATATTTTTTCGATGCCACTGAATAACTGTGCCTCACAAAAGACCATCAAACCTGCCCCGAGTCCGCCAGCTGCTCCAGAACCCGCTTTTTCCAAAATATTGACACCAAGTAATTCTTCTATTTTTTTCCCGTAATGATGTAGGATTTCATCAAGTCTGATAACATCCTCTTCACTCGCACCTTTTTGTGGACCATATACATAGGATGCACCATTTTTACCACATAGAGGATTTGTTACATCGGATAAAACAGAAATCTTAACACCGTGAATACGCCAGTCGATATTGGAGACATCTATGGAAGTGATAGCTGCCAACCCTTCAGCACCTGGAACGATTTCCTTATCTGATTGATCTTTGAATGATACACCGAGAGCTTGTGCCATTCCGACTCCACCATCGTTAGTTGCACTTCCGCCAATGCCAATATAAATTTCATCGACTCCCAAATCTAGGGCCGCTTTAATCAATTCACCTGTTCCATAAGTCGTGGCTTTAAATACATTACGCTTTTCTTCATCAACAAGCATTATTCCCGATGCTTCCGCCATCTCGATAACCGCAATATGGTTTTTAATAACTCCAAACTTTGCTTGAACTTTTTCTCCGAGCGGTCCTGTTACTTCAACGTATTGATACTCGCCTTGGCAGCCTACGACGAGTGCGTCTACTGTTCCTTCACCGCCATCCGCAACTGGAATTTTGATAATCTCCACGTCTGCATCCACACGGCGAATCCCACGTTCGATAAAATCCTCAACCTCTATCGTTGACGCACTTCCTTTAAAGGAATCCGCTGCTATGATAACTTTTTTTGCCGGGTTCATTCTTTCCCCCCTCACATTTCGTATTTCAATCTTATTTCAGTCTTTCAAGAAACCTTTCTCACGCATGATTGTTTTCATGTTTTCTAAATTGTTACCTTTGGTTGGTGCTGTCGGTAAGATTGGTTGACCAACGTCCAAGCCCAATAAATTAGCCATATCCTTTGTGGCTGCTGGAAAACTACATGGATCTTGTGACAAACGAATCGGATTCAAAGTGAATTGATCTTCCAAGGCTTCTTCAAATTGTCCAGCTACGTACTTGTCGTAGATGCCACTAACCAAACGTGGATACATATTAGCGGTCGAACAGACACTTCCTACAGCCCCGACAGCCATACCTGCATAGATAATGGTGTCTTTACCAGAAAGAACTTTGAAATCAACGTCACGATTACGGCGAATGAATTCGCTCAGTTGTGTTACATCTCCGCTAGAATCTTTCATTCCAACGATGTTATCTACCTCGTGAGCTAATTTTTCTACTAAATCGGCTGACATAGTATACCCTGCCCGGCCGGGGTTGTTGTAAAGTAAAACGGGCATCTCCGGTACTGAATCCGCAATCGCTTTGAAGTGGTTATATAACGCTTCTTCCGTTGGTTTAATGAACATCGGTTGCAGAATGGATATGCCATCGATCGAGAATTCTGCCGCTCTTTTTGCAAGTCGAATGCAGTTTCGCGTACGGATTTCACCTATTCCAAAGAATACGGGAACACGACCATTGACTTCTTCTACAATAATACGCAGGCCATCAATCATCTCATCATCGTCGAACATATAGAATTCACTGTTACTTCCAAAAGCCAAGATTCCATGGACACCGTTATCAATGATGTGATTGACCATGAAGCGTAATTTGACTTCATCGATGTTTTCTTCTTTGTCGACTGGAATCAGAATGGGGACAATTATCCCTTTAATTTTATCTGTGTTCACTATTTCACCCTATTCTATTTAGATATTTATAAAATAAGAGGCCCGATGCTTATACACCCGACCTCTCAAAGGAGAATCACATGTTAATTTAATACTGTTTCTACTTCTTCAATACGAACCATGCATGGAGATTTTGGATCGAATTTCCAGTTTGGAATCAAATATTGCATGGAAATTGCATCATCACGGGCACCTAGTCCTTTTTCAAGGTACAATTGATGCGCTGCTTCCACTTTTTCCATATCAATTTCGATACCAAGTCCTGGCGCGTCAACAGGAACAGCAATTTCACCGTCCACAATTTGTGGGGATTGTTTTGTCAAGCCTTGACCATCTTGCCAGATCCAATGTGTATCGGCTGCATTGATTTCCCCTGGCGCAGCTGCTGCTGTATGGGCAACCATTGCTAAAGAAATGTCAAAGTGGTTATTAGAGTGAACACCCCAAGTTAAGCCTAAGTCATCACATAATTGTGCTACGCGGACAGAACCTTGCATCGTCCAGAAATGAGGATCAGCCAATGGAATTGTAACGCTGTTTAGAGCAAGGGAGTGTTTCATCTGTCTCCAGTCAGTCGCAACCATATTTGTAGCTGTAGGAAGACCCGTTCTTCTAACAAATTCAGCCATTACTTCACGTGATGAGAACTCACCTTCTGCACCACATGGATCTTCCACATATGTTAAAATGCCATGCATGTCTTTACATAATTCGACGGCCTCATCCAATTTCCAACCACCGTTTGGATCCAGCGTAATACGCGCATTCGGGAATTCTTGTTTCAACGCTCTAATTGCTTTGATTTCTTCTTTTCCTTCCAAAACGCCGCCTTTAAGTTTGAAGTCCTGGAAACCATAACGCTCGTGTGCTGCTTTAGCCAACTCGACAATTGCTTCCGGTGTCATAGCTTCTTTACGACGTAATTTACACCAATTATCGGAACTATCATCATTTTCAAGGTATGGTAAATCGGTTACATTTTTGTCTGCAATATAGAATAAATATCCCAGGAATTTTACGGAATCTCTAACTTGTCCATCACCCAACAATGCTGCTACCGGAAGGTTAAAATGTTTACCTAATAAGTCCAATAACGGTGCTTCCACAGCAGTCATAACGTGGACTGTCGTACGCAAGTCAAATGTTTGATTGCCGCGTCCGCCTGCATCCAAGCCGATGAATTTATCTTTAATGTCGCGGAGAATATTTTTGTATTCGCCAATATTACGACCAATTACTAACTCTTTCGCAGCTTCCAGTGTTTCGCGAATTTTTTCACCACCGGGAACTTCTCCAAGCCCTTGTTCGCCGTTGTCGGCTGTTAAAATAACGATGTTACGAGTAAAGTAAGGACCGTGTGCCCCACTCAAGTTCAAAAGCATACTATCATAACCTGCTACTGGAATTACTTGCATATCAACGATTTTTGGTGACATTTTTATATTCTCCTTTTTTATGTAGATAGAGCCTGCCTTCAACAGGCTCTACGTTTGTATTTTTAGTTTTAGTTAGCTGTTTCTGCTGATTTTTGACTTTCAATCGTCAAATTATTGATTGCTTGGTAATAACGTGCTACTGCTGAATGATCGTCTTTTTCATGTCCATGAACTTTCAATGATTGCATAATTTCCATTAATTGCGAAGTTAATGGCACAGACACATGTGATTCATGAGCCGCATCAAGGGCATTTTGCAAATCTTTGATATGTAGTTCGATTCGGAAGCCGGGTGAAAAATCTTGTCCCAAAATTTTTGGTCCTTTTTGATTCAATACGTTACTTCCTGCTAAACCACCCTTGATTGCTTCATAGACCAACTCTGGATCTACACCAGCTTTCGTAGCTAAAGATAATGCTTCGCTGACTGCGGCAATGTTAATGGCCACAATCATTTGGTTCGCTAATTTTGTAACGTTACCAGCCCCTACCTCACCAACATATGTTGCGGAAGATGACATGGACATCAATAAATCGTAGTATTTATCAAATACTTCCTTTTGACCCCCAACCATCACAGCTATGGTTCCAGCGATAGCTCCGGGCTCGCCACCTGATACAGGGGCATCTAGGAAACTGACACCATTTTTTTCAAGTTCGCTTGCAAATTCACGACTTGCCACCGGAGAAATAGAGCTCATGTCAATGACTGTTTTCCCTAACGATAAGCCTTCCGCAATTCCATTTTCAGCAAACAAAGCTGACTTAACATGTGGTGAATTGGGAAGCATCGTAATGACTACGTCTGCAAACTCTGCAACTTCCTTACCGGATAATGCTGGCTGTCCGCCTTCTGCAACGACTTCCTGTACAGAAGCTTCATTAAAGTCATATACTTTCAACTCATAACCAGCTTTTAAGACGTTTTTCGCCATTGGTTTCCCCATGATTCCTAATCCTACAAATCCAACTTTCATTATATATGTTCCCCTCTCTATTCTTTCAGTGTTTGCGAAGTAAGCGTTTCAATACATTTAGTATACGTTGTTCTTTTTTTAAATTATATAGTTCACAAAACAAGTTTATTAGGTATAATGGGCTTGATTCATGTTCCATAAAACATCTTTGGAGGAAATTAGATGAAAATTGAACAAAGTTTGGCTCAAAATATTGTTGTCAGCATGAAGGAAATAATCAATCAAGAATTAAACTTTATCGATATGGATAGCATCATCATCGCCAGTACTGACGAGAGCCGTATAGGAAAATCTCACGGTGGAGCCCAAGAAGTGATGAGAAGCAAAGAAGACCTCATCATTGATTATGAAGGACAGTATGCCGGGACAAAAAAAGGAATTAACGTTCCTGTTTACAGTGATTTAGATATGGTTGGCGTTATAGGGATTACGGGCGATATAAAAGAAGTTGAGAAATATGGCAAAATCATAAAAAACATGACGGAAATTTTGATTAAAGATGCTTGGTTGAAAGATGTTTCTTTTAAAAAGCGGGAAAACTATCGTTTCCTTATAGAGCAGCTGATTTCAGAAACTGGAGAAGTCCAAAATATTCTTCATTTGGCAGGTTTACTTAATGTGGATTTATCTTTGGAACGCATCGCTGCATTTGGGGAGATAACTAATTTTGCAGCATTGAATGATGAAAAAAGCGAAAAACTATCCTTACTGTTAAGAAGAGCGTTGGTTTATGATCCGCAGAACCTCTTTAATGTGAATGGTTCAAAAATAAGGCTTGCATTAAATGCAAACGTTACCATTGAAAGGTATGAATTTATTTTACAGAAAATCGGCAATGATGCTAAGTCCCAATTGGGCTTGCATCTAAAATTTGGTATTGGTACGAAGTGTAACACTATTAAAGATTTTCATAGCAGCTTTGAGCGGGCGCAAATAGCATTGGATTGGGCTTTAATAAATTCTGATGCCGCCATTGAAAATTATAATGACTTGGATTTAGGGATCATTTTAACAACTCTGGATTTAGACGTTGAAACACAATTCGTAAACAAAATCCTAGGAAAGTTATCTGAAGAAGAGAAAGAGGAATTTTCCGAAATCCTTACAATATACGGCAATAATAATGGAAGTAACTACAAGACTGCAGACCAATTGTTCATTCATAAAAATACACTTCAATATAAATTGATAAAGTTGGAAAAACTAACGGGCTATGATCCACGCCAAATTGACGATTACGTGATCCTGTCCTTGGCTTTTAAGTTATACAATGTCATGCGCAAGCAAATCCATTGAAGGTATTTCGGCATAATTACCCAAAAAACCAGGAAGGAACCTCAGTTCCTTCCTGGTTTTTAAACAATACCGATTTCGGCAAGAAATACTGCCAAAACAGAAACAAGAAACGGGATAATCCCCCCTACGATAAATTCATGCATAAAACCTTGCTTATGAGTAAGCTTGGTAAATTCCAAGCGATTGATTAAAGATCCATTGTGCGGCATGGCATCCATACCGCAACCTGAAAGATTGATGAGGCGATGGATGATGTTTGGATCATACCCTGCCTGAATAAATTGACTGGAAAAAGTTTCTAGAGATAACCCTTCTGCCGCAGTTGCGGAACCGGTTATGGCTGCCATAATATTGGTTGCTAATACCAGTTGTAACAAAGGTGGCCCTGGAATAGCTGCAAGACCATTGATTAAATAAGCGAAACCAGGAACAACCTTGATAACACCTGCAAAACCAACGATTGCACAAACATTGATAATGGAATTGGATGCAGATACGGCACCACGAGAAATTGTTTCCGGAAGGTTACTATAGTTCCCCCAGTACAAAACCGCACAGACAAGGATTGCAATGAACAATGTCAATACAGGCGGCAGCTTAAATACATTCAAGGCGACCAAGAGTACAATCGAAGGTGTCAAGGCCTTTAGTATCGAGCCGACCTTCTCGATCTCGATTTCTTTTGACTTCATTGTCTTATCAAACATATACCCTGTTTCCAAAAAAGTTTCTTGTTTACGTTCCGCCCGCATAAGTTCAAATTTGATATAGGCAGCTCCACCTGCAATTGCAGCAATCGAAGTAATTAATCCCATCCACGGAGCAGCAGTGGCTGTGGTTCCTAAATATTCGATTGGAATAAGGTTCATGATTGCTGGTGATCCGGGTGTTGCTTGGGTAAATTGCGATCCGCCCAAAACCAGTACTGCCATCACAAGATGCCAAGGAATATTCATTTTTTTGAATAGTTGTTTACAAATTGGAGCAACAGTAAAGACGATTACAAAACTACTGACCCCACCCATTGTAAGGAGCGCGGTAATGAAAGATAGCCCCATCAAAGTTAAAAATTTGGCATTTTTTCCAGAACGGGAAGTCATTTTGATAATCCCATACGCGATATCATTGGCAGCCCCAGATTCCCCCAACATCGCACCAAGAATACTGGCTGCTAAAAAAATAAGGAAATTATTTTGAATAAATGCGGCAAAAGTTTCGGCATAGGCGCCGTTCATCCCAGCCGTAACTGATTCGCGCGAAAGAAATAACACTGCTGCACTAATTAATGGTCCTAATACTAAAATTGAAACTCCTTTAAAAGAAAGGATAACTAAAATAATTAGTCCTAATATAATACTGATAAGGCTGATTAAACCTAAACTCATTTGACTTTCCCCCAACTATAAATTAGAGAAAACGCTCACTTCATTTAACAATGTACTATACCTTTGCAAAAATAACCACCAAAATAATGGAATCGCAATCGGTTTCTTGACACTCGTGATAAAACCTTCTAGAATCAAGTAGTCAACAAATATTTGAAAATGAGGTATCAATATTGAACAAAAATCAATGGAATCGGATTATGTTTTCTTTGCTGGGTGTCTTTTTAATCGGAATTGCAATCGGGATAGCACGTTTGGCTGATTTGGGAACAGATCCTTTTTCAACTTTCAATCTAGGTATGAGCGCTACTTTTGGACTTTCTTTTGGAACGTATTTACTTTTGGTAAATGCCATCGGTTTGGTGCTGGTATTTATCTTTGGGCGTCACCTGCTGGGAATTGGCACAATTTTCAACATTGCCATTGTTGGTTATGTTTCTGATTTTACCGTCTCAACCATACTGGGCCAGTTTGGTGATTCTTATAGCTTGGCGATGCGCATCCTTTTTGCCGTAATCGGAAGTTTGGTCTTGGCGATTGGTGCAGGTATGTACATCGCAGCTGACCGTGGTGTTGCGCCTTATGATGCGATGCCAATCATTATTGAAGAACGTTCCAACGGCAAAATTTCTTTTCAGGTTGCGCGGATTATATCAGACATTATTTGTATCATCATCGGTTTCTTACTAGGTGCTACAGTTGGTGTTGTGACAGTAGTATCCGGCTTCTTGATGGGGCCTCTGGTTCAGCATTTCCGCAAATATTTTTCTGATATGCTTTTAGAATCGGAACAATTAAACTTAAAGAAAGACGCTGAGTCGGTTTAGGAAAAGTTCTATGCAAAAATGGCTCACGCCATCCCCTATGGATGATGTGAACCATTTTTTGTTTTATATTGTTTCGTAAATTTCAGCTTCAACGTCTTTTAATAAATGTGATTGTTCGTTTGAAGTCACCACGTATAACTGGTGCATTGCCCGGCTGAAGATGGTGTACCAAACTTGTTGGCTACTTGTATCAGTAATTGTATCCAGTATATCATCTGTACCACAAGCCACAACGACATCGAATTCCAGACCTTTTGCCAGTCCAATTGGCATGGCAACGACTTGCTTGTTCATGATGGAGTCATCGTTCATAATGATTTGATGATCCACACCCCAAGATTCAAGGAATGGTTTTATTTTTTCAATAGCTTGGCCAGTTGGAGTCAAGAAAGCAATGCGCTCGCCTTTACCAACATGCTCAGCCAAACGACTTTTCAATGTTTCATCGAAGCTGGATGCTTCCCTATATAACACTTCAGGTTTTCTCCGGCTACGGATTGGTTGGGCTGGATGATCATTCAATAAGGCAAACTGATTCGCGAAAGCCATGATTTCCCGTGTGGAACGATAGCTCGTCAACAACAGGTGGCGACTGATTTCTTCCTCTTCAAAAATAACCTTCAACTCTTTATAGCTCAGGCGATTTTGCCAGATGTTTTGGTTCAAGTCTCCTGCCATGATGTAGCGTGCGCGTGGATACAACTTCTTCAACAAACGCAATTGAAATGGCGTGAAGTCCTGGATTTCATCAATACAAATGTATTGATACGCTTTTTGTGTCAGCATCCCCTTCATTTGCAGAAGAAGCGCATAATAACCCGTCATATCGTACAATGAAAGTTTATTTTCCTTCATTTTTTCCATCACGGCTCCTACATGGGTTGCCCATTCTTCAGCTGTAAGGCCGAATGGTTCCAAATCGATCAATTGCGGAACCGAACGTAGAAAATGCAAGTATTGCGCAGTGTAACGGATATAGCCTTGGCTGTTGACACGGCGTTCGATACTTCTAAAAGCATCTGCCACGATTTGTTTACGAAGGTAGCCTTCCATTTTCACGATATTATGTGTTTGACTTTCGAATTGGTGAATTCTGTCTGTGCCATAATGCTGCAAGGCGTCATCCACCCAGTCAGCTGAAAGATGTTCCAGTTTTAATTCTTCCAAACGTTGCATTAAGCTAACGCGTAAAATATCGAGCTTGGATGCTAAAGAGCCTTTGCTCTCGATCCCTTTATATATGTTCTGAATTTCTTCTTTTGAAATAAGGACTTCATCTTCACGCATGATATCCCGGAAAAGAAGGTATTTCTTTTTCAAAAGACGACTGTAGCGCTCCAACGCTTCATAGAAAGCGGAGCTTCCTTTTACAATCTGGAATTTCGAACTTTCACCGACATCAGAAGGAATCGGATCAAAGTTTGAAACCCGGTGTTGGATAAATTGCGGGAATGTGTTCCCTTCCACATCCCATTCCCCTAGTGATGGTAAAACTTGGGAAATATAGGCCTGAAAAATACGGTTAGGTGAAAACAGCAGGATTTCGTCTGCTTTCAAATGCGTACGAAATGCGTAAAGCAAATAAGCAATTTTTTGCATCATAACGACGGTTTTACCGGATCCAGCAACCCCTTGAATCAAGACATTGCGTGGTAAGTTATCCCGGACAATCCGGTTTTGTTCTTTTTGTAAAGTTGCGACCACAGGACCCATTTGATTGGTTGAACTGCCTTCCAGCACTTCCATCAAATAAGGATCCCCCATAACGTTATCCGTATCAATCATGCCGGTAATTTCACCGTCTTTAACTCGGAATTGACGTTTAAGATCAACTTCGAAAGCCTGGAATTTGTCGCCGATTTTTATTTTTACTTGATCACCGACATTTCCTTCATAGTACAAGGCTGAGATAGGCGCACGCCAGTCCACAACCAGATTATCTTCGTCATCAAATAAAGATCCGATACCGACATAAATTTGCTCATCTTCAGGATCAGCTACATTGTGGTAATCGATGCGACCAAAGTATGGGTCTTCTTGCATTTTTTCAAGGATTGTTCTTCTATTTTGAACCTGAGTCAATTCATTACTTTTTATGGTAAGATTTTGTTCGAATTCACGTAATTCTCCGGAGGATTCCCACATCGCCTCATTGGAACTATTATTGATTCGAATTTCTGAAGATTGTTTCAATAGTTGCTTTTGAATATCCAATTTAGTGGTATATTCCGACTTTAAGCGTTCCGCTTCTTCGGTAATGACAGATATAACATAATCCATCCGTTCCTGTTCTTGTTGCATGGATTCATTGGTCACTTAGGTATCTCCTTTCAAAACCTTAACGTCATTACGTGTAAGGGTAAAAATAACATTACAAATTATATCACGTTCCCCCTTTAAATGCTATTAGTTGCCCAAAACAAATAGAAATATATTGTGCAAAATAAAACATCCCTGCAAAAACAGGGATGTTTCTTTTACTTCATTTCTGTTTCATATTGGTCTTTTTTTCCTTGCCAATAGGCCGTGTCTGCTTCGGTTATCTCTCTTAAGACCCGGCATGGATTACCTACTGCGATGGTGTTACTTGGAATATTTTTGGTAACGACTGAGCCTGAGCCAATCACAACGTTGTCGCCGATGGTAACACCAGGATTAATGGTTACATTCCCGCCTACCCAGACATTATTGCCAATATTGACCGGCAAACCGAATTCCAGGTTTGTGTTACGAATTTCTGCATCAATCGGATGACCAGCCGTAAAAATGTTAACACGCGGTCCGAACATGACGTTGTCGCCAATATGGACCTCTGCTACATCAAGAATCAAACAGTCAAAATTAGCATAGAATTTCTCGCCAATATAAATATTATTGCCATAATCACAGTAGAACGGCGTCTGAATTGTAAACTTCTCTCCCGTTTTACCCAATAAGTCTTTCAATAATTCCTGGCGACGGTCTATTTGAAGATGGTTCGTTTGGTTCAATTCATGTAAAATTGTTCTATTTTTATGACGGTCTTGAAGAAGGACTTCTCCCTCAGCCATGTATAATTCTCCTGACAACATCCGTTCTTTTTGAATCATTAAGCATCCCTCTTTTTCTTTTGTTGATGACCAGCAACCTTAACGACGATGTTGCGTGGTACTATTTTTGCTAAAGTTGTGGCAGCTTTCATGGTGAATCCGGGTACGATGATGGCTTGGCCTCTAAATAAATGACGGATACCGTAACGGGCACAAGCTTCAGCTGTTATGCTTGGAAGCCCAAAGGATACTCCGGCAACTGCGTTAAACTCGGTATCAACCGGTCCTGGGCAAAGTGCGCTGACAATGACCTTACTGTTTTGATCCTTTAATTCCTGGTTGATGGCGTGGGTAAGGCTGGTTACATACGCTTTGGTTGCGTAGTACGTTGCCATATACGGACCCGCTGGCATCAGGCCGGCTGATGAAGAAACGTTCAGGATGTGGCCTTTGTTTTTTTTCATAAAATCACGTAAGAACAGCTTCGTCAAAAGGTGAAGTGCCGTGATGTTCAGGTTGATCATGTTCAGTTCGCGGTCAATGTCGGTGGTGGCCATATCGCCCAAAAGCCCGTATCCCGCTGAGTTAATAAGTACAGTTATATTTTGATCCTTGGTTTTATCGTATAGGGCGCGGGTTTCGTCAAGATTACTTAGGTCCGCGGTAATGATTTGGCAGTTTGTTGTAATTGCTTGTGCAATTTCTTCGAGACGCTCTTTGCGACGCGCCACCAAAATTAGATCGTAACCCCGTTTGCTGAGTTGGATGGCGATTTCACGCCCAATACCGGAACTGGCGCCGGTTACTAAAGCTGTTTCTTTTTGCATAATGTGAGTTCCTTTCCGGATTATTCTTTAATAAGTATACCGAATTGGAATGGGGGTTGCTAGTATAGACGAGTTTAACTATAAAAGCCGCATTTCTTAATGAAATGCGGCCTTGGATATGTCTTTAGTCTAGGTTACGAACTTCAATCGGTTGAAGGCCAGCAGTCAATTCTTCACGGCGTGTTTCATATTGTTCCGGTAATTTGATTGCGGAACCTAATTCTGCAATTGCTTCATCAGCGGTAAAGCCTGGGGTATCGGTTGCGATTTCAAATAGAATTTCACCTTTTTCCCGGTAATAGATGGCATTAAAGTAATTGCGATCCTTCACTTCGGTTACGTGGTGATTATTTTTCCGAACGTGTTCTTGCCACTCGAGCAGATTCTCTCTGTCGTTTGCCCGCCAAGCGATGTGGTGAACCGTTCCGACACCCATTTCCCCTCTTGGTACGGTGGTTTGTTTGATATCTACGATGTTTCCGATATCTGCGCTTGAACGCAGGCGGATGATATCGCCTTCTTCGCCGACTTTTTCCAGACCCATTACATTTTCCACAGTACGAATGGTATCAGCCGGATTGGTGGAGAATAAAATGGCACCACCAAAACCTTTGATGCCGACCTCTGGTGTGACTTCACCATGGGTCCACTCTGTTGGTGCTCCCTCTTCGCGTTCGACGATTTCCAAAATCAGTCCGTGGTAATCTGTGAATTGAAGGTACGTTTCACCAAAGCGTGTTGATTTGTGGAAGGTAATATCAAATTTTCTGAGGCGTCTTTCCCAAAAAGGCAAAGCACCAGTTGGGACTGCATATGTTGTTACGCCGACTTGTCCGCCCCCAATTTTGCCTTTGTGTGCCTTGTTCCAAGGGAAGAAAGTAATCACTGTACCCGGTTTTCCGCCTTGATCACCGAAGTAAAGGTGATACGTTCCTGGATCGTCAAAATTGACTGTTTTTTTGATTAAGCGCAATCCCAAAATACCTGCATAGAAGTCTACGTTTTCTTGCGCATTGCCTACGATAGCTGTGATGTGGTGGATTCCTTGAGTTTTCATATATGTTTGCTCCTTTTTCGGACTATTTATCTTGAATTCGAATTAATTATATCTTGAATTCGAAATATTGTCAAATAAAAACAGGAAATGGTTTGACTATCGAGGTTTAGTGCGCACTTATACCCCAACGCTGCACAAAAAAAATAAGCGGTAGGCATCGCCTACTCGCTTACGGAAAGTCCTTCTTGAATATCAGTGATGGAAATTTGAATATTGCCTGGTTCAGCTGACATCAGTGTTTCTTCCGTTCCTGGTGTTGCTTGTAAGAAGAATGGGAAAGCTGATTCATTTGGAAATTGTCCAAATTCTGATTCCTCCAGGTAAACAAGTTGATTGTCCCAAACTTTGGTTTCATTAACTGTAAAGTCTAATACGAATTGCAAATCTGTTAATGGCTTACCTGTCCGGTTCATTCCGATGAAATAACCTTGCAAGGTGCCATCAGCATTTTCTAAATAATAACCTGTATAAAAAATCGTGAATAGACCTTCTTCGGCCCCTTCTGTGCTTGAAGCGTACTCCTCAGCAATTGCGATGACCTGGTCATAATCTTCGGTACCTTCATCTTGCTTCAACACATCTGGGATATATAGGTCCAAACTCTCGGTTTCTTCACCTTCACTTGCTGTTGTCCCGCCTGTTCCGCGCGATTCTTCTGTTGCAATACTGGATTCATTCGAATCTAAACCCGTATCTTCACTGATCGTTTCTGAAGATATAGATTCCTCACTATCAGTATTCGTACTGCAACCCGCAAGAACGAAAAACGCTGAAAGCCATACCAAATGTTTCAATCTCATTTCTCCAACCCCCAATCACATTTGTACACTTATCGTACCATAGTGTTAAATGGTTCTGAAATGTTACGAAATTGAAACATTTTAGATAAATGTCCGCTTTTGGAATTCCCGTAAAATCTCTGAACCTTGGTAAATAAAGATGAGAATGAGCATCAAGGCACTCAAGCCGATTGAAATTAAACTCGGAATGGGTGTATCGACCCAGTCAAAAATCAAAAAGATTATCGGGATTAAGCCCATTATTTCCGCAGCCACCAAATACAAAATATAATCAGACGTTCGCATTTTCATGAACCGCGAGGCAATAAACATTCCGATAATGGATGCACTACAGATAATTGGAACCGCAAAAGTCGTCGACCACCCCGTCCAACCGATCAAATAGTCTAGATAGGTGCACAATAAAGACAAGGCAATCAACAAATACAAGATACTTTTCGCTATATTACGACGTTTACGCAAAATAATGACCACCACTAGCCAAGTCGTCATGATCCCAAATAAAGCCGCCTGCAGCCACTGGATACGTCCGCGCCAAATCATTCCCAGTCCCAAAATAATAAATATCAGAAGCACGGAAAGCACCAATAGCCATTTGGTGATGCGCTGTTTGTTGTATTTTAAAGGCACATCGGGATAGGAACTCGGTGTTATTTTTTCGTTTAAATCAAGCGGCAACTCACAAAGCGGGCAATGCTCCCAATCACCCTTTATTTCTACTTCGCAATTGACACATTTACGCATCATGCATCCCCTCCCAACTCTTCTTCCGTCACTTTATTAACGGTTACGGTTACTGGAACACCTTCGTTCGTCAAGTACTTGGCGAACTGTTGGAAAATATCCGTTTCTATGTACGGTGAGGTGAAAGATATCGTAAAGCTATCATTATGGCTGATGGCGCAGAATTGTGGTCGAACGGCAATGGTATGAAAGTACACCTGCTTAATCAATGAGTCCACCAGTTCCGGGAAACTCACGCGCCCGAGATTTGAAATCGCCAAGGTCAGTTGACGATTATTATTAAAGTTAACCATTTTTAAAGCAAAGTCTTTTATTGGCCTTGGCACCAGTCGCCCGATTGGGTGATATTCATAATAAATCAGACGCGTCAGCCAGTTTTCAAGGTACTCCTTCTTCAACTGCGGGTCAAATTGTTCTTTTAACTCCTCACAAATTTCGGAAATGGTATTCTCTTTTTCTTTTTTATAGGTATATTCCAAACGCGTCACGGCAAAAAAATTACGGGCTGATTCCGAAGGGAAATATTGCCGTAGGTTGACCGGGACGGAAACTGCCATTGTTTCGTTCCCTCTAAAATCTGGTTCACTTTTGCGAACCGACTCCATAAATAAAGCCGTTAAAAACAATGTTAAAGAGACTTGTTCCTGCTTGGCCAAACGGATAATTTCCTTGACTGGCATTTCCATTTCAACGACTCGGGGACGGTTATCCGGTGTATAGGTTCCCTTGTAGTGATAAACTTTTTTCTGGTCTGATTTATTTTTTGGAAATAAAAGTTCTTGGGTCTTAACCCTGGCTTCTTCGAATTTCTGCAATGCCGACTGGGTCGCTTTCGAGAAACTACGCTGTTCTTTACTGCGGAAATGGCGTGCGAAGCTGTCCTCGCTTGATTTATCGTGGATATATCTGGCAATTTGGAGCGCCTCGGACTCGATTTCAGGATGACGCAAACGTAGATATTCCGTCAATAAATCTTGCAGAAACCACATCGCACCGGTGCCGTCAGACAGTACATGAAAAACTTCGATACTGATCCTTTTCTTCCAATAGACAACGCGGAATAATAATTCTTTGCGATCAAAATGATAAAGAGGCTGACAAGTCGGATTTGTATCCAATTCAACAGTTGGTTTTAAGTCGCTCTCTTCCAAATAATACCAAAAGATACCACGGCGCAAGACACTGTGGTAAAGCTTGTACTGATTATAAACCTTGTTCAACGCTTGTTGTAATAAGTCGGAATCCACGACCTCTGTTACTTCGACACTGAGCCGAAACACTTTGCTGTCCCGATTTGACATGGCAGCCAGAAAGATGTTGGAGGCATTATCCAGCCGTACCCATTTTTTACGATTCGTCATCTTCCTTTTTTCCAAAGGTGTCACTTCCTCTCAGTCGGTTGTCCAAAAATTCTTCCATTAAGTGGTAGGATTTAATTTCAATTTCAGGTGTGAGTGGTCCAAATATATAGTTATGGACCGTGTCATTCGCCCGGAAAATCCGGACATCATTTCCGGCATCTTTCAAGAGATGGCCATAAGCTTCCCCTTCATCACGCAATGGATCAAACTCTGAAGTGATTATCAGGGTTTCAGGTTGATTGGAAAAGTCTCCGGCCATGAGTGGAGCGATATAGGGAGACTGCCGTTTAGTTTCGTCGGGTTCATACATTTCCATATATTCTTGCATCTTTTTGGCAGTCAAGCCGTAATCGTAGCCATTTTCTTCAACACTCGCAAACGGCGAGCGCTCATCGTGATTCCAGTGTGTCACCGGATTGATTAATATTTGTTTATTCGGTAACTGTTTACCTTCATCCCGCAATCGCAAAGAAACCGCCGCCGCCAAATTTCCCCCTGCTGAATTTCCGATGATTGTAAGATCATCTGCACCGGTTATCCCGGTAAGTTCCGGGTGATTGATCAGTAAATCTGCCACCCGATAACAGTCGTCGAATCCTGCCGGAAATGGATTTTCTGGTGCTTTTAAGTAATCAACGGCCAAGATTGTCCTTCCCAGTTCATCTGCCATTTGAATACAATCACGCGTGTAGGAATCAATGCTCCCGATCACCCAACCACCACCGTGAAAAAACAAAAGGAGTTCGTTGCTACGTTTTTCCTTGGGATGGAAAATCCTTACGGGAATCTCATGGGATAAATCTTCAGAATATATTTTCCGGTCCAGAATACGGTAGCGTTCTCTTGCGGGTGTCACAGCTAATTCCTGGAATTTACGGACCCGCATGTAGCTTTCCTGCATGTCAATTTTCGGAGATGAAAATACTTTTAATATAAATTTCGTTAAGGCATTCATAGGGTTCCCTCGTTAATAATCAGATTGGTTTTGTTTCAGTTTGCGTGATGAATGATGGCCTGTCAAGTCGAAAGGAATATTGTGTCGTTTGTTCAAATGAAACGAAGGCCAGGATATTATCCACGGCCTTCGTTTTACTTGTTTTTCCGCCAGGCTTTTTCAGCAATACCCAACGCCCGTAAACGAGCTGATTTTTTGTATTGATGCTCCTGGGAGCGAATCAGTAAATCATCCAGCATTTGCAGACCTTCTTCGATGTAGTCACCTTTATTCAACATGACACATTCAGCACGCCCACCCATTGTGGCATCTGTTATTTCTGCCCGCGTTGGAATTCCTTCTTTGACGAGCGTCTCCAACACTTGCGTTGCCCAAATTACCGGTACATGTGCCGCTTCACAAACCCAGAGGATTTCTTCCTGCAATTCAGACAAGCGCAGGAACCCTGCCTCCACGGCCAAGTCACCTCTGGCAATCATCACACCGAATTTGTTTTTACCTGCCGAATGGATAATGATATCCACCAAGTGATCAATACTTTGGAGCGTTTCAATTTTGACGATGATAGGGATCTCACGTGCCCGTTCTTTACCCAGGCTATTTTCCAGCTCTTGCTGGAGCGCATCCACATCCGTCACGTCTTTGACAAATGAAAAACCAAGAATATCTGCATATTCCTGAATCCCTTCCAAATCCTGCCGGTCTTTATCCGTTATCAACGGAATTTTGGTCGTGGTATCCGGAAAATTGATTCCTTTTTGTGCCTTCAAGCGGACCCCTTTAGCCTTGCTTGCCCGGTCGACCTGAACGATTGCGCCTTCAGGTTTGACACTCACAACCCGCCCTTCCACAACGCCATCATCCAGGGCAATCGTGTCACCTTCCACCAGCTGTTCCAAAATGTCTTTATTCTGACAGCCAACTACGATACTTTGCTCATAGAAAGCACGTACCGATTCTTCTGCCGTTATAAAAAATTGGTCACCTGTTTTTAAGCGGGCGTCCGGTTGCGTTGTAAAAATGCTATCGATGCGAATTTTTGGCCCTGCGATATCAAAATAAATGCGACATTTTTTCTCGGTTTTCTTTTCTGCTGCCTTGATATTCTTGACCATTTTTTGCCACGTTTTAACATCATCATGCCCACAATTGATGCGGGCGATTTCCATTCCTTCTTCCAGTAATTTAACAATAAAAGCTTCGTCTTTACTGGCTTCTGTTGGCATGGTGACCATGATGCGCGTATACCTTTTTTTCGGTTTAGGACCGAAAACTTCGTCGGTATGCTTCTCCAGGTAATCAACACGAAGTTTTGCCATTTCCGAAGAATCGATTTCATGGAGTAGTTTCAAATCCTTATCCAGCAATTTGGATAAAACAACCAGTAACGCATCCAGTTGTGGCAATACTTTAGCTTCCAACCGTCCTAATGAAGAAAGCCCCCACTTCGATAACTTAACCTGCAAAGAACGAATATCACGGCGGCGCAATGCTACATAATAAGCGAGGTTCAGAGCACTCTCGCGGTAATCTTCTCGCTCAATTAACGGTAGCCACTCTTCATACAACTTTTGCCCTTCTTTAAAAACGGCTTCCCGTAGCTCGGTCACTTCCGTATAAATGTTTTCTAACTTTCCAACAGCATTTTTAGTTGCCACAAGGATTCACCTACACTTTCATTAAATTCCCAGCAACCTTTCATTTAATATTATTATAGCATGACCGCCGCCGTGATGAGAACGTTACCAATTGTGGCAAATTAAAAATCCCCACCTTAATCAGTGGGGAGGTTACTTCATTCTGCTAAAATCGTCATGATTTCGTCCTTCGTCAAGCTACTGAAAGATTGCTTTCCTTCCGTAATGACTTGGTCAATCAATTCCCTTTTCTTGCCTTGTAATTCGTTTATACGTTCCTCAATGGTTCCCGCACAAATCATGCGGATAACCTGGACTTTTTTGGTTTGACCGAAGCGATGAACGCGGTCGGTAGCCTGGCTTTCAACGGCAGGGTTCCACCAGCTATCATATAAGATAACCGTATCGCCACCGGTCAAGTTCAGACCCGTTCCACCTGCCCGTAACGAAATCAAGAATAGATCTTTCTCACCTTCGTTGAAACGGGTCGTCAGTTTCAAACGATCAATATTGGCAGTGCGGCCATCCAAATAAAAATAATCACGGTTTTGTTCGGCTAATCGTTTTTGAATCAGTTGCAGCATTTGGGTGAATTGTGAGAACAACACAACGCGTTTACCATTTTCACGGGCATTATCCAAGTATTCCATCAAACGAGTTAGCTTCGCTGACTCGCCTTCATAATCCGGATTAACCAGACGCGGATCGCAACAGATTTGGCGTAATCGGGTTAGCCCTGCCAAAATCTTGATGCGGTTCTCGTCGACCGTCCCTGCATCCAGCAACTCGCTGGTTTCGTTACGCACCAAACGTAATTGGGAGAGATATAACGATTTTTGGCTTTCAGCCAAATCGATATACTCGATTGATTCCACTTTGTCCGGCAACTCTGTTAACACGTCTTTCTTCAAGCGACGTAATACGAATGGACGGATTTTACGATTAATTTGGGCGATGTCCAAATCCTTGAACCCTTTTTGAGTGGGAAACAGACCCGGTACCACAATCGAGAAGATTGAATACAGTTCTCCCAGTTGATTTTCCAAAGGCGTTCCGCTCAGGGCAAATTTGGTGTTCGCCTTGATTTGACGGACGGCTTTGGTCGTTTTGGCAATATTATTTTTTACGATTTGTGCCTCATCCAGAATGACACTACGGAAATGGATGTCTTGATAATATTCCGCATCGCGCAACAATACTGGGTAGGAGGTAATCCAAAGTTTTGTCTGGTCTTGTTTCGCTTTTTTAATCAAAGCTTCGCGTTCTTCTTTGGTGCCGGTAATCAAGACGGGCTCGATGCCCGGAATGAACTGTTTCGCCTCTTTTTGCCAGTTGAAAAGAACACTGGAAGGACAGATCACTAAAATAGGTTCATTCTCTTTTTCAATTGTCGATGCAATGTAAGTGAGAGCTTGAATGGTTTTTCCTAATCCCATGTCATCGGCCAACACACCACCAAAGCCATATTCATCTAATGTTTTTAGCCATTGATAGCCCTCTTCTTGGTAAGGACGTAATTTGGCAGAGAGTGCCTCGGGAAATGGATAGTTTTTTTCTTCCAATGAATCAAGTCGTTTCAAAAATTCTTTAACTGGATTTTTCAAATCGGCTAGCTTCAGCATTTCATCATCTAATGCGAAAATACGATGCAACGGCATTTCCATCTCACTCTTGACTTTACTTGGACTTATATCCAACTTATCCAAGGTATCTTGGTACTGCTGGAAAACTTTATCCTGCAAATTGACCAACTTCCCATTCGACAAACGTCGATAGCGTTTGTTGGCAGCCAAATCCTTCATGATTTTACGCAACTCAGTTTCATTGATGCCTTCAATATCAAATGTCACTTGCAGGAGATTGCTTTTTTCATTCATGTCAATCACCAAACGCGGTGACGTTGGCGCTGTATAAATCAGGTGTTCCACACTCGAGGTCGTATAAACTTCCATCAAGGGACCTAACTCCGGCAATGCATCATAAATGAAACGGAAAATATCATCAGGATCACTTAATGTCAGTTGGTCTTCCTCATAAGTAAATTCAAATTCGAAATCGTAGATAACGTTCAAGATTTTACCCTCCGCCTGCAAATCGTTTAAGACTGTTTCAGGCAAGGTGTTGTGGTCATTGTAAATCATGGGACGGTAGCTTTCTTCTCCGTAGAAAAACTTCAAATCAATCCAAAGTTTACCTTCAAGCATATCCAGGTAAAGTTTGGCTTTCAATGGTTTTCTCTGGAATTCTTCCTGGACTTTTTGAGAAATTTTCAAAGGGAAGCGTTTTTGAACGGTTGGCAAAGAACTTGTCATGAATTCGCGCATCATTGTTTTGGGTATTTTGACGGTTTGAGTTCTGTCATTCCCGGTCGCATTGGCTAAAATCCGAAAAAGGCGATTATCTTCTTCAGATAAAAAGAAAATATCATTTTCGTAAATCATCATTTTTTGATACGGGAAAACTTGTAAATCCTGATCAAATAGGGCATCTGACTGGAACTGGTAGACGCCATCCTGTTCCGGATCTTCCGATATTTCAAACTGCAAAGGCAACAACGTTTCGCCCTCGTCGAATACGACCGGATCTTTTATGACTAAATACTCAGGATCACGGTGGTGGATTTTGACAACGTGATACTTCATTTCCAGAATTTTCTTGAGCACTTCTTTAATCATGACATTGGGAATAATGATTTCGCTCTTGTTCCCGGCTGAAAAATTGTAATAGTTTCGCGATTGATAGCGGTAATCTTTTAAGTTCATCAACAGATGCAGCATGTTTCGGTCGCGGGAATCGATATAATGTTCCGCTGGATCGTATTCAAAATGTTTACCAAAAGCTTGCGGATAATCACCCAACAAATTTTGAGCCGTCTGTTCGATATCCTTCATTTGATAAAGTTTATCCGTTCCGACTTTGATACGTACCGAACACTCTTCATCATCATCCAGTGATTGGATCGCGAATTGATATTCAAACTTCAATTTCTCGCGCCCCCTGAACCCTGTATCGGCATCAAGGAAATCTGCCATGTAAGTCATCATGTATTCTGCTGCTTGATAGGGGTTTTTAGGTGGCTCAACTTTTTTCTGTTTCTGTCCAGTATTATGTTCAGTTGCTAATTCGTTATATTTATATATGACCGCTATAATATGTTCGCAAGGTGTTATATGCGTATCATAGTACTCACACGAGCACTCAGCAGTCAGCTGATGTTTGGAATAATCGAAGACAACCAAAGTAGTATCGCCTTCTTCAAAATCTGCTTTTAAAGTAACTTTATTTTTCTTTTCGGTCGCTTTAACCGAGACAAATTCATTACTTTCATAAATAAGCAAACCCTTCTCAGCAATTTTCACAGGCACGTCATTGGCTAAAAAAGAATCCATGGGTATATGGTCCCATTCCATCTGCAATCCCTCCCAGAAACATTTCATCTTTTCATTATAACATATGCACGATTTAGAATAGCGTCAACTTATCTGGATAGATTACTCAGGAAGTTGTTCGCGTGAATCGGGTTGAGTGCGGCGCTTAAACTTTTACCAGACGTGGAACGCCGCGTTTGGGCTCCAAATGCGACGTTCGGGGATTATTATTTTTCTAATCGCCGCACTTTGCGCCTAAATGCGGCGTTCGGAGCTTACCATTTTTCTAATCGCCGCACTTTGCGCCTAAATGCGGCGTTCGGAGCTTACCATTTTTCTAATCGCCGCACTTTGCTCTTAAATGCGGCGTTCCCAAAATAATTTTCTGCTTAAAGCCGCACTAAGGATAAAAAAAGATAATTGTCCCAAGAACAAAAAGCGGACGCGTGTGCGTCCGTTTACTGCAGGAAATAATACTAGCCATCCGAAGAAATGAAAGCAGATACCCGTATTTTTCAGTCTTTACTGAATCCGATCACACTCAAGTCAAAGGTTTTTCATAGGCAAAACGCAAATCGCCATTCCCCATGAAAACATGTCCACAATATTGATAACCTGCTTTCGTTAATGCCCTCTGCATACTTTGATTATCGGGGTGCGTGTCAATTCGCAAGGATTTGAGTCCTTTCTCACGAGTCATCTGTTCAGATACCTCGAAAATACGACCCATAACGCCACGTCCCAGCTTGTCCTTTTTGACTGCTACACGGTGAATAGCGCTGTAAGGAAAGTCCGTTAACCAGCTGCCTTTTTCAATCACTTTATAATTAGGATCTTCGCCGAAAATCAGGGCCAAAACCGCTACAATTCCATCTTCTTCTTGAACAAGATATAAATCATCGTTCGCAATATCATCGCCTAAGACTTGTTCATTAGGGTATCCTTTTTGCCATTGATCAATGCCATTTGCTTTCAATAGTGCCTTTGCGTCATCTATAATTTCCATGATTGCAGGTAAGTCTTTTGGTGTCGCTTTAATAAACTGCATCATTTATCACCTATCCATTTATCTAGTTTTTCATGCTTTTTAACTATAGCTTAAATGCCCTGTGGTAGTCCAAGAACTTTTTATATTTTCCAGCAAAAAAGACAATATAATACTTTTTTAATGAAAAATAAAACCCCATCATTAAATTAAAGTTAAAAAATGAGTTGACTTTTTTAGGTTACGGCCATTATACTTGATGAAATCAAGAAACGAGAGGAATATGTCCCATGAACCGCACATTCACCCAAGCAATCATTATTATTATTAATAACAGGATTTAGACTCGTAGAAAATTTCTAACGATGTTTAAGTCCTATTCGCGATTGTTTGGTGAATGGGACTTAGGCCACCCATTCAGTTGTATGAATGGGTGGCCTTTTTTTGTTTCTTAGCGAAAGGATGTGACGAGATGGAAAGTGATATTGGCCCTATTAAAAATAATAATTGTAAAAATGGAGGATTTATCATGAAATTATTCAAACAGTTCAATGTTTTCTTTAACAAATATCTTGCCTTTGTTGTCGTGCTTGTTGCGGCAGCAGCGCTATTCGTACCACAAACCTTCTTATGGGCAAGTGGCCATACGACATTCTTTCTTCAAATCGTCATGTTCACAATGGGAATGACAATGAAACCTAGCGATTTTAGTGAAGTATTCCGTAAACCATGGCAAGTACTCTTGGTGGCAACAATGCAATTTGGCGTCATGCCCTTATCAGCATTCTTATTAGCTAAGTTATTCCAATTGCCTTCCGATATCGCTTTAGGCTTAATCTTGGTCGGAAGTGTTCCGGGTGGAACTTCCTCAAATGTTTTGACCTATTTAGCAAATGGCGATGTGCCTCTTTCAGTATCAGCGACTTCTGTTTCAACTTTGCTATCTCCCGTAATGACGCCCTTATTACTTTCTTTCTACGGAGGCGCTTATATAGATATTCCTTTTATGCCAATGTTCCTTTCTATCGTTAAAGTTGTTTTGGTGCCGATTTTGGGTGGGCTGGCCGTTAATCGTTTCTTAGGCAAGTATGTCGAACCTTTCCATACCTTACTGCCTTCCTTATCAGCTATAGCTGTATTACTCGTTTTGGGCGGAACAGTGTCATTGAATTCAGAAACATTATTAGGGACTGGATTGGTGATGTTCTTGATTGTTTGGATGCATAACGTTTTTGGCTTCGTAGCGGGTTACGCTGTTTGTAAATTATTCAAAATCGATCTTCCCGCTACCCGTGCAATGGCAATTGAAATCGGTGTTCAAAATACCGGTTTGGCAGGTAGTCTTGGTTTGACCCATTTCAACCCTGCGGCCGCTTTAGCCGGTGCAGCTGGTACGATTGTCCATACATTGTTTGGGACTTTATATGCTAGCTTCTGTAGCAACAAAGATGCTGCAGAGACAGTGAAAATAGAAAAAGTTGCTGTTGTTGAAGCATAGGAAATAGACATTCAGAAAGAAGGAAACGATTATGCGTTTGAGTCAAGTTGTTCGTCCAGGTCCTGGTCAATTTTTAAGTGGCCAAGGTGTATTGAAATATCTCGATGAAAAATTAGCGACATTCAAAAATCCTGTTGTGGTAACGGGTGAAAAATCTTATGAAGCATTTAAAAAACATTATTCAGGATCCTTGAATTTACCCGTTTATCGCTATGATGGTACTGCTTCTAATGAAGACATGGATCGTTTAGCTGACTTAATCCGGGGAACAGATTGCGTGGTTGGAATCGGTGGTGGCCGTGTTTTGGACACAGCTAAAGGGACTGCGGAAGTGTTGCACGTTGAGTATGTAACCATTCCGACCGTACTGGGAACCTGTGCGGCTTATACCCCTCTTTCCGCTGTTTATCATCCGGATCATACGTTTAAGAATGTGCAATACTATGAGAAAGCGGCTCTGTTGTGCTTGATGGATCTGGACTTACTAGTAGAATCACCCAAGAAATATTTTATGGGCGGCATTGGCGATACGTTGGCCAAATGGTACGAAGCAGAAGGAATCACCCGAAATGTGGTCGGGCCCCTTCCGGCAATGGTCCAGGTGGGTTTGAACACGGCAAAGGTAACCCAAGAGTTACTACTAGCCGAAAGTAAAGAAGCTTTGGCAAGCATGGAGCGCCACGAAGTTACAACTGCTTTTCAAAATGTGGCGGAAGCGGTAGTAGCAATCGCTGGGACTGTTGGGGGGTTTGCTGGTGAATATGGTCGGATGGCTGGTGCGCATGCCATCCATAATGGTATGTCACTTGTGCCGGAAACGCACCTTTACGAGCACGGTGTGAAAGTTGCTTACGGCGTGTTGGTTCAACTGTGGGCTGGCGGGGATGAAGATGAAGTCCGTAAGTTGTTGCCCTTCTTTGCTGAGAACCATTTCCCACATCGTTTTGCTGATTTCGGAGTGTCAGAGGATTTTTATGCCAAAGCTGAAAAAGTTGCCGCCTTTGCTGCTTCAAAAGAAGAGACATTTAACTTGGCAGTACCGCATGTAACAAAAGAAATTGTGTTGAATGCGATGAAAGCTGTGGAATACTTAGAAGATAAAGTGGCCGTTCAAAAATAACAAAGCCAAGCGAGGTTCAAAAACGGTAATAAAGGGAATAATTTGATAGACTGGAATTAACATAATTCTAGGAGGAATGACAAATGTCACAGCAAGATGTACCAGCGATTACATTACGGGATGGTCTTATTGTTCCAGCTATTGGTTTCGGTACGGTTCGCTTGAAAGGTGCCGAAGGAGTGCGCGCCATCGATTCGGCTTTGCAAAATGGTTACCGGTTGCTTGATACGGCTTATAATTACGAAAACGAGGCGACAGTTGGTCGAGCCATTGAACGCAGCAGTGTTCCCCGCGAGGAAATCGTGGTAACCTCCAAGCTTCCCGGCCGCTATCAGGAGTATGATAAGGCGATATACACCATCCAGGAATCGTTATACCGGGCAAATCTGGACTATTATGATTTGTATTTGATTCACTGGCCCAATCCCAAACAAGGTAAATTTGTGGATGCTTGGCGGGCTTTGATCGATGCCCAAAAATGGGGGCTGATTCGCTCCATCGGGGTTTCCAACTTCCTTCCGGAACACATTGAGACCCTGGAGAAAGAAACAGGTGTCCTACCAAGCATGAACCAAATCGAATTACACCCTTATTTTAATAATAAGGAATTATTGGAATATTCACTGGAGCGTGACATTCAAGTTGAGTCCTGGAGTCCAATGGGCCGTAAACTGGCTGGGGATTTATTGGAAAATCCCGTGATTGCCGGAATTGGTGAAAAATACAATAAGTCATTGACCCAAGTCATTTTGCGTTGGCATGTTCAATTGGGAACTATTCCGATACCAAGTTCGCGGAATTTCGCTCACCAGCATGAGAATATTTCCATTTTTGATTTTGCATTAACCGCAGATGAAATGGCTACTATCTCGTCTTTAACGAAACCAGACGGCCGCATCGCCAATCAAGACCCCAATGTTTACGAAGAGTTTTGACAAAAATACCCCGAGACCAATTTGGCTCGGGGTATTTATTATTTGCCTAGTAATTCTTTGACGATTTGGGAAACCATTTTCTTTTCAGCCTTGCCGTCAAGTTCTCCCATAGCTAACTTCATCGCATCTTTCATAGCCATATCCGGGACACCTTTTTCCGTCAAAAATGTTCTGACTTCCTCTTCCGTCATCATTTGGGGGAGATAGCTGGAAATAATCGCCAATTTTGCTTGGTTTTCTTCCACTAAGTCATCGCGGTTTGCTTCTTTGGCAAATGTGATGGCTTCTTCGGTTTGTTTTTGTTCTTTCAAAAGGTAATTGATTTGTTCTTTTTCATCCATGTCGCGGCCTTCATCGATTTTGAAGGCATCGAAATGAGATTTGATGATACGTAAAACGTTTGTCTTCAATGTGTCGCGGTCTTTACGCGCTTGAATGAAATCTTTACTTACTTGTTCTTTGATGGTCATCGTTACCACTCCTTTGTAGTTTATTTTAGCATAAAAATAGAGTGCCAGGAAACCCGGCACTCTTGAAAAATCAGATTAACGAATTGTTTCGAAAGCTTTTGACCATAGCAATAGATCATCCAACATACCGTTAGCATTTACTTCGTTGTATGGGTTTGGTTTGAAGACTGACATGTTTTCGAAGTCTGTCATCAATGAGAAGTTAGTTGTAGTGTGTACAGTCGCAACACTCAACTCACCCAAGATGATACGTAGGTTTTCGTGAGCACGTGCGCCACCCAAGCTACCGTATCCAACCATTGCAGCTGCTTTGTTAGCAACTTCTGGTTTCAAGTAATCGAGAGCATTCTTCAATGCGCCACCTAGAGCATGGTTGTATTCTGGTGTGATGAAGATGTAGCCATCAAATGAAGCCATTTTTTCTGACCAAGCTTTGATTGCTGCGCCAGCTTTTTCTTGGTATTCTACTGGAACTTTAGCGCCCATCAATGGTAGATCGAAATCTGCAAGATGAACTAATTCGTACTCCACGCCTTCGTCGCCACGTTTTGTTGCGAAATCCAATACCCATTCTGATACTGCTGTTGCGTTGTTTCCTTCACGTACACTACCTGAGATAATTCCGATTTTCATAATTTTGTTCTCCTTTTCTACTGTGGGATTATTTACTGCTGCTGATTCGCTACCTTTCAAGAAAGAAGCCAATCGCGAAAAAATACTTTTGTTAGACATTATTGTTCTCCTTATCTTTGAATTCTTTATATCCGAATTCATTTATCTTGATTTCGAAATAAGTATATAACGATACTTATTTTTTGTCAACAGTTTTAATAAAATATTTTAAATTCGAGATTATTACGCTATAATAAATTAAAAAGAAATGAGGAAAATTATGAAAACAAACAAACTTGTGGTCATTGGATCAGGCCATGTGGGTTCTCAAGTCGTGACGTCAGCTGCTCACTTGAATCTCTTTTCTACTATCACTATCATCGATAAAAAAGAAAAGGTAGCTGAAGCAGAAGGCTTGGACAATACCCACGCCCTATCTGCCTTCTATCGGGGAAATACGACCATTCAACATGGTGATTATCGTGCTTGCCAAGATGCAGATATTATTGTTATTGCAGTAGCCGTACCTGAACTTCCAGAAAATGAAAACAGCATTCTTCGTACGGCGTGGGGGAAAGAAAATATCCGTGAAGTACGCGAAGTTATGGCTGGCATTACGCGTTACACGCGCGATGCCATCATCGTCATCATCACCAACCCGGTTGATTCCGTGACGTACATTGCTGAAAATGAATTTGATTATCCAAAGGGCAAGATTTTTGGTACGGGTACGACTCTGGACACGTTCCGCTTACGCCAAATCATTGCACGCATGTTCCAAGTAGACGGGAAAGCGGTCAGTGGACTGGTCATCGGCGAACATGGTACAACGGCACTCCCTTTGTTCGACAGTATCACCATTTCCGGCATTCCTTTTAAAGAAGCACAACAGTTATTGCCGATCCATGAACCTCTTACCCCAGACGCTATTACCCAAGAAGTAGTCCAAACAGCAAATGATGTTTTTATTTGGAAAGGCTGGACAAACACAGCCATAGCCGAGGTAGCTGCAGCCATCTTGCGTGCCATTGCTTTGGATGAAAAAGCCATCTTCCCTGTTTGTGCGACGATTGATGGTTTGTATGGTATGACCGGCGAGGTTGCTTTCAGTACTCCATGCATCATTGGAAAAGACGGCTTGGAACTGCAAATCGCCTTACCCCTTAGTGAAGAAGAAGAGCAAAAGCTCGGCCTTTCCATCGCTGACATAAAAAAAGCCATTGCGAGTTATTAAAAGAACGGACTGGGATTTTTCCCAGTCCGTTCTTTTGATATATGAATAATTGTCACACAAAAATCATTGCCTATTGATAAATCGCCTTAATCGGATCCATGCGTGAAGCACTCAAAGCAGGAATAATGCCAAATACAAGTCCAGTCACGATTGAAACGGACGTAGAAATAATCATGATGGATGGTGTCAAGAAAACAGGGATATTGATGAAGTAACCCACTAAAAGAGCAGCGCCATATCCCAATAACAATCCAATCACACCACCAATAAAAGTGATAAAGGCTGCTTCCAACAAAAACTGCCATAAAATCATCCGAGGTTTGGCACCAATTGCGCGTCGGATGCCGATTTCGCGTTTTCTCTCGGTAACCGAAACGTACATGATATTCATGACACCAATTCCTCCAACAAATAATGAAATCGCCGTAATCGCCACCAAGAACATGACAATGCCATTGATATAAGTATTGATTTCTTCCATCATCTGTTCATTGGAGCGGTCTTCTTCAAAATAGCCTTCATCGTTTGGATAGGCAGTCATTAAGTCATCGATTACCGCCATCGTGACGATTTCACGGTCGCTTGCATCTGCTATTTTGACTTTCAGTTGACGAATTTCCCGTGCCCCAGTCAATTGGTTGTAAGCTGCATGTGGCACAACACTCGTGTAAGCATCTTCCCAAGTATAAGTCGTGTCCGGCACCATGCTTTCATAATCATAGGGCTCTTTAATTCCAATTACCTCATACATAAAGCCGTTCATACTAACAGCTTGTCCAATCAACGTTTCGGGATCATCTACCGCAATGCCGTATTGCAAAACATCACCTGACAATACAATCACATCCCGATCGACATCATGCGGTGTGATATCGCGACCATATTGAATCCGGGTTTCTTGCTTAAACGGTGTGACGGCCGTATACGCCTGCGCCCCAAAGTAATCCAAATTCACATCAAACATATCCGTATTTGAACCCGACCAGGATCCGTAACCCGGCAATACCGAGGCAACCCCTTCGATTCGAGAAATACGCCGCATATCCGCTTTCGAGAAAGTAAACGTATCTTCAATATACATCATGCCTGAATCATCGGTTTGGGCAATTCCATGCTGTACAGTCATAACATTGGCTTGAGTCGTATCCGCCAAATTCAAGCTTTCCCGGCGCACACCTTCCCCTAGTGCCGCAATCGTGACGACCGAGGCAATCCCGATGATAATTCCGACCATCGTCAAGAAAACACGCAGTTTATGGGCACGTAAACTGAGTAACGTACTCATCAAAATATTTCGAATCACCCTGCCGCCTCCTCTTCCACGAAACTACCATCATGCATCCGAATAACCCGGGTGGCATATTGCAATAAATCCTCATCATGCGTTACCATGACGATAGTCTTACCCTCGCGATTTAATCCTTTTAACAACTCCATAATAGCTGTTCCTGTTTCAGAATCCAGCGCCCCAGTCGGCTCATCCGCCATAATCAACAACGGTTCGTTTATTAGCGCCCGCGCAATCGCCACCCGTTGTTGCTGACCACCTGACAATTCCGTCGTCCTTGCTTTCATCTTTTCCGGAATCCCGACCGAATCCAAATATTTTCCCGCCGCATCCCAGCGTTCTTTTTTGCTGGCTTTTCCATTATATACAAGCGGCAATTCGACATTTTGATGAACATTCAAGGATTCAATCAAATGAAACTGTTGAAAAATAAAACCAAAATTCTCATTGCGAATTTCCGATTTGCGGTTCTCAGTCAGATTCGCGACCTCCTCACCCAGGAAATAATAATTACCTTCCGTTAAGCGATCCAAAAAGCCGATAATATTCATTAAAGTCGTTTTACCACTTCCCGATTTACCCAAAATCATTAAAAAATCACCTTCGTAAATCGTTAAATCAACATCTTTTAAAACGGTATTTGCTATTTTTCCCGAAGTAAAAACTTTACGGGCTTCTTTAATTTCCACCAGTTTACGACGTTTCGCTATTTCCATGTGCTACTCCCCCTCTGGCACGTCCATCATACCGGGATCCAGGATATCACCTTCTTGAACGGGAACTTCTGATGAGATGATGATTTCATCCTCCGCTTCCAGACCACTTGTGACGATGGTGTTTCCTCCTGTCTCTTTTCCAAGTTGGATGCTACGTTTCGCTACTGTTCCAAAATCGTTTACCAAAACATAATGGCTATTGCCCTCTGTATGAATCGCTTCGGTGGGAATAACGACTTGATTGTCTTCCAATTGGATTGTTGCCTGCACGTGATACCCATTTACAATTCCTTCCAACGAATCAAAACTTAATTTCACCGGGTAGGAAGACATAGTCGATGCGCCGCCGTAAGGATCACTGTTGGCTTCGGTGGGTGTCGTATCAACGAAAGAAACTTTTCCCTGTGTCGTAAAGTTGTTGGAAACGACGGTAATGTCTGCGGCTTGGTTTATCTTTACATTTTCCAAATCCTTCTCATTCAAGGTACCGGAAACGTAGAAGTTCTCGGAAATGAGCTTCAAGAGTGGTGTATCAGCGGTTTTTTCTTCAGGTATGACCACTTTTCCCTTGAAGGGTGCAAGGACTTCGGTATAAATGTCCTCTTCCATCATCGCGATGTTGGTGTATTGCTCCTGGATTTGAGAATCGAGTTCGGATAGGTTGAACTCCATATAAATTTCCTCCAGGGTTTGTGTCCGCTCTTCTTCAGGCATTTCATACCAGCGATCGATGGCGAGCTGCTGTTTATAGGCAGTATTGGCGCGCTGTGTTTCCAGACGGGCCACTTCATTGGTCAATTGGTTGATTTCTTTTTGAACGTCTTCATTCGTATAGCTGTAAAGCAGCGTATCGGTTTCAACAATTTCACCGTTCGCAACAGCCAAATCACTCATTTCACCAAGCGTTTGGTCCTGATGGAAATCTTGGGATTGTTCCGGCTTTACGACACCATTTACAAAAACTTGTTCCATGGGCGGAACCATATAATATTCAATGCCATATGGGTCTTCATCAACAATCGATTCCACCGGCTGTTCTTTTTGGGTGAATTGTAGAGTAATAAATCCCAGTGTTGCCAGGATAGCTAACGCTAAAATAAAAAACCATTTTTTCTTCTTCATCCGTGCTCCTCCAATGCTTCAATTTTCATGCATAGGTATATTATACCCTTAATACAAATTTTGATAATCGCTTTCTATGCTATAATCAAAATATGACTTTAAAGGAGCTGATTTCGTTTTGCAGATAAATCGTGAAGAAGATGCGTTGCATTTTGCGGCGTTAGTTCGGGATAAAAAAGTTTCACCAACAGAATTGGTGCGACAAACAATAGATAAGATTGAAAAAGAAAATCCTTCCTTAAATGCGGTCATCCATCCCCGTTTTGAGGCGGCTTTGCGTGAAGCAGAGACGCGTGACTTCAGTGGGAAACCATTCGGCGGCGTCCCTATTTTATTGAAAGATATGGGGCAGACCTTGGCGGGTGAGCCGAGTACTTCCGGTTCCGTTTTGTTGAAGGATTATGTGAGTGCGCAGACAAGCCACTATACACAAAAGTTATTGGATGCGGGATTCGTGGTGGTTGGGCAAACGAATGTACCAGAATTTGGCTTCAAGAATATTACGGATGCGCGCATTTATGGTTCTACGCGTAATCCCTGGAATACGGACTATTCACCAGGTGGTTCCAGTGGCGGTGCCGGCGCAGCGGTTGCGGCGGGCATGGTACCAGTAGCCGGTGCGAGTGATGGTGGTGGTTCCATTCGGATTCCTGCCTCGTTTACAGGATTGGTCGGACTAAAACCCACACGCGGACGCATGCCAGTCGGACCTGGTTCGGGGCGGAATTGGCAAGGAGCCTCGATTGATTTTGCATTAACGAAATCGATTCGTGATACGGTGGCCATGGTTGAGGCGATGCAGACGGTTCAATTAGCTGCGGCATTTCAGGCACCTTTATTACCAAATGGCTTCATTGCAAATGGACGCCGGAAGTTTAAGGTAGCTTATTCATTGAAATCCCCTATTTTGTCTGTTGTGAGTCAGGAAGCAAAAGATGCGGTCATGAAAATGGTGGACTGGTTGGAAGCGAATGGCCATGAAGTGGTGGAAAAGGATCCCGATTATGACGGTGTGGCCTTGATGAAGAGTTATTACATCATGAACTGCGGGGAAACGACTTCCATGCTGCAAGGCATGGAACAGAGCTTGGGCCGAGCATTTACGCTAGATGATATGGAACTGGTGAGTTGGGTATTGTATCAAGCTGGTAAAAAGGTAACGGCTGCGGAATATTCGAACACTTTGAAACGTTGGGACGCCGCAGCTGAAGCGATGGCCATTTTCCATGAAGATTTTGATTTGTTGTTGACGCCAACGACAGCGGATGCGGCACCGCGGATTGATACCGCGTGGCAGTCGGCGGAATTGATGGAAAAGATGGCGAATGTTCAGGAGTTTGGTGCTTCAGAGCAGCAACAAATTGTCTGGGACATGTTTGATTTGAGCTTGCCGATTACACCATTCGGGATGCAAGCGAATTTGACGGGTGCGCCGGCTTTAAGTTTACCGGTTCATTTAACCGAGAACGGTTTGCCATTGGGCGTTCAGTTCACGGCTCCGAAAGGCCGAGAAGATTGGTTGCTTGCATTGGGCGAAGCAATTGAGGCTGATGGGTTGTTTATTTAAAAAGAAAAAGCGTGGAGTCGCCCTCCACGCTTTTTGTTATCTGTATAATTCTTCTGCTTCTTGGCGAGCTGCTACAGCTTCCTCAAGTGTATCGAATGTTCCAAGATGCTTGTTCTTACCGTCGACACTGATGTTCGCTTTGTAGCGTGTGCCACTTTTTAGTTCTACTTTCGAAACGCCAACGTATCCGGTGCTGTTTGAAGTTTTTTGAGCGGGAGCTTTAGCTTTTTTAGGAGCTGCTGCTTTTTTCGGTGCCGCTGGTTTAGCTTGTTTTGTTGCTTCTGTTACTTCGTGACCACAGCTTGTGATAACTTGGTTTTTCAAATCAGATTGCTTAACAACTAATTCATTACCACAGACACATTTTACTTTCCAGAAACGGCCTTTTTGGTTAGATTCTGCTTTACCTAGAACCGTCAAATCGCCAAATTGTCTGCCTGTTAAGTCAATTCTCTTCTTCATTATTAATTACCTCTTTCTATCCATAGCATAGAGTCCATTCACGGACCAACGTTTTACATTATACTGAAAACCGCGCTATTTGGCAAATTGGATAGGATTTAGAGGTGATCACGTTCTTGATAACGCCGCACTTCGAAGACAGATTTAAAAACAACCGCTACGATTGCGCCAAGTACAGCTCCGAGTGGTCCAAAAATCATGATGCAAACAATGGAGGCAAGGAATGTATAAATAGGATGTACACCGATTGCGCGACCCGTCAATACTGGCTCAGCAATCTGCCTCACCACTGCTAAAATGATATATAAAATCCCAATTTGCCAGGCGAGGGTTGTGTTCCCCATGAAAAAATGGATGAGCGCCCAGGGAATCATGACAATCCCACTCCCTACAACGGGGATGATGTCAACAACTGCAATTAACAATGCCTTGATGAACCAGAAATCAACCCGGAAGAACCATAATCCAATACTCAATATCAAAAATCCCAAAAGAGCTAGTTTCAATGTTGCTTTCAAATAACCAATGATACCAGTGGAAACAGATTTAGAGATTTCTTGCAAATAATAAGTGAATTTATTCATGGCTGAACCACCTTTCTTGTATTATATTATACTACTACATGGCAATAGCTGGGGCATCAGTCTTGAGAATGAAAAAACGCCGATTAGCTCAAATAACGAATCTTAATAGTCACCTTTTCCAGATAGAAAAAAGAGGCTGCATCAGCCTCTTTCTAATTTATTCTTTTTGGAAACAACAGGTACTGGGATACTTTTTCTTGCGTACAGATATACCGGTACACCCATTAGGGTTAACCCTATTCCCAGTAAAGCATTCAAGGGCTGCGTGAGGAGCGTGCTCACCAATATAAACAAACCGCCTGCAATTGCCAATAACGGAATAAAAGGATACAGCGGAACCTTGTAGGCACGTTCGATTTCTGGCGCACGCTTACGCATGATCATGACGGCCAGGAATGTCAGTGTTGTAAAGATCCAAATTACAAAAACGATTAAATCCGTTAATTGGTTAAACGAGCCCGTCAACATCATCAAAATTGAAATGACCAGCATGACTACCCCACCGTTTACCGGAACATTGGATTTTTTCTGCAGGGTTTTGAACCAATTGGAAAAAGGCAACATGCCTTTTTGGGCCAATACGTAAGGGATACGAATCCCGGACATATAATAGCCGTTCATGGCTCCAAAAACAGATATCAAAATTCCCATTGTTATTAAGTCACCGCCGATACCTGGAAACAGCCTTGATGCTACAATTGCGGCTGGTGTTTCGGTCGCTGCCAAAGTCGCACTGTCGGCCACAAATAGATAAGCCACGTTAATAGCCAAGTAAATCGCCATGACGATGGACAAGCCACCAACGATAACCCGTGGCAGGGTTTTACCAGGATTTTTCATTTCTCCGGCTAATGTGCTAACGTTCATCCACCCATCATAGGCGAATAAAACCGAAACCAAAGCAGAACTAAAAGCTGTGAAAAAAGGACGGTCACTCGCCGCGAACGGTAACAGCTGCGCGGTACCTTCTCCTTGGTAAAGGAAACCGGCGATGATGATGGCAACCAGCGGCACTAATTTCAAAAAGGTGGCAATATTCTGGATAGCCCCCCCGTACTTTGTACCCAGTGAGTTCATGGCCGCAATAAAGAGTGAAACACCGATTGCAATCGGAACCGTCAACACGGCATCCAATCCCGTTAAACTAATGGCTTGCGTTGCAAAAATGATGGCCAACGCAGCGAAATTAGCTGGGAAGTACACAACCATCTGCGCCCAACCGGCCAAAAATCCCCAGAATTCACCGTATACTTTTTCCATGTAAACCATTAAACCGCCTGTTTGGGGAAAAATCGTCCCAATTTCGGCGACGGTCAGGCCACCGGTAATCGTGATAAATCCAGCCACCAACCATGCCAGGAGTCCTACTCCCGGAGCACCACTTGCAGAATAAACAGCAGTGGGTTTGAAAAAGACCCCTGCACCAATAACCGTACCAACGAGAACAGTCAGCGCAGTGAGACTACTTATATTTTTATTTAAGTGTGGTTCGTTCATATTTTACGACCTTTGCTTATGTATTTTTAAAATTGCTTCCCTCGATTTTAATTGCCTGCCTAGTCAATGTCAAGCATTGCTTTTCGCATAAAAAAAAGAGTATGCCACAGCATACTCTCATGCACGTCAATTATTTAGATTCGAACGCTTCAGACCACGTGACCAACTGAATATCTTCTTCGGTGATGACTCTTAAAAAATCATCGTCCATCAAAAATTCATACTCCCATACACGTTTCTGCCATTCAGGTTTTTGTTCGAAAAAGATACTATCGGAGGTTGAGGGATGTAAATAGACTTCGGTGATTCCTTCAGGAAGGTTGCGCAACGCATCCAGGTAAAATTTTTTCAAATCTTCGTACGACTGTATATCCTCAATCGGAAGTAAGTTGGAAAATACTTGATCCGGTAAAGGAACACCCTTTTTCTCGGCAAACTCTGCGACTTCACACTGTGCGTCCTCCACTCGCTTGGTTAAAGGATGTGGTGTAACGTCGACCAGGGCATTTTCATTTTTGGGATAGCGGAAAGGTAATTTATGGGTTGCACAAAAATGAAGACAAACCGGTAAACATTCCACCTGGCTTTCTTGATGAAGACTTCCACCATGGCTGTCCAGATGATCAAACGCAATACCATAGGCTCGACCCTTTTCAAATTGCGCGGCGATCTCTTTCATGGCCGTAATACTTTTGGTTTCTTCGTACATGTTTTGGGGTTCATCGCTTAACCAACGAGTGGTTTCTTCATCTGGCCTCAACGTTACGTGTAGGCCGATACCGATTAGGTGTTTAAATTTAGCAATACGGCGGACGGCATCTTGCACACTATCACCAAGGATCATCAAAGATGCGGCTGTAATTCTTCCAGCTAAAGCCAGTTCCTCAATTGCGGCATTGGTCGCGTTGCAGATTCCCATGTCATCTGCGTTAACAATTAGATACTTCGCCATATTGACACCTCCCTCTTATACACCTATTGTAAGCAATTTTGCGTTGAAATCCAAAAGTTATTGTTTATCTTTAAAATCATTGATAAAATGAGCTATCAAAATGAGAAAGAGGTTAACAAAAATGGACTTAGAAGAACTGTTAAAACAATTTGAGACCTTTAAATCAGAAAATAGTGAGAGTAAGTTGGATATCGTCGTTGAACAAATCAAGGATTTGGATGATGTCTTTGGGGATATGTATATTATGGCTTATGACGAAGAGGACAACGTGGTCAATGATACGTTATTGATGACCATTGAAGAGCCAACTAAAGAAGACATGCAGCATTTGCGCGGCATCGCGGATGCTTTGCGGGCAAAATTATAATAATTATGAGGTGAAAAGATGATTTTAACGGGTGCTCTGGTTAATGGCGTTGCCATTATTATAGGCGGCATAATTGGACTGGCTTTGAAGAGCGGTTTGCCTGAGCGACTCGGTAATACTTTGATGAGTGCGCTAGGATTATGTGTTTTATATATCGGCATCAGCGGTTTGTTGAGTGGCGATGATATGATGGTCATCATTCTCTCCATGGTTTTCGGAACCTTGATTGGTGAAGGCTTTGATTTGAATCAAAAGATAAATGCTTTTGGCAATCGACTCGAACTGAAATTTGCGGCAAATTCGAAGGATAAGACGATTCCGATCGCGCAGGGATTTGTGACCGCCAGTTTGATTGTTTGTGTAGGGGCAATGGGAATAGTTGGTTCCATGCAGAGTGGTTTAGCCAACGATCACAGTACCCTATTTGCCAAAGCTTTGATTGATGGAATTGTTTGTATTGTCTTGGCTTCAACTCTGGGAATTGGCGTTGCCCTGTCCGGTTTTGTCATTATAGCTTATGAAGGCAGCTTGGCAGTTTTCGCTTCATTCTTGGCTCCACTCTTGACAGAGGGCGTGATTAATAATTTGACCAGCGTTGGTTCGCTATTGATTATTGCCTTAAGTTTGAATATGTTGAAAATCACTGATTTAAAAGTGATGAACTTTGCACCGGCCGTTTTCATGCCGATTCTTTTAAGTTTATTCATGTAGAAAACCGCTCAATCCATTGTGATTGGGCGGTTTTCTTGTTGGGGTGATTACTCAGG
Organism: Jeotgalibaca sp. A127; assembly: GCF_052266745.1. Lineage (NCBI taxonomy): Bacteria > Bacillati > Bacillota > Bacilli > Lactobacillales > Carnobacteriaceae > Jeotgalibaca > Jeotgalibaca sp. A127. Next base: position 264,586 of record NZ_JBQPRC010000003.1, read on the forward strand.
CGCGATTTTTTGTTTGAGTAATCACTTTTGTGTTTAAACTGATTACTCAAGTGGGATTTTGCGTTTGAGTAATCAGTTTTACCCATTAAGTGATTACTCAAAGTCATTTTTCCATCTGAGTAATCACTTTTTGCGAAAAACAATAATCATATCGTCAGAATCATTAGTCAACGCTTCGCCGGTCCAATCCCCCCACTTATAGGCGACTTCCAAGCCTGCCAAACGACCCATTAATTCCAGTTCTGATGGCCATACGTAACGATGTTCAGTTTGGTGGGATGCAACCTGGCCTTCTGACAAATCAAATTGCTTTGAAATCAATTTTTGGTTAACACGATCATACTCATCATAGCCAATAAAATCTTCTTCCAAAGCAAATGGTGCACGGTTATCCCCCACAATTTCATGAACCCGCGGGACGAACGTTTCGATGACCAGCACCCCACCCGGTCGCAGGTGACGCGCGGCATTCTGGATAGTCGCCACTTGGTCGTCCAACGTCAATGCGTACGTGATGCCATTAAAAATTAAATACACCAAGTCAAACTGCGCATCCACAGCTCCATTGCGCATGTCTCCAACCAGTGTTTTAACCCGGTCACTTTTCTTGTGGAGTTCCTGAAGCATCCCCTCCGAAATATCCATACCGGTCACCTGGAACCCACGTTCCGCTAATGGAATGGCAATCCGTCCGGTCCCTACCGCCAGTTCCAGAACATCATTTCCGGGCGCCAACTCTGCCAGTTTTTCAACCGTTGGCGTCACAAATTCCTTTTCATTTAAAGGGTAAATATCTTCATCATAATCTCCGGCAATTTCATCAAATCTGTTCATCCTGCACCTCTTATCTCAAAATCCAAAAATTTGAATCCGAATCTTCTCTTTGCTATATTCATTATACAAACCATTTAGGAGGAAGTCATTTGAAAATAGAAATTTGGTCCGACTTCGTATGTCCCTTTTGCTATATCGGCAATAAGCGCCTCGAAGACGCATTGGCAAAATTCGACCATGCAGAAGACGTTGAAATTGAATACAAAAGCTACCAATTAGATCCAACCGCCAAACACATTCCAGGTAAAACCATGAATGAAACGTTGGCAGAACTCAAAGGCATGCCTTTGCCGCAAGTCGAACAAATGAATAAACAAGTTGCGGAAATGGCAGACACTGTCGGGTTAACCTTCAATAACGATACTGCCCAATATGCGAACACGTTTGATGCTCACCGTTTATTCCATTACGCGAAGGAAGTTGGAAAAGGGAACGAATATGACGAACGTTTGAAAAAAGCCTATTTCACTGATTCATTATTAATTAGTGATTTTAATACATTGGTGGATTTGGCGGCTGAAATAGGTCTGGACCGCGAAGAAGCACGGGTAGTTTTGGAATCGGAGCGCTATGCTTCAAACGTGCGCGCGGAAATTAACGAAGCGAAGCAAATCGGAGTCCAAGGCGTTCCTTTCTTTGTTTTCGACAGAAAATATGCAGTGTCGGGTGCACAGCCAGAAGAAGTATTTGCGAAGACTTTGGCGACAGTTTGGTCTGATAAGTAAGCGGTTTTGTGGTACGATAGTCTCAAATGAAGTCGAGGTGACAGAATGGGATTATTTGATTTTTTCAAGGGAAATAAAAAACCGGTCGCTCCAACTGCTACCAAAGCGCCTGAACAGTCATTGGGTTCGGATGTGAAGTTTGAAACCCGGATGACGGACCGTCAGATGGTTGCAGATAAAGCGGTTGTTCAGGAAATTGCGAAAAAAATTATTGCCGAGGATCCGTTCGTTAAGCCATATCAAGGACGAGTGGACGCTGATTTCCGCGATGGCGAACGCCGAATTTTCGAGTTTGAGGAAGTAACCACGATGAATGTGGCGATTGAACCGGATTTCACCTTGGTTATTGAAGGAATCGCGCTCGGAAAAATTCCGGCTGATAAGGTGGAGGCAATCAAGCCTTACTTCGGGTCAACGATGCTGACTGCTTTTGTGTACGTGATTGGCGGTCGAAGCAAACAGATTGTTGAAGGTGAACTCGTTATGAGCGAAATTCCCTACGGATTGGATATTTATCTTCAATTTAATTAAAAACAGGAGGTCCGGCATAGCGCCGAACCTCCTGTTTTCTATTTTATAGCAACGTTGTAATTTCTGCGTACTCTTTACCAAGTGAGTCAGCAACGTCAGCGTTGGTAACTTTACCTTTAAATACGTTGAAGCCAGTTAAGATAGTACCGTCTTCTTTAGCTGCTTCAATGTGTCCAAGTTTTGCAATTTTAGCTGCAAATGGCAAAGTTGCATTCGTTAAAGCAATTGTTGATGTACGTGCAACCGCACCTGGCATATTTGGAACAGCGTAATGAAGAACACCATGTTTAACGTAAACGGGATCATCATGTGTTGTGGTGCGATCTTCAGTTTCGAAGATACCACCTTGGTCAACAGCGATATCCACAATCACTGAACCTGGTTGCATTTGAGAAACCATTTTCTCAGTAACCAAGGTTGGTGCTTTACGTCCTGGAATCAAGACTGCCCCAATCACGATGTCTGCATCTTTAAGTGCTTCTTCAATATTTACAGCGTTGGACATAAGTGTCACAACTTCTGTTCCGTATAAAGCTTCGATTTCAGTTAATACTTCCGGTCTCACATCTAAAACAGTACAATGAGCACCCATACCCAAAGCGATTTGCAAGGCATTACGTCCGGTAACCCCGCCACCGATGATGACAACTTTACCGTTTTGAACACCCGGTACGCCACCGATCAATACTCCTTTTCCACCGTTATGGCTTTCCAGGAAGTGTGATCCGATTTGAACAGCCAAACGTCCTGCAATAACTGACATCGGGTTCAGTAGTGGTAGTGTACCTGTCTCGCTAAGCATTGTTTCATAACCAATTGCAGTCACACCAGATTCTTCTAAAGCAGTTGTTAATTCAGGTTCATTTGCAAGATGTAGGTAAGTGAATAGAATTAGGTCTTTACGGAAATATTTATATTCTGTTTGTTGTGGCTCTTTAACTTTGATGACCATTTCAGCTGACCATACTTTATCAGCAGACGGCTCAAGTGTTGCCCCAGCTTCAGTATACTGCTCATCAGTAAATCCTGATCCAACTCCCGCCCCCGCTTGCACCATGACTTTGTGTCCTTGTTTAACAAGTAGCTCAGTACCACCTGGCGTAAGTCCTACGCGGTTTTCGTTGTTTTTGATTTCTGTCGGTATCCCGATTAGCATATGATTATTTCCTCCATGTTTCTAGATTTAATATTTACTGTTACCATCATACCATGAAATCAAGAGGTTATAAAAAATTATGCGTTTTACCTAAGGATATTGACTCAATTAATGATTGAAAAAGTTAATTAATAATGTTCACCAACCGCCATGTGAAGCTAAAATCAGTGGTTTTAAAAACTTGTGATTTTTTTGGTTAATTGTCAACTTAAAAACAATCCCCACAATAATTCTCATATTATCAGTCCGGCGTTACGCTGTTTCAAGCGATATTGAATCTCTGGAATGTGCCGGATGGCTTCCGAAGCGACGCGCTCGGCTGACACTGGTTTCCCTTCTTCGTCCACCACCCAGACGCCACCATGATAAGGTTTTGTACGCCACTTTGTGACGTATTCAAATTCATCTTTTTCTGCCCAAATATACGGTGTTGGCATAAAGCCAGCAGCGAAAATAGTATAGAATCCTTCGGGAGAATAGGGATCTGTAACATGTTCTTCGATGGCATCCACCATCGTCCCCACCCGCTTCAGCAATGTTTCGGTGCGCGCTAACACATCTTCATTCTTGCTCATGTCCGGTACCAAGCCACAACGACGTTGACGCCGGTATTCCTGGATTGCGGTTTGCGTGATCTGAACACTCTCGTTTATAACAGTAGGTGTTGCCAAATGATCCGCTTCTGAATAGCTCACGACATGAAGGACAGGTGGACTTTGATCGTTTTGTGGTTCGATATCATCAATTAAAGCCGAAACCGCGGCCAATTGAATGCGGGCCTGATCTAAATCCGGTGAGAAATAGTCCAAACCAGCCCGGGGTTGTAAAATAACCCGGAAATTCTCATCTTCCAAATTACGAACCAGGTTCAAAGCCGCACGCGCTTTGGCCAAGTCCTGCACACCCCATGTATAACGGGGCGTGTTCAACATGATTTGTAGAACAAACGTCTTAATGCCCACTTTTTTAGCCAGTTTGGCTGCCAAGTAAGCGGACAGTACATATGTCGTATCATCCGCCCCGCGGAAAGCGAAATGGTGCGGTGTATTAGGTTCGAACGGTTTATCGGTTGTCGCAATGTATTTCATGGTCTTAACATGTTCGACCAAGTTCTTATAAACATCATACGGTCCGCGCCCATCCATCTTATTGAACCACCATAACGACAAAGCATGCCAGGCTGTATTCAAATGGTCTTCATAAACCTTGGCCATTTCCGGAATGCGTTGGGTTCCGGAATAAGTCCGGACCAACATCGGGCTCGCTGCTGCGGCGATTTGCTCAAATTCTTCCGGTTTATTAACCGGTACACCTCCGCCATTGGGTCGGTCGCCCCAGTCTTCCCCGAAATTGGATTGCGAAAGTTGCGAACTACCGATCGAAACGATATCCAAATAGCCCGTGTCCGAGAGATGCTTACACCAATTCAAGAACTCTTCGACATTCTCTTCGCGTGTCGCGGTCGAAGAAAATGGTCCAACGTGTGCTCGCAACAAAGGGGCGTAGTTGTCGGTCATGGTGGCGTTCAACCTTTTTACCAGCGTATCTTTCATTGTCCCTTTATCTTGGTAGCTCGCACGTGCGATCGGTTTCATATCCAGGTAGGCTTTTTTACGAATGATGGCCTCCCCGAATTTCAGGAGTGTTTCATCGTATTTACTGCCTTCCTTCATTTCAGCGGGAATGCGTTCTTCGGGCACACCGTATTTCCCTAACGTTTCCTGTGGCGATTCACTCCCTTGAAAAGTCAGAATGACATCGTTGAATTGCTCCTTGATCATTTTGCAAGCTTTCGGCAAGCCGGCAAAAGAAATACCATTAATCGGCCCACCTTGCGTTGCCAACATGTTATTGGCCCGTAAAGCATACAGGACATACCCCACCATATTAACGGCTACTCCCTCATCCAACCGATAACTCAGGCCCACATGGGTAATTTTATTTTCCCGTAACCAAGCCACCAATTTCTCTTGATTGGATTGATAACGAATGTCATTCAAGATACTGGAAATCTGCGTATCTCCCGTGATGACCTCGTAACCACAGCTCCGTAGTAGTTCAGCCGCCGCATTCACACCTAATGTATGGGCATCAAGTGACGGTTTTAAATAAGCAAAAACTTCATTATCTTTAACTGGCATGCAGCAACCTCCTCTAATTAAGAATCATTCGTGCCGATATTCCATTTTCTTCTATTAATTCATGCAAATTACGTCCTTCTTTGCGGAAATCAATTTCCAGGAGAGTAGAGGCCAAATCAATAACCAGGCCAATCGTCTTCATCTCCAGTCCAAGTTCTTTCCCGACCGCTTCCAGCGGTACCAGTCCGGTTGGAATATCCTCCATGACATAACGATGTTCCAAAGAACGCGGTGCTTGGATGGTGGCATACGCTTCATTGCTTTGGATCACACTGTATAAATCATCACCTTCCAATTCATACGTGCGTTTCATCCATTCAACCGCCGTTTCAATCGGATGACCCAGTTTCTTAGCCACTTCTACCCGCTCTTTGTCCATTTTTTCGATAAAACCAGCGATTGTTCGACTGATTCCGGTGCGATAGTAATTGAAATCATCCTGCTCGCTTTCCACCCAGCCTGTGTTCAATAAAATGGGAGCACAGTGCATAATCATGCCAACGTTTCCGATGGACGTTTCAATCATCGAGTTGGCTGGAATGAATTTGTCCCGCAAACCCGTCGGCAAATTGTTAACCAAAGTCTGGTTGTCATCCCCAGCAATCGTCGAAACCAAAACGTCGTGTTTCAACGCATAAATTTCCACCTGATTCTGAGTTACTTTACGACAGGTATAAAGAATCGTTTGTGTTTCCGCAATAATCGGTTCTACAAAGGGATTTACTTTATGGAAATTGTATTGGAATTCCAAAGCCCCAAAAGTACGGCCTGGATTTAAGATAATCGTCGTTGGTTTCGTGATGAAGGATGCAAATTGTGTCGCCAATCCTGCGTGAGAAAATGCCGGTGTGGTCACAAAAATCATTTCCGGATCCAGAAGCGCATCTTTCAGATTATTGGTAACATGTGCAATACGTGCATCCCCATTAATGACACCCGAGCAATGAATAATTGGGTTCTCCAAAAGGTCCTGGATATTCTTCTCAGTTCGGTTCCACAAGGTCACCTCATGCCCTTCGATTGTGAGATGTGCCGCCATCGCCAAACCTGAATTTCCTGCCCCGATAACCGTAACCTTCATTTCCTCACCCTACTTTCTACATTTATGTCAGCGCTATCATTGTTTGTATAACTAAGTTATATCACAGTAATGGCCTAGCGTCCAACATGAATGTGATACAATTAAAAATGAAGGAGAGGATTTTTATGAAAGATTTTCAAACAGTGTTAGACTTCTGGTTTGACCCGGAAAATGTTCCTTTTTGGTTTGAAAAAAATGAAGATTTTGATAAGAAAATTTACAACCAATTCTATGTAACTTGGCAGTCTGCCATCAAGGGTGAATACTGGCATTGGCGTGAAACCATTAAAGGACGGTTGGCAGAAATCATTGTCCTCGATCAATTCTCAAGAAACCTATGTCGTGACGATGCCAAAGCTTACGCGCAAGACACCATGGCCCTGGTTCTTTCTCAAGAAGCCATTAAGCTCCCTGATTTCAATGAACTAACCATCGATGAAAAAAGATTTCTCTTGATGCCGTTCATGCACTCAGAATCCAGTGCCATCCATAAATTGGCTGTGCCCTTATTCAAGGAACATACCGATGACCTTTCCTATGAAATCGAATTGCAACACCAAGCGATTATCGAGCGCTTTGGCTATTACCCACACCGGAATGAAGCACGCAACCAGACTTCCACCCCGGAAGAGATTGCGTTTATGGAAAAACCCGGGAATACTTTTTAACCGGTAAAAAATCACGACGATTAGCTGTTTCGAATATTGCTAATCGTCGTGATTTGGCGATTTTGCGCCTATTAGCTAGTCGCCCACTTCTTAATCGTCGCCATTTTGGAAAATCACGACGATTAACCCGAACAACAAAACTTAATCGTCGTCCTTACCAAACAAAAAATCGGCAAAGGTTCTCTCACCCTTGCCGATTCACTATTCAACTTAGTCTATTTCCAAAACTTCGCCTGTTTCAGCGTCAACCCTTACATCGCGGTCATGACCTTGGAACTCAATATCATATTTCGCACGATTATTATGGTCATCGTCCGCATCCAATTCCCAACCTTCTAACTCTGAATCGTCAGCCAAAGCAGTTTTAGCAATCTCTACTGCTTCTGTTGGGGTGATCAGATTGTCAAAATTCAAGTATTCATCGTCATTATGTTCATTATCGTCATGGTCATCTTCATCAACTTTAATGATGTCTCCGGAAACGGCATCGATTTCTGCATCGTATTCGCGGTTCTCGAATACACCCTCAATTTCATATGACCATTTACCAGAGTCTTCATCGAAATCAACCTTATGTATCTGTGCATCCGGATATTCACGCATGTAAATATCAACAGCGTCTTGTAAACTTAGCGTTTCACCTGTTTCGGAATTGGAATCATCCATAACCCCTGTATCATCCGGTACAGAACTTGTCTCGGTTGTTGTATCGGTTGTCGTATCATCTGTCGGCGGCGTCTCTGTTGTCTCGGTATTGTCACCACAAGCGGCCAATACCAATCCAGATAAACCAACTAAACTAAGCATTTTCCATTTCTTCATGACAAATTTTCTCCCCTCAAATCAGATTGCCTTAATATCCTCCGTCATCATCTTCCATGCCATCCGTTTCCATTCCCGATTCATCAATCGAATTTTCAACGTCTGGATCATCTACGGGATCCTCCGTGCCAGTATCAGTCGAACATGCAACCAAAGCAAGTGACGCAACTGCGGCTAACATGAGTTTCTTCCACTTTTCCATCGAATTTCCCACCTTTCCTATGTGACGTCTTTCTTTACACATATGCTAAAGGAAATAAAATCCAAACTCAAACGATATGGTTTATTTGGCTCAAGTTTTGGATAAAAGTCGCTCAAACCAACGCGTCACCAAAGCCGCACTTTCCAAATCCGCCGGGCTATTGCCCTTGCCATTCAATTCATCCACGACACTTTGAATAAACGCCAACCCAACATGCTCCGGTTCCTCCAAATCAATCGCTTCCCCATTCACTACCAAATCCGTTACACCCGTTCCCGAGAACACCATTTTTCCGGCAGTACCCGTAATCGTTACCTCATCCAACTCATAACCAGCCACATAGCACCACGCGGCCGTCCCAATAATTTCTTGGGAAAAAATGAAGTTCGCAACCGTCGTATCCTCAACCGTATACAAGCCACCTTTGTTCATGGCGCAACCATCCATCCAGGTCAAATGACCAAAAAAGTAGCTCAAGTAATCCATGACATGCACTTGTGTATCCAATGCCTTGCCGCCACCTGCTTCCGGGCGCAAACGCCAAGGTAACGGATTTTCATAATCTGAAGGATGTGGCTTTTGGAAATGACGAATTTCCACTGTTAAAGGCTTGCCGATTTCACCCTGGTCCAATTTTTCTTTAATCATTTGTATTTTTGGCAATCCGCGGCGATAAAAGTTGACGAAAACCGATACCCCGGCCTTCTCTGCTGCGGTGATAATTTCCTGGCATTCATACTCATGAATGGCCATTGGTTTTTCCATCAATACTGCTTTACCAGCCGCTATGGCTTGCATGGCATATGCGTAATGGCTATCTGGTGGGGTTGCAATATAAACGGCCGTAATTTCTGCGTCTGCCAACATTTCTTCTACAGTCAAATAGGCAGTCCCATGCCCATGACGGTTCACCCAGTCTTCCGCTCTGGCTTGCGTCCGGCTGAAGACACCTTTCAAGCGGCTTCCCTTTGCTTTATACAAACCCGGTCCGGTTTTCTTTTCCGTAACATCGCCACACCCGATCATTCCCCATACAACTTCATTCATTACTTATTACCTCCTTATTTTCCTTTTATTATAACGTTCTTGGAGGGTGTATCCTATTCAAAAATTTGTTATACTTTGGTAAAGAGAAATGAAAGAAGGATGATTGTCATGACGCAAGCATTAATCGTTTATGCGAGCCTAACAGGAAACACGGAAGAAATTGCGGATATCACCGCCGAAATATTTGAAGAACACGGGGTCGATGTTGACGTTGTTGAATGCGTACAGGCTGATCCTGCTGATTATGAAGACTACGATTACTGTATCGTTGCCAGCTATACTTACGGCGTGGACGGCGATTTGCCAGATGAAATTATTGATTTCTATGAAGAACTGGAAGAGATTGATTTGACCGGAAAAATATATGGTGTGGTAGGTTCTGGCGATACCTTTTATGAACAGTTCTGTACAGCCGTTGATGATTTCGAACAACAATTTGCCAAAACGGGGGCAACCAAAGGAGCAACCGGCGTTAAAGTGGATTTGAATGCCGAAGAGGAAGATGTGGCAAACTTACAAGCGTTTGTTAAAGGGATGGTTGAGACTTACGAGTCAACTGTCGGATAGGTTGGTGGATATGTGGAACTGAGGGGATTACCTATGGATGTGGGTATGGAATATGAAATTCTACTGTTGCAGCTCGGCTCGTTGTCACGCAAACATTATGTCGCAGAGGAATCACTTCGGGAACAGGAAGAGAGATTACAAGCTGTCGTAAAACAGATGTCAAAAAAAAATGCGAATCTGGAGAAATTGCAACAGGAGTCTCTATCCAACGCCATTTTGAAGATTATTGGTTCCTATAAACGCCAAATCGATCAAGAAACAAGCGATATCATCAGCGCTAAAATTGAATTCGACAAGGCGTATTCGCTGAAGATAGCTGCTCACCGGCGTCTGATGGCATTGCAAAATGAAATACTCGAGAAAAAAAACCGGATTCGTGAAGTGAGAGAAAATCTGATCCGCCATAATGGCGTCGTCGAAAATACGATTACCGATAAAGACCAACAAATCATCCGTCTCCGTTATGAATATGTGCAGACTTTGGAGGCTGAAGAAGCCTGTTATCAACTATTGGAAATTATTACGGATATCATGACCAATCTGGATAGTTCTGAAACGATTTCCAATTGGGATTTGATTACTGAAATTGATTTCCTCTTGAACCATGTGAAACCAGAACAACTGGACGTGGCCGAAGCGATGTTATTGGATCTGGAACGTAAAACCCAAAATTTGGAACGTGAGCTGCATGACTTAAATTATATTTATGCCAGTGAATACCAGACTTTGACTGAAGCAGGACCTGCCATTGATAAATTTTTTGATGACCTTTTTTCCGACTGGTCAACGAAAGATGCGGTGGAAAAAAGCCTTGTTCAATTGAAACAATTGGAAGACAACGTTACCCATCTATTGACGAAAATCGCGACCGAAAAAGGCCGCCTGGAACAGGAATACATAAAATTATTGGACAAAAACTGAAAGGCTTTGATTATATGCAAGTCGTCCCTGTCACGACAACGGAACAATTTCGACAAATAGAAATGTTATACCTTACCGCTTTCCCTGAAAATGAACGTAAATCATTTTCGATGATGAAAGACTTGATGGCGGATGGTTCGGTGGAAATGGTTATTTTTTCAACGAACGAATTCCCCTTCGTGGGTTTCGCGATTTCCGCTATCCACGACCAAACAGTGCTTGTTGATTACTTGGCTATTCACCCGGACTATCGTGGTATGGGCTTTGGGAGCATGGCTTTAAAATGGTTACTAAACCACTATCAGGCATTTAAAGTGTGCCTCGAGATTGAATCAACGAAAGTCGATGCTGAAAATAAGCGCGAACGGCAACTACGTAAAGGTTTTTATTTAAAAAATGCTTTAGAGCTGTTGGCGTACGAGGCCGAAGTGTTTGGCGTGCGTTTTGAGATACTGGCGAATGATAAGTCGTTGGTTGCCGATGAATATGTAGCGGTGTACCATAACGTTTATGGCGAACGTTCTTCACGGAATGTGGCGATTTTGACTTCTTAAAAAAATGTTCCTTTTTTGGGGAACCGTGGTATAATGATAACGATTACTTTTCAAAGTGATCTTTAATTAAATCCCCCCAAGATTTAATTGACCTAGGCATGAGTGGGTTTATCCCACTTTTGCTATTTTTTTGCCACAAAACGCATTAAAAAGTGATTTTATCACATAAAAAATAACCCACCCTCGATTAAGAGAGTGGGTGTTTTTGTGCCTATTTCAATTGTCCCCAAACTTCACCAAGTGGCGCAATCGGGATGAAACCTTTACCGCCATTCCCACGCTTGTACTCTAACCACACATAGTTGTTGACAAAATGCGCGCGATCATACTTCAATTGTTCGCCAGGATAGTAAGTCGCAATGTGTTTTGCTCCGACAAAAGGACTGTTACGCACCAAGATTTGTTCTTTCGCTACAAATGTACCGTTCATATTCAAGATACCTCCTTCTTTGACAACCGGTTTTACAGTGGGTTTTGCGATAACCGGCTTTTTAGCGACGACTTGTGCGCCTGCAACGATTGGTTTTTCTACGCTCAAAATCTTATTGACCTCTTGGGCGATATACTCGAACTTGCCACCAAGATACGGACCTGGACAATTAGTCTTTACGAACCAATCGTGTCGCCACAACGTACCAGTAGTATCACCGGTGTACGTCGCTTTCTCCAAGCCATAACGTTTGTGTTGCTCTGCAAGCATGACAATTAATTTGTCGATGGTTACATCCGAGACTTCCCAAGGGTCTCCTGTTTTTGAGTTTGCCAACTCATAAGTAATAGCCCGTTGGTCAGCCCATTCGCTGGAACTGGTCCACGCTCTATTTTCCTCTTCCACGTTCAGCGCTACATCTCCATCATATCCAATACAATAGTTTGCGCTTGCTTGTCGGCTAGGCGTATCTCTGAAGTATTCTGCACAACGTTTCCCTGTCCACTTTGCAGCCATGTGATGAATGACAAAAGCCTGTACCTTGTGTTTACGTTTGCCGGAGTGTTTATTTGTCAGTACGACGTTGTCGATATATGGACTTCTACTCATATTTTATTTCCCTCCTAAACTCTTACTAGCCAAGTCATAAACACCACTTGCAGTTGCCCCGCCGATGAAACCCGCAGCAATGAATGTGGGCACGTCTTGGTAAAAACCAAGCGCCAAGATATAACCCACAACCATACCCAATCCGACAGATACCAACGGTAAATAGCGTTTGTTGACCAGTTCCGCATTCTTGATAACCTGTACCACGATGCCGGAGAACACACCTACAAAAGCGACTGCCGATAAAATATTATTCAGTAATTCGTTCATTTCCCTCTCCTCCAATCTTCCAAAACAGAGATACGGACATCGTGAATATCGAGACGGTCGTCCACTTTATCGACCCGACCATGTAACTTTATCCGGTCGCTTTTCGACTCCGTCAGACTTTCTGACAACCGCATGATTTCATAGTTGAGTTTGAGTAATGTTTCATTCAGTGTCTTTCCCATCTTGTACAGTCCGCCCAGCGCACTGATCGAGAACGCGATGATGAACCACCATTCTTTTATGAACTCCATTTTTCAGCTCCTTTCTAATTTTTGACAATGCAAAAAGGATAGCCAAATTGACTATCCTTCCATGTAACTATTTAATTTTCATTTACCACGCAGTAGGGGTCTACTAACACTAAAATTTTATTGCGATTTGCTCGGCTGATGAAATGATTTTCATTTACCGCGCAGTTTCTTAAAACTTTGTAAACGTTACTTCGCAGTTTGGTTCAATTCCCCAATAATTAATCCCAAATTGATTTTTCTTAGTAGGTTTGTTATCACCAGCGACCCAGTAGTACTTAAAGTAAAACAAATTACAACCATTAACCAAGGATTAATTAGTGTATTTGCTAAGTAAAAATAAATTAAATATATGATTGGTTCATGGAATAAATATAATCCAAAATTATTCTTATCTATTTCTTTTGTTATTATTTTATCAAAATAAAAGTCGAATGTACCTTTACTAAACAATCCGTACAAAACAATTATCGCGCTACAAGATGAAATAAGAAATAAAATATGTTTAATTATTATCACAGTATACGTTGTATTTGTTGATAATAGATAATAAGCTACCCACGTTATAAAGTTAACTGAAAATAAAAAGGCGATAACTTTATGTGACAACATACGATTCAAATGTTCTTTATATTCATTAAATAGATAACCCAGGTAAAAGAAAATTAAATAAAAAAACGAACTTTTAATTTGAAATATACTAGGAAATAAAATACTAAACATGTAAAAAGATGTAAATATTATTAAATTAAAAATCGTTCCTTTTCCTAAATTAATCACGCTGAAAAATATTATAAATACTAAAAAAAGCATTACCAAAAACCATGTGTGGCCTACATCTATACTTGTTAATAAATTTTTTATAGCAATAAGCAAACTCCCTTTGTAGTTTTTATAACCTACAAATAACCTAATGGGTATAACCCAAGATAATGTTACAAAAAAGTATGGTACGAGTAATCTTATAGCTTTATCTTTGATTAAAAGAATAATGCTCAAATACTTTCCTCTACTATGGCTATTAAAAAACAAATACCCCGAAATCATAACGAAAAGCGGCATTTGAAAAATGTTAATATAATTTTTAGCCATATTAATAGTTTCTGACGGAACTTTAGGTATGAAAACGTTCCAATTAGTTTGATACAAAATCATACTATGTCCTAAGATAACTATTAGAACCCCAAAAACTTTTAGTAAACTCACAAATTTAATTTTTCTCGATTTGCTCATGTCCTTCCCCCTATTATAAAGATTACTGACTTTATAAATATATTACACGGAGAAGGGATAAGCAAACGATTATTTCAAGTATCTGGAAAATGAATGTTAAAAATTATATTAAGACTCAATCAACGAACGGAGCCTAGCCACTTCTGTTGCCAAATCTTCCAGTGTCATACCACTATTCAATAAAACTTTATTGCTGTCGATGCTTTTCACTGTATGGAAATCGTCAAAACTATTTGCGATCAAAAGACCAATGCCCCGATTGCCGTTTGTGTTAAAAGAAAAATAAATTCTTATCTTATTGTTTTCGTCCAATATACTAACCGAACGGTAAAGCATGCCTGAATACAACGGATGCCCTGTTCCTGTTACAATAAGCTCTTTTTTCTTTGCGAAATTCATTCCGTCAGTGCTAGTGAAATGCGTAATATTTTGAGGCGTACCGGCATGATATCCAATAAAATGATATTCCCCATTAAAATAATTCACATCAATATGGTGGTAGATAAGCGAACTATCGAACGCTACCTTCTCTTGGTTGGTCGGCGTGTAAGTCCCGCCGTCTAGCATTTCGTTGTAATACACTCCGTCCTTTGAATTGTAATACCAAAGACGATAAACTTTCCGAACGTTGTCCCAGAGTATCGCCGGACTTTGAACAATGTGACCACTAGAACGAACCGTTTCGGGTATCATCGTTTCTCTCGCACTCCACGTTGCGCCGTCAGTCGTCGTTTTCCTGAAGACCGTGGTGGGTTCGTCAGTAGCGCGTCTTGTAAGGCGATACCAAACCTCTAAAGTCGAAGTGTCTGGGCGGTAAACAAGATGTGGATCGGACATGTAATCGGTATTCGCGATTTCTGCTGCTGTTAAGTCATCGAGTGGGTTTGCACTTGTGACAACCTCCCAATTGATGCCATCATTTGACTTGTGAACAACCGGAACTTCATAACGTTCGGGATAAGGTTGTGCAACTGTCGGTAATGGAGAGGATGCCATCCAGTATTTATACCCATTAAAGCCACCCGCAATATACAATACGGACGGATGGTACGGCTGATTGTATCCACTGAAATCTTTCAGGTCTAATCGAATTGGCTCTACATATTTAGCAGAATATGCTGTTTCAAGTTGAACAGTTTTTTCTGTAACTTGTTTTACTTTCGGTGATAGCTCAATGCTATCTGATGTCCCCCACTCCGTACTGAACACGTAACGCTTATGAGGGATATAGTAGTCTGGATATTCTTTTTCAAGCGTCAACATAAAGACGTCAAGGACACTTAACGGCACAGCCGCTTTCACAAAAGCCGTACCTTTTGGAGTAGGAACAATGTTTGTGTTGTAGCTTCCACCGATGAAGTTTTTATTTACGTCCCAAAATGTTGTTGCATATGTGTCAGACCGTTTATAAACTTTCCCTTCAACTACTGGTATAAAATCACTACTACACCACCCACCAAAGGTTCTCCACGAACCGTCCGATTCATAATAGCCTCCAGTTTTTACCGCGCTTTTATCAAAAAGGTTCTGCGTGGTAATCAGCTCTACTCCGCCGATGTTTTGCCCATTGATTTTAACTCCTTCTAAGACTTCGAAATCAGCACCAAATGCATAACGGTCAAACGGCACGTATTGAGATGGGTATTGAGACGACAGTGTTACCATAATTAAATCTAGGTTCGTCACCTGTGCCGCAACCCTTATATAAGCTGTTCCTTCCGGTATTGTAAAGGTTGTTCCGCTTAAACTGCCAGCGAACGCTTTATTCGTATCCCATTGAGTGATATTGCTTCCGAGGTTTGTTGTATATGTGCTTCCGGCAACAACCGGAATAAAATCACTACTGAGCCATGCTCCATTCACTAACCAAGCACCGTTGCTACCTTGATAAAAACCACCTTTTATAACAGTGTTTTTGTTAAACAAATTTACGCTTTTTGTTTTTTTAATGCCTTGTAGAACAGAAGGAGATAGTTTGTCGGGTGAAATCTTATCAGTAGTGATTGCTCCGTTAGCGAGTTTATTCGTTGTAATGCTATTATCGGCTGGCACGGCATTAATAGCGGCTGTTCCAGCAATCATTTCCCTCAAGGAATCAGAAATCCACGTTTGGTCGAATTGTGTTTTATTTTTATCGAAATCAGCAAGACCTATTTCACCTTTAGTAGCTTTTTGCTGCAACTGCGCGGTAAGGTCATTCAATCTGGGAGCGTAATTTGTCTCTAAATTGCTTGCGTCAATCAACGCTTGCGTCAATGCGGTGAAGCTATTTTCAGACTCTATCGCCGCATCATCAATTCCGCGTGTAACGGTAATCTCGAACAAATCACTCACCACACGCCCAACGCTATCAACCAGAACCAATGCAGCGTTCAACTTGCCGACGTTGGACAACATACCTGTCGTGTAGTAAATCTCGAACTCGCCCTTGCTTGCATCGATTGCCGTGAATGCGTCCAGCCCGTCATGCGACTTGTCGCGTGTTTCCCAATACAACGATAAGGTCACACCGGATAAGTTTTCCACTACCCCATCATTGACGATTTGTACCGCCAGTTTACGCCCGTTCTGGTCGCTTGCGTTTGCTTTCAGTTTCTCGTATATGTTCTTTGTTGCCTTGTCCCAAGTAAGTTGGGTCGTTCTAAAATTGTTCAGCAAATTATATCAGCCCCTTTTCATTAAGCAGTGTTTTCAAATCTGCCAATTCTTGCTTCAATGTATCGTTCTCTTTAACCAGTTGGTGCGTTGCTATCCATGCACGCCTGTTCATCTGCGTTTCATTGATTGCCCATGCTACGTCATCAGGTACGTCTTCATCCGGTGTTTGCGTAACGAGTTCGGGGTCAAGCGCCGATAAGTCCTGGGCGATGAAACCAAGTTCCGTCTGCGAACCGAAACGATCTGTATTCTTCCATGTAAAGTTCTTCGGTTGAATGCTACGGAATAACGATAGACCGTCATATTCAGCATCCACGATGTTTTCTTTCAATCTTTCGTCCGATTGGTTGGTGATGTCGTTGCCTTCCATGGAGAGCGTTTTATAGATGTATGCGCGTGTGCTGTCCACCATTAGGATAGGCGTAAAGCCTCCGCCCGTTTGATCCCCAACACCCAACTTAGCGCCAGATGTCCCTTTGACGGCAATTCGGTTGTCCGTGTCGTTTAGGATGGAGCCGATATTTCCGGTTTCCAGAATGCCTGTTCGCAATTTTTGCACTTCGGTAATTTGTTTCTGATTCATGTTCAGATTGCCGTTAATTGCGACATCATCTTGAAACGTTGCTTTTTTACCGAAATACAACCGGTCCAAATAACTTAAATATTCAATCAGCGGCGAAAAAGTATCATCGCCATTTGAATAACGTAATTGCAATGACCGACCATTTGCAGTTGTTAGCGTAAAATTGTTGTTTGCCCCGTCTTGTGAGAATCCAATGTACCCAACAGATTGTCCCGGGGAATCACCTCCGGGCGCTCGAACAAGTAATACGCCATTTTGAAGGAGTGTTTGAGAACCATTTATAGCATCCGAAACAATATTTCCCGTATCCAAATCCATTCTTAGTCTTGTTCCGGTCAGAACACCGCTCTTCAAGTCCATAACGCCATTTTCTAAGTCCCAATAGCTGCCATCAATCGGCGATAAAATACGACCAGCTGTCAATACGCCAGTATTAACCGCATCTAGTGTGATACCGTCTCCTGTCATAGCTGTACGCCAATCCCACGTGCCATCTGGATTCTTAGAATTTGCAATTAATATCTTGCCCGCTCCCATGTAAACCACTTTGCTTGGATTTTGGTCTATCGGCCTATCAAATGAGTAATAACCGCCCGGAAGTCCATATTCATTGTTGGCATCTAAATCATAGTTGTATCCATCCTCATTGAAATAGCTGTCTACAATCGCCTGTCTTAACATTTCCAGCCAATAAACAGTTTGTTCTTCTTGCTTCTTAATCGCTGTTGCTGTCTTTTTCGTCCGTTGCGCAGCGGATTGAACCAACTGTTCGCCGAATTGAATTGTTTTGATAGAAACGTTTAAAAAGTTACGCTTCAAATTAAATACACGTGTTTTATAACGGATGCCCATGTCAGGGCGCAAAATGGTAACAATCTCGCCTACGTCTGCCCGACCACTTTCCAGCACGTTAGATTTAAACTGCACTTTCGGACGGCATTCTGTTAATGCGTATTCGTAAGTGGAATCAAGCAACTCCGATTCATCTTCAATGTCTGGAAAGTCGATAACCGTCATGCGTGGCGTACCGTCTTCATAGCCGTACAAATCAGTCGCCCAAGGTATTTCTACATAATCTTGCCCGATTGGCTTGTCAACTGGATTACCGCTTGCTACAGACCAATTTACAGCGCTAAAATCAATCTTACGCCCAAAACCATCGCCGACTTCTTCTCCTTTACCACGTCCGATAAATGCGGTAAACAC
The DNA here is from genome assembly GCF_052266745.1 of Jeotgalibaca sp. A127. NCBI lineage: Bacteria > Bacillati > Bacillota > Bacilli > Lactobacillales > Carnobacteriaceae > Jeotgalibaca > Jeotgalibaca sp. A127. The sequence continues at coordinate 283,072 of NZ_JBQPRC010000003.1, forward strand.
ACTCTCTCGCATTTCTTCCGCTACCACTGTGAGTAAGCTATCGCCATATTCGTACCACTTGCCGTAATCGTCTGATAAGCGGTCATAGATATCAATATACTTACCTGTTACTTTACCGTTCGAAAATGTCATGCGTGGCTTAAATTCTACTCGCCATTTTTCGATAAAGTCCCAAAAGGCTTCTAATTTAGACACGTAATAATAATTTGACGTGCCTCTGTGTGTAGAATGCACTTGCCCTAGCTGCCAACCTGTATCCTCTAGTATGTATTCCATAACAGTTGGTATTGTTGCATTCCGTGGTCTCCTGTCACGTATGACGCCACGCCCAGCCAAATCATCAAACAGTACGTAAATACCCTCAAATGTAAATTGTCCGTTTTCTTTGGTGTAGTTGACAATCTTGTATTGCCAAAAAACGTTTGGGTCATCAATATCACGCGTGCCATAAAATTGGGCTTGCTCGATGGATTCAGTATAGATGCCCGTTACTGTTCCTTTAATCAGTCCGTTTAATGCCCAGTCTTGACTATTGGCCGTTAAATTTTCAAAGGGAACGATGTCTATAAGCTCCTTGTTTTTATCAAATAAATAAATAGGCTCTATTTCCATCTCCCCCTCGTCTGGATTGTAACGGTTGTGTCTGTAGGTGTTACCCTGATAACGTCATTTCGCTTAATTTTGAAGTCGTGAAAGTCTGTTTCCGCATAATCCAAATTATTCATGATGTTCTGTCCGTTTTTAGTTAATTTTCTGTCCTGATTCGTTTCAGTCAATCGGATAATGATTTCATCGCCTGTTTTGTAATCGCCATTCAATATGATATGCCGTCCCGTATTCACGTTATCCACTGTTATTTTTGTAGCGTTTTGCGCCATTCCAAGGCGTATTACATCCGGTTTAATCGCATAAGGTGTGGGTAGATAAACAGTTAACGGATTGCCCGCCTGCTCCGCTTCCTTTTCATATTTAAACGGATCACTACAATAAATTTCAAATGTGCCGATAACCGTGTTTCTGTCTGCCGGTATCTCGCTCATTGAGCTTAATTCACCGTAATATGTAATTTCTAAATCATCGCGAAATCGCACCGGAACCTCTCCGTTTGTTTCTAGCAACCAGTTTAACTTTCTGAATGAACGTTGAAAATCCTCGTTATCACACGCTTCCAGTCGGTACTGTATGCGCAATATTCTCGGTGGTAATGTTTTGCCAAATGTTACCGCTCCATGCCGTCCTGAGATGTTACCGGATGTTTCTAGGTCATAGCCAATTGTTTCCCTACCTTCGACGTTAAGAGTCTGGTAGCCCTGTATCTCGTCCTCTAATAAGATGTTATTAAAAAGCATAGCTACAGAGGGTAGCCATGCCGATGATTCACGATTCGTTAATTCTTTATATTCGTACATGATTCCCCTCCTATAGATATGCTAAATCTAGCTGTACGCTTGCATTTTGCTTATTGGATATATCATCCACAAAACCGCTGTAAGCTTGATTACCGAGATTTAATGTGATATATGCTGGTTGCTGATTGATAGTCAATTGACCGTTTGCTGTCATGGCGTAGCCACCGGATACAGATGCAGCAAGTGCGTTGTTAAGTTGTCCGGTCATGCTTTCGGCTTGTGTAATCGCACCGCCTACCATGTCCCCCATGGAATTCTTAACACCAGTAGCGCCTGTTTTGATACCTTCGATAAACCCTTCGTCTGTCCACAAACCAAATTGTTTGAAAAGCTTAGAGGGAGAGTTGATACCTAGCAAGTTTTTAGCCCAGTCAATCGAGCCGCCAATTGCGCCGCCAACAGCGTCAACCAAGCCTTTCGCTTTCTCTGTCACGCCACTCACGAAACCAGCGATTAAATCCCGTCCGGCTTGTACCGCTTGTTCACCAAACGATTTCGCTTCTGTAATCGCATCCTCAAACCCTTGCTTCACTTTAGCAGGTAGCTCGCTAATCCACGTGCCGACACTGTCAATCATTTCAGTAATTTTAGCGATAACATCATCTTTCAACTGGATAGCCTTAGCAATCGCTTCATCTTTCATTTCGTTAAACTTGTTAACCGCATTTGTTTTCATGGTTTCGATTTTTTGCGGTACTTCTGTTTTTACACGTTCAAACCACGCTAAAACATTATCACGTAAATTAGCAACGGCCGTTTCAACGTTTGCCTTTACTTCATTAAATTTATTTGTAACGTTTGTTTTAAGTTCTTCTATTTTTTCAGCAACGGCCATTTTGATGTTCTCCCAAATCTGGATTAAGTTATCTTTGATGTTGTTCCAAATTGTAGACGTGTTCTCTTTGATGATGTCCCACGCTTTACTGATCGCTTCTTTTACTAAATCTAAATCGCCTGTAAACAATCCAACAATCGTTAATAATAATGCTGCAAAGAACGCCTTAATACTTTCCCACACAAGTTCTGTTGTTGTTTTGATTCCGTCCCAAGCGGTTGAAATGAGCGTTGTCAAAGGCTCGAAAAACTCCGCTATACTTGTGCCGATTTCAGTCAGTTTCGTTGTAATCGCTTCTTTAATTTCGGTCCACTTGTCGGATATGCCTTGCTTGATTGCTTCGAATTTTTCAACGATTGCTGTTTTCATATTCTCGATTGCGGTTGCGACGCTCTCTTTGATGTTGTTCCAACCGTCAATCAAGTTTTGTTTCGTCGTTTCAATCCATTCAAGAAACTTCGCCTTCGTTTCTTCCACGAATGTCGCAACGCCCTCTTTGATGTTGCCCCATGCTTCAATCAGTTTGTCTTTCAGTTCCAGAGCCTTCGCTTTCACTTCGTCCCAGTTCTTCCATAGCCAAATTCCGGCAGCGATCAATGCGACAATTGCCAACGTAACCCAGCCAACCGGACCCATCAACGCTGCAAATCCTGCTTTTAGTGCTGCAAAACCTGTCGCCCCTGTCGCAATAGCCCCAGAGAACGCTGCAAATGCCCCGGCCACTGCACTAAAAACGCCTAAAACAACCCCAACAACTTTTGCAATAACGCCGACAACTGCTATAAATGGTCCTGCTGCTACAACTGCCAAACCTAGTTGCTTCTGCCAATCTTCAAACGGTAGGTTATCCCAAATTGTTTCTAATACGCGTTTTACGTTACTTGCAAATGTTTCTACTGTTTCGCCTAGTACTTGAAACATGACCTCTACATCGGCGTTCGAGTCGCCTAGTCCGGCTACCAAGTTTTGAGCCGCAGCGACCATCGTATCGAATGACCCACTGACCGTTTCGGAAGCTTCTTTCGCGGTCGTTCCGGTAATTCCCATATTCTCTTGCGTGACGTGGATTGCTTCAATCAACTGGTCAAACGGTATTTCCTTGACGTTTTCAGCCGTTGCTTCAAAGCTATCTCCCATGACACCTGACTCATTTACTAACCTAGCCATTTCTCCGGCTGTACCACCAAACCCTAATTTGAGGTTGTCGAGCATGGTGTAATTATCCTTACTAAATCCCTGATATGCGTTTTGTATGTCGCCAATACTTGTACCAAACGTGTTCGCATTATCGGCCATGTCCACAATTGCCTTGTCTGCGTATTCCGCAGCCTTAACGGTGTCGCCATCTAGCCCAGCGAGCAAAGTAGCCGAGAATGACGTGACTTGCTCCATATAGTCCACTCCGGACACACCGGCACGCCTATAGGCACTTTCTGAATTCTTGATAACCGCATCAGCCGAATCGCCAAACAGTTTTTCAATCCCGCCGACAATCTGTTCCAAGTCCGCGTACGACTTGACCGCAGCCGTCACCCCAGCGATAGCCGGAGCGGTGATCGCTGCACTCATTGCTTTGCCGGCTCCGATGAAGTTTTCACCCACTTGACTCATGGTGTCGCTTGACTCACTCAAGAAACTGCTTAGTGATTTGCTCGATTTGCTTGTGAAATCGCCGAGTGCCTTCTTCGCTTCCGCCATGCCGTTCTGGAATTCCTTGACGTTCGCGCCGATTATTGCCGTAATATTAAAATCTGCCATCGTTAACCTCCTTTGCTGTTTAGTCGTCTATTCATTTCCGCAATGGTTAACTTCCTGACGTTTGTTTTTTCCTTTGGCGCAAAAATACGATTGTATTCTTTCGCGTTGTCATAGAAATCATCGAACGACTTGTACGCCGACCGGATTTCCTTACCGACCTTCTTTGTCGCCTTTGCCAACTGGTTGAACCATGCCTGTTTCGCGCTCAATAACTCCGCCTCTTGCGTTTTAATCTGGTGTGCAAGCAAATACATGTGGAACTCGTATTGTGTCATCCTGAGCGTTTCGAGTGGCGTTAAATTGAACCGTGCGATGGCAATGGCTCTTATTTCGTCGGACGTGTAGTCGATGTCGCTTGTTACGCTTTTTTGTTTTTGGTAATGCCCATTTCTCTCCGGTTGGCGGGTAGCTTTTTTATTTCGGTTTCGATTTCCTCGAACAGGATTTCGTATTCGTCATCATCTTCCTGATCCAACAGGCCGTTTATGTAGTCTTCCAGGTCTTTGTTTGACGGCTTACTTGCCAACGTGTTTGTTGCACCCTTCAAAATTAAGCGCAGTGTGGACGGTGACTTCATCGACAGTCCCGCATTCAGCATTAACATGCCACCAACGTTCGTTTTGACGCCTTCGACAACCATGCCATTAGCGTTGTTGATGTAGTCCACAAAGTCCGTTCCAAAATACAAACGGTAATCTTTCTCGTTAATTGTCAGTTCCATTGTTATTCTCCTTTTTGATAAAAAAATAAAGCGGTAGAAATGACTCTACCGCCGTTTGTTATACGCCTGTCTTAGCGATTGTTTCATATTCGTATTGTGCGGATTGTACAGTTGCTAACTGCTCTGGTGTCAGTGTATCAACACCTTCAGCACCGTTTCCGTTAATCGCATAACTCATAGATAACTCCACGTTGCCATCAGCCGGTGCGGAAATATCAAAGGATGTAATGTATCCTTGGTAATACTCTGCGTCATACGTTCCCAATTCGCTGGAACTAATGTCCACTTGCCACATTTCGATTAACTCGTTTGCTTTGAACCATGAACGCAATTGTTTCCAAACCTCGACTGTTTGCGTGTCGTCAGCGTAAGCCAGTGACGTGATGTCGGCCGTGTTCTCTCCGTCTGAAATAGTGTTCACAACACCGTCTTTCGTTGTGGTCGCTTCTGTTTCTTTTCCAAAAGACATTGAGTGCTCTGTTTGGAATTTTAGTTTTGCACCGTCACTTGTTGCGTGGTCGGCGCGTTTACGGAAGAATAAAATGAAATTCTTTCCTGATAATAGTTCTGACATTTTCTAACCCCTTTTCGTGTAAATAAATTCTAGTTCTAAAATGTAATGCAATAGTGGTGTAGCGGTTGAGTTGTCGTTTACCACTCGGTCGTTATAGGCGGTCATTCTAGCCTTGTAATTAAACGCCTCACGCACTTTACCCGCATCGTCATGTATTCGCATCGCCATCGTGTCTAATGCGTTACGTTGCGTTCTCGTGCCGTATAAGTGGATTGTTTGGCTAACTGTTCCGACTAACTCACTATTGCTTGTGTCTGTGTTAAATGCTTCGCCAACAAATATAAACGGATACTTGGCAGACGCGTCGGGAACATAGTCGTATGTATCACCGTGCGCCATTGCAAGTCCGTATAATGTTCTGAAAATAGCGTTGCTTGGTGTCATCGTAATGTTCCCTCCATCGCATCTTTCATGTCGCGCTCAAATTGTGGTTGTAGCCATTGCATCATTGGGCGCATGAATGGCTGTGCGCTCATAAATCTAGTTCCGAATTCTTGGTAACCACTGTAACTAGCCGGCGAATGAACATAACCGCTTAACGGTTTGTAATCGGTGTAAATACTATCGTGTAAAAACCATGTGTCACGTGGTGCGAGGCGCTTGGCTTTCGCCATACCTTTTTCAGTAGTGTTTTTGACAACTTTGTTCGCTATATCGGGCGCTTGTTTAAACGCTTTGCTTAGAAGACCCTCAAACTCATCAGCGCCCTCAAACCGAATCATGTTGTTAGCCATGGCGCTCACTCACAAAAAATACGGTGTCACGCCGGAATTTCTTCACGCGATCAACACCGTATTTCTCACCGTCTATCATCATATATTCAAAATCATGCGGTCTTTCTTGCACACGAACCGTAAACGCACCTGTTTTCAAATTGCCGTATAAAGCTGCCTGCGTTTGTTCGCCTGTATCAGACACGTTTGCCCACACTTGTAGCGAAACACCATCAGCGATGATATATTCACCTGTGATTGGGTCAAACTCCTCTTTGCCGTCCCTAACCAATTCTATTTCTTTGTCAAACCTCATATAAAACGCACCACCCCGACTTTTGGAACGGTGTTTCGTGTCAGGTAGGCGGAAATAGCTTTCTCGTAAGGTGCAAAATCATCAATCCGATACTTCGCCGAATGTCCCTCAACCGTTTCCGACTCCATCCCTTCCGAACCAATGCGGTTATAGCGTGCCACTGTCAGCTCTACTACGATGTAATGCAATTCATCTGGTACGGCATCAACTTCCGCACTCGCTAAACGTCCCAAAAGTTGCGTTTCAGCCGTTTTAATCAGCAATTTGAGTAAATCATCACGGTCAAACGATTCAATGCCCAAAAGCAGTTTTACGTCTTGCAATATAAACATTCAATCACCCTTTCTTCGTGGGTGTCTTTTTAACTACCTTTTTCGGTTCTGTTTTAGGTTTAGGAACAGGCTTTTCCGCCCGCTCCTTTTCCTTGTAGTGTCGTCTTAATAACAATCCCAATTAAATCCCTCCTAGACTGCGGAAGATTTTACAACCTTGCTTGCATCGTATAGGTACGCAGCGTAGTGTTGGTCAGCAGTGATAACAGTCGTTTTCTTCACGATGTCGCGGTCTGCTTCAACTTGTGCGGCACGCTTCATTACCAACGCCAAAGCGCCTTGTTTAATCAAGTAGAACTTGCCTGCTGCCACTTTGTTCGAACGCACCACTTCCACGCCAAGAACATTCGCGTATGTACCGTTTAGCAATGAGTTAGCAGATACTTCTGAACCAAGTGATTTTGCACGCGCATCAGTCAATAGCAACGCTGCATCTGCTGGGTTCATTACGATTGCTGCCGGTTGGTCGTCTTCGTCTTGGAACACGTCTAGCGCAGCTTGCAAAGTAGCCACGTCCACAACGGATGGTGCGGATTGTGTTGCTGTTTCAGCCGCCGCCAATAGGTCGTTATCAACTTTATTCGCAATTGCCATCGTCAATTGTTTGTTTGCTTCGCCAAGCGGGTCGCCCAAGCCGGATAAAATAGCCTCGTCAGTGATTTCCACACCTTTGCCGGCTTTTTTAACCGTTACTGGTTTTTCAGATGTTGCCATTTGATCCAAAGGGATTGCTTCGCCCTCTGCGATGTCTGCCGCGTCACCGATATAAGTGAATGCTGGGAACGTCAATGTTGAACCAGGACGTCCGACCAAGTTTGTGTTCACTTGCGCTAGTGGTGTAAAGCGGATTGCTTTTGCTAGTGAAGCGGAGATAATATCTGCCATTACCTCTGGGTCAACCATGTTTGCTAATTTTGTTTGTCCAACTACCATAATTTATCTTCTCCTTTTTATTGAGTGAATTTGTTATATGTTTCCGGGTCTTTCTGTTTGAGTTCCAAACGTTCCAGATAACCCAGTTTGTCAAATGATTCTTGTGTCATTGCTTGCGTTTGCCCAACATTCGCTTTCGGCGTATTACCAGAGAGTGCCTTCTTCACACCTTGCTCAACTTTTTTATTAATCAAGCCCACAAATGCGTTTACTGCCGTTTGCGTTTCCTCAGCGGTATCTTTCACAACGAATGCGAGTAAGTCTTCATCAACTGAAATCTCTTGTTCAGCAAGCATTTTTGTGGCTTCCTTAGCTAGTCCGTTGCGGGCATCTTTGCGTTTCAGTTCTGCCAGTTCATTCTGCAACTGTTCCAGTTCGTACTTCGCTTTCTCATCCTCGTTCATTTTCGCTAGTTTTTTCGCTTCTTCTACTGCCTTTTCGGCCGCTTTCTTCTCACGTGCCACACGTTGCTTCACGATTTCTTCCAGTTGCGCCTTTGTGAATGTTTCTTCCTTTGGTTGCGTTTCTTCTGGAGCGTCGACTGTCTCCACTTCTTCCACAACTTCGGTGTTATTTAATTCTTCTGCCATTGTTATGCTCCTTTTAAGTCGGGATGACTGTTTACTCACGAATCAGTTTAGTGCCTTAAATCGCGGATATGGGCATAAAAATAGACCGCAATAAGTACGGTCATGAGTTAGATATTTAATTACAGATATGCCATTCTCATGGCGATCACTTCCTTCCTACATTTGGTTTTCTTTGGTTTTCGTGTAGAAATGCAAAGTGTTCACATCCTTTCAAGTTGTTTCATAAACTCCCGATGTGTTTCTAACATACGTTGCTCCATAACCGTTTTAACGGCTTTCTGTGCGATGTAATCGGTGTGTGTAGTCATTTGGATTAGATAGGACTTAAACGGCTCTATGTCCGTAGAATTGATACTTACACTTAGATTCATTTGTTATATCCTTTCCGGCACTTCATCTACCCACACGCCGTTAACTTTCCGCTGCATTGGGATGTAGCCATAAGTTGAGCAGTAGCAATTCGGATGCATGACTGGCAAGTTCTCCCCCATTTTCGCATCTTTTACCGCGAAAACTTTGTTGTCTAGCGGTTTGCACACGCTACATGCTGATTTTTCAGTAACATAAACGTAATGCGTGAATTCATTCGCTTTAAACGACTCAATTTGCGCTTGTACTTTTATTCTTGAGTTCTCCGTCTTCAGCAAACGCATGGTTTCGTATCCAGTCGTTCCCATACGCTCCATTAATCGGTTACGTTCTCGCCTATATCCGTCCATAGTCGCGTAAATCTTATTAAGTGACTTAAACACTTCTTTCTGCGTGGATTGATATAAACCAGTACGCCCCCAAACTCGCTCACTAAAGTTCTTACCGTAGAAGTCTGCATTAACAATTCCTTCGATACGTTTAACCGCACCTTTAGCAGAATTGCCTAGTATGCCGGCTTGGCGTTCTAATTCTAGCCTTGCTTCTTCTCTTAGCGACTCACTAATCAGCTGATAATCCTTGTCGTACATTTTTATTAATTCCCAGTTGATTTCTTCTTTCAGCAATTCAAGTCTGCTAACTTTCATTTTTAAGTTGTACGTTTTCAGCCATTCATTTGTTTCCGGCGAAAAGTCTTTCTCCTTGACTGCCTTCTTGGCTTTATCCGCAAACTTTGTCACGTCCATCTGGTCCGCACGTTTCATTGCTTCGGCTCGTGTCAGTCCTTCGCTGCCAGCATAACGCATATAAAAGCTGTCTATCTGCTCTTGTATCGTTTCGATGTGTTCCTTGTGGATTGCTTCAATCGCTCGCTCACGGTCAAATTCACGCATTGCAAGGTCATTCATTGCCTTACGCTCACGTTCATAGGCTAGTTGCGCTTGTTTACGGCGTTTCATTTCTTCTGGTGTCATTCAATCACCGCCCAAAGCGTGTGGATAGTTCCGCATCGGTCAAGTTAGTTGGCAGGCTTTCTTTGTCCATGCGTTCGATTTCTTTAGCCGGGTTATCAACGATAGACAGAATGCTCAACTGGCTCTCTTTTGAAACGATACCTTCCAATTTACTTGCCGTTTCTGCTTCATCTTGCACGTTTCGTGGGATATTCCTTGTAAAGCGGTACTGAATATCTGCCCAGTCATTTCTCGTGCTGTTAGGTACATTCGTTGGCAATCCAAAGAAGTTTCGGAACATACGGTTCAGACTTCTAACGAATTTTCTTTCTTTTGATGCCGCTAGATTTTTCATTGGTTGCAGCTTGAATTCCAATGCCACACCAGAAGATGTGCCGAATGTTTCATCGTTGATATTGGCAATCATTGATATTTGATAGATTAAATCTTCCAATCTATCGAGCAGGTGTTCTTGTGACGTGTCTCCGTCCGGTTTATTTAAGAACTCCACCACGATCTTTGAAGCATCATCAGTACCAAAGATATTGATGATTCTGTTATCTCTTATCTTATACGCGCCTTCTTGGTCTAACTCTGCACCTAAAACCGCCAAATAAGCATCTGCGAAGTAGTCGGCATCGTTCATTTTAAAGCTCAATGTTTTATTGAACGCATTAATAAGTGTTTCCACAGGTTCAATTAACGATTGTTGTTCTTCATTGCTGACAAACTCGATAACTGGTAGTGTCGGATAGTAGTGTGGTGACTCGTCAGTGAAAACTAGCTTATCTTTCGCTTCTGTAAAAGAGACATATTTATTCTCGGTAATTAACGTTCCTTCTAGTTGATTGTCCTTGTTATAGTGATAGCGAACCGCGAACAATGGATTCTCTTCAATCGTATCATCATAAATCATGAACATATCGAGAGGGCTGTTATATATAACACGTGTGTGCGAATTTTCATTTTGATATTGGTACAAATAAGCAACGCCATACAAATCTGTTAACTTGCCTAACTCTGATAACGTGTCGTCCATATCGTTATGATTCCAATAATCTTGGATAACTTCGTTTATGGTTTCGTTGTCATGAGAAATTTTTACCGGAATACCTAAAAAGTAACCGTTGAAAGTTTCAATCAGCTTTCTGCCAAAGTTAACCACCAATCGATTGTCTGGTTTCCACGCTTCTTTGACTTCCATGTCTAAAATAGGTGGTTTGCTCTCGTACTGTTTCTTTAATGCCAGATAGCGCGGTACCTTTGCTTGGTGCAAGTCGATAAAACCTTGCAAATCTTCGGCTGTCAGTTCGTCGCCACTAAAAACAAATGTCATTTTCTCACTCCTTATAAGCCGTGCTTGAATAGTTTGATTGTTGGTTTGTTTTGTGTCATATCTTCCGCAAAGGCATAGCGTGTCGCATCGATTGTATGGTTATCCAAATCAACCAAGCGTGGTTTGGGGTTGCCATCTCTATCCACTTGGTAATCGATGTTCTCAAATTCTCGTGCGATGTTCGGCGTGCGTTTCGGGTCAATACAGATGAAATCTAAATCATCGAGCCACTGTTCCCCATACTCCACACTGTCCGGACCTTTCTTCACGCCATACATATGCTTAATACCATGCTCTCCTCTTAATTCCGCTATGGATTTCGGCTCTGCACTGTCGGCTGCAATACGATCATTATCATAAGCCTTTCTCTTTAGCCATTCTGCTAGTTTCCGGTTGCTTATCTTTTGACCGTAATATTCGTCCATCGCATAGATACCTTTTTTCTTCTTGTCATAGTGCCAGCGAACGAAAGCCAGTGGGTCAGTTGCATAACCAAAGTCGGCTGCGTTGCGGATGTTATCAAAGTTGTTGTATTCTTCATCCGTTATCGTGCGGAATTGCAAGTTATCGAATGGCACGACACCCGAACCGATTGCCCTACCCAAATACTCCCATTCGTACTTCCTTTGGCTGCGTTCCTTTGTCGCTCCCGCTTCTTCAATGAATTGTTTAGCGATATAAGGGTTATCAAAATAGGTCGAATGATGCACAAATGTATTATCGGGAATAAACGTTGTTTCATACTTCTTATTCACCCACGATTGTTTTCGCTTAGGCGGGTTATACGAATAAAAAAACTTATAAAAAAGACCATCCGCCAATTCCCCACGTAGTAGAGAGTTGGTGATAGTCTTGACTTCATCTTCTGTCTTGAATTCCGCTAATTCTTCAATCCAGCCAATCGCAAAAGGAAAACGGCTATCTTTTAATGACTTGATACGCTCCGGCTCTTGCGCGCCTCGGAATACAACATAATTGCCTCTCGGCTTGTACGTTATTTTCAATGGCGACTTGTTAAATTTGAATAAATGCGTTACGCCTTGTTCTGCTATCGCCCATTTGAGTTGTTCGTATACCGATTGTTCCAATGTGTTATCCGTCTTACGAATGCAAACCGCATTTGTCCCGTACCGCATGATGATCTGGATAATGATATGTGCTATATCGGAGGATTTACCACTCCCACGCCCGCCCTTGCAAACCACATGCAAATACTTGTCGTTCACGCTAGCTCTCCATACGTCATGGAATTTGGGCGGTAAAAGTTCAGACAACTTAACTGATGTCGTCAATGAAACTCACCGCCCCATTCAGTGTGATACTTTGGTCTTTGTCTGGATAGATATCCTCTAGTTTGTTCAGTTCTTGTATGGCATTTATATAAGCGTTAGCCGTACCTTGTCGCACATAACCCTCATCTTGGTTTCTGATGGAGTTCCCAGCCTGTTCCTTTAACCAAATTAAATCATTTATAGCCATCTCTCTCGTCCACAACGCTTTTTGTTTATGTTCCTCAAATAAGTCGTTATATCTTTGGTAAACCTTAGGATTTTTGAATAATTTACTGGCTTCAACATCTAAGTAGTTATCTGTCTTGTTTTTGCTCGAATAACCGGCTTCGATATACGCTTGCCTTTGGGATAGCCCAGCGACTAACCCTTGTACATATTTCTCTTGTTTTGGTGTCAGCGCCAAGCTATCACCTCCTTGTTATTTTTTAATCTCATACTCCCAGCCAATCCGTTTACACTTATCACACTCAGACTTATCCTGTTTGTTCGTGCGGATCAATGCGTACTTCGCATATATCATTTCTTTAGCGTGTTGACTACATAACGTACGAATATCTTTAGGCATAATAAATCACCTCGGTTTCGTACTCGCTATACTCAACTAACTGCAAGCGCCTGTGTGCAGTAACAAATCCGTTTTGCTTGTGGTAATCGTCCAGATGGTTACGTGTCGGCATCTGTCGCATTAATAAGCCATCATCAATAACTAGCTCGTTGTGCAAGTGACCGGAGAACATTTCTCGTGTGTATACTCCTTCCGCTCCCCACAGTTGCGAGAACATCGTTGCGAATATCTGCGGATAGCGTTTCTTGTTTGCTTTATCGCCGTGTGTCGCCCCGATGAAGTTACGTCCTAGTAACGTAGCTTTAAAGGTTTGCTGTTCGCAGTCAATGAAAACGTTCGGTTGCCTTTCATATACCCGTCTAATCGCTTTTAATACGGTATTACCGCTGTACTCGTCATGGTTGCCCGGTACATACATCACGTTCACGGCGGTTGCGTTCTGTGTTGCAGCATGGATAACCATATCAAGCAAATCAAATGCGTCTTCCCACGCTTGCCCCATGTTCGTTTTACCTATATTAGTACCTTTGGCAGTTTGTCCGCGATAATCATTCTCATTGAGTAAGTCACCACCGGATATGATAAGGACTTCTTTGTAAGTATTTTTAAGTATATGGTTTATTTTATTTAATGATTGCTCGTAGTCAGTGAGTGTCATGTTTCCGAAGTGTAGGTCAAACAGATTGATGACTAAGTACCGATCACTGTTAATAAACGGAACGGATTGCATCATTCTTGGTTTAATCTTTTCGCTTAATCGGTCACTGATTACATCCCAGTCCACAGGTTGATTGCGCGGCTTAACCGTTATCTTGGATTGATACAACGTCTTGATGCCCAATTCTTTATCTGCCATATCCCAGAAGTTGGAAGTTGAATTTACCAACTCAAACTCACTCGGATTATAGCTGTGCGCTATCAGCAGGCTCTCTCTCGTCTGCAACGCTTCTTCTGGTATCACACGCTCGTCCGTTTCGGAACCGTCTCTATTAAACTGGTGTTTGCGGTGCTGGATAGCCTTTTGGATTGGATTGCTCGGCTCCTGTATCTCCATGTAGTCCGGCCTCCGCCTTCTCGGGTTATCGCATAGGTAGTTTTGCCAACGTAACTTCAATGCACTTGGGGTCTTTTTTATTGAAAATAACTCGGATAACGTTTGCCACTTTGTTCCATGTTCTGAGATAAGGTCCAATAACTCCATATCCGTCTGCTCATTCCACACGCACTCACCGCCTTTGCATAATAAAAACGCCCAAGCCGACTGGCGAGGACGTTGGGATGGTTATATATAATACTTTCAATATACACATTATAACAGTTGACTAAGTGTTGAAACGCTTATGAAACGCTTATCTTATGAAACCTAATTCATCCGACAATCGACAGAAGAATCCGTCACGTAATCTCCGACAATGCGATTCACTCATTGGAATATCCTTAGCCACACCAGCCCAAGTCTTTGTTCGGGGTCTGGTGAAATAGTATTCCCTTACTATCTGGTTCGTTATCGGGTCGGATTCGTTGATTACCTTTTCAATCTTTTCACGTTGGAACTTCAGCAATATGAGCGCTCTGTCTTCAGCAAGCGTGATGCCTTTCATTTCCGTTGGTCGTCCAATGAAACTACTGCGACCACCACCGATGTTTTCTTCTGCATACACTACATCGGGATGAAGGATAGCTTCTTCACGCTGGGCGATGTAACGATCATAGTCCGGATAATCTCTCAAGATATCTTCAATCGCTTTGAATGTTTGTCTTCGCATGTTATCCCTCCATCTTCTCGATTAACCAATCAATGTTTTTTCTCGCTTTCTTCAAGTCTTCCAGTCCATTTTTGTTGCGGTAACGTGTCATATACTTCATTGCGTTACCCCAATAGAAACCCATTTCCATTTCATCAGTGGCAAAGTTTTTGATGATGTCGATTGATTCTAGTCCATGATTGCCCTTGTAGTGGTTGGGATGGTTAATCATGTCTGGTCCAACCGGCATAACCGGGATGTCGTCATAACCGTGTGCTTTGGCTGCTGTAATCGATTTTGTAATTCTTTCGTGCAATGTGCCACTTCCTTGTAATGGGTACGGGCTTTCATCTTCCCACTTGATGTGAGCGTATTGGTCGTCTATTTCGTCAATAATGTCTACTCGATTCGTTTCATCAAAAGAGATACTGTCGCCATAATTTTCAGGTTCACTCCAAATTAAAAAGTCCATATCTTTATACGGTTTACGTTCAAATGCTGTTAAAACTCCATCCTTATCCCTAGCCAACCAATTCGCCCATTCTGGTAATTTCATCTCATTTCCTCCTATGTCTGTTCTTATCTGCTTCGATCGTAGCCAGATAAAGCAATACACTTACGACGATAAATACAATTGCCACTTTCATGCCACGTCCTCGATTTTGCAACGGAATTCGATGTTCGTGACCAAATGACGCAGATACACGAATTTGTCCTGCACACTGCTCACCACCGCATAGGTTCCCGCCATCTTCCCCACTTTGACGAATACCGTTTCGCCTGCCTTAATATTCTTATCCATGTTGCATTGCCTCCTTCACTTTCCATGGTTCAAACCCGTTTGCGACCACTTTGCCGTCCACCAGAACGATTGGGACGCTCTGATAACCTAATTCCATGAGTTCGTTCAAAAATACTTCACTGGTCGATATATTGCGTTCTTCGTATATGATACCGTCCTCGCGTAGTGCAAGTTTAAGCATGTTGCAAGGACCGCAGTTGTTCTTGCTATAGATGATTGGTGTCATTTCTATACCCCCGTACTTCCAAATCCGTTTTCGCCACGATCCGATTGACTTAGTTCGTCCACTTCCACTACTTCAAAATACGGTAATGGCTGGATAATCAATTGTGCAATTTTAGCGCCTTTTGGTACATGGTAGGTGCAATCCTTTTTCACCTCAGCCATGACTTTTATTTCTCCCCGATAGCTTGAATCAATTGTGCCTTCCAGCACACGTAACGGACTTTTCAGCGTTAAACCGCTCCGTCCTTTTAATCGTCCATAATAGCCATCAGGTATTTCAATTGCGATTCCTGTACTGATTGCGACTGTCTGATTGCTTTCAATCATGATTGCTTCGTCTGTGAAGATGTCAAACCCCGCTTCGGTTGGAAATGCGCGTTCTGGTAGTTTTGCCGTTTGTGTTAAGCGTTTGATTTTTAAGTTCATTCTTGTTCCTCCTCAGGCAACCCATCGGGATAATGTTCTGACACATACCTTTCTAACACACGGTTATTAAATAACATCAACTCAACCAACTCTTTTTGATTCAAAATCGGTGCTAAACCTCGCATCATTTCTAACACTTCTCGTATCTGCTTAACTGAAATTTGTTCGTTCATTTCCGTCTTCCCCCTTTATGCGTATCAGCATTCTCATGCACGTATCGTCTACCACTCACTTCGATAACGGTTGGCACATCTTTTTTAACCTTTTTGATTGTCACAATTGGGCGGTAACGATCGTTTACTGTAAATTGTCGTTTCATTATGGTTCACGCTCCTTCATCAAGAAAAACCTCGCTTTAATCATCTAACTTCCTCCTTCAAGTAACTTCTGTTCATTTCCGCCAATTCATCAGCAAAGGTCAAATCGTCATATGGCCGACTGAACCACAAAACGTTCTCGTTCGTCTGGAGCAACCACTCCCAAGCGTCCAAGCGCTCTCGGTTCGTCATGCCGATGGTCGAGTAAAAAGTATAGTACGTGTCGTGCGTTTCAAAATGTGCCACAAACTTACTGTTATCGCTGCATGGTTCACTTCCCAGAATTCCGACGTGCTCCGCGTACTTGTCTTGCAGTTCGGTTGGACAGTTCAGGTTCTCAGCGTAGTTGAACCGATCGCCGTATCTTGCGATAACGTTTGTCCAGAAGTCGCACCCTTCTTCGGGTAATGCAAAATGTTTCCCCATATCGATTCTGAACGAGTCCACACCGCACGCGATTAAATCGCCTAAAAACGTGATGTATTTGCTTTGAATGTCCGGATGGTAGTAGTTGATTGCCGGTAGCCCAAAACAACCGTGGATAATGTTTTCTCGACATTCCATGTCCTCACTCTCAAACTGAGGTAACCAGTAGTCAGGATTGCCGGTAATGGTCGGGTCTGCTGATGGGTGTGGTACTGGTCTGCCGTCGTCTGCACCTGCAAGATGTCTGAGTACAACGTCTGCTATAATTGCGATTCCGTATTTCTCGGCTTCCTGACACAGGTCGATTAAGTCCTGTCTACTGCCTATTTGCTTGTTCCCAACCTTAAAATGTGTCGGTTGATATAATACCCAGAACTCTTGCGAGTCCTCGTCTTTCGTTGGTGCGATGGGTGAAATCTGGATTGCGTTGAAACCTGATTCATGTATTTGAGGGAGACTGTTCTTGATTTCTTCAAGTCGCCACTGAAACGCATGTAGGATAATTCTCTTTTCCGTCACTGTTGCATCAACTCTCCTTTACTCCCACGCTTCTGCGTGTCGGTTCTGCCGTTTGCGATAGGTGTTGACCATGCCGTCTGCCAAAACATTCATGATTTTGTGTGCGTCGACTTTGGTCGTTGACCAGGAACCGCCATAGCATAAGCCGACTGTATATTTGTATTCGATCGTAGTGAACTTACCGACTCTTTCCAGTTCCATGTAGCCAATGAATTTTCTGCCTTCGTAAACTTCATAACGGTTCTCATTTACTTTGCTTAGCGGGCTTAACAGTGTCGTTTGCATCTGTTTTCTCCTCCAATCTGCAGTGCGGATACATCTTCTTCATGTTGCGGTAAATCGGCAAAGCTATTTCGCGCGTTGCCGCACCACAGAAATGTGTGTAACCGTCGTAACCGTACGCTATTCTAAAGTATGTTTTATCCGCCATTCCGTAACCTCTCAATCTCTGCCATGCAACGATCGTATGTCATGTTGTGTCCGTGATAGATTAAGTCGCAGCGTTCCAATTCCGAATAAGTCAGCGTTCCTTCTACAATGATCCAACTGGTCCTTGCGTCGCACACGATTTTCACAAAATTATATGGATATGGGTTACTGGTTTTACGCGTCGTGTAAAGTGAGTGGTTCAGCATATCTGTAACGTCCCCCTTCTTTTTCCAGTTCCTTTTTCATGTACCATTTCGTTATGCCGGAAAACGCCCTCGCATCTGATATTGTTTCGAACAGCAATTCCGTGCCATCTTCTTGCGTATAAATAACGGATGACGCCTCACCCACCCGCTTCACAAGCCCCATGGCTCGTCGTTGGGTTTCAACTGTCGACTTTCCTCTTTTTAACTCTAGGGCCATCTGTTTATCGGTCATCGTTTCGTAATTGTCACGGATAAACTGCTCTTCTTCCTCAGTCCACCCTCTGCGCTCGGCTGGTTTTACCGATTGCGGATTAAGCACACGCGCCGTTTCGATATCCGGATGGTCATCGGGCAACAAACCCCAACTGGCACCGTGTTTGTCGTCCAACATCCGCATGTAAGTTAATAGCACCTCTGGATTTGCCACTAATAACCACCCTTTCTCACCTTGAAACCAGACCGCCCGATGCGTTGGCACTCCTTCAAGTCAAAGCTATAACCTGTATTCAAGCGGTCGCCCAAACGCCCTGATTTCTTTTCGCCGATGTCCGTGTTATGCACAACGTTTGTACTACCATCCGTACTTTTAACAATGACCGTGTTCGCTAGCCGAGAAATGATTTCGCCTTTTACTGTTTCACCGTAAATCGTTAGATAGTTCATGATTAGTCCTCCAATCGGATTGCAATCCGTCTATTTTTCGAGCCGTTTCCGCGCCTTTGATAAATGTCCGATGTGTAAAATAGGATTGTCGATGTTTTCACGTTCAGTCTTTCAGCGCATTCTTCCTTGGTTCCGATTACCAGTAGCTTGTCACCTTTGTAAACTGCGTATTCCATGCCGTCACTCCTCGTATTTCGTTATCGTGATTTCCACCCTCGGATTCTCCTTGTCGTAAAAAACACGTGTGCCGTCTACCGATTTCACGATTCTCATACAATCGTCTGCAATGATCGCTGCGTCCTGCAACAGGTCATGCGTGGCGCTCATCAGGTTGGTGATGTCCACCCGGTGGCGTGTCGGCATGTAGTAGCAAACTGTCAGCGTAATGGGTTCGTCAATGGGCTCTTTGGGTCTGTGTTTCTGCGTTTGTCTAAGGAACTCTTTCTGGTACGCCTTGAATTGTTTGGAAGGAAGGACGATTGACCGCCCTGTCCTCCGATTCGGTATGATTTGTTGACTGTTTTTCTTGGTGATTGGTCTGCCTGTTACGGTTAAGTTAAGCATTGGCTACCTCCTCAAAATGGCAAATCTGAATCTTGGATGTCGATTGTCTGTCCACTCTTTAGAAATGGGTCTTCTGCCCCTGTGTAGTCGTTAAAACCGCCATTTTGTGCATTTTCGCGTAATACACGGTTATGGTTCAGCCCTTGCGTGGTTTCCGGACCATTGTTATCCGCTTGTTTTGGGTCCAGTAAGTCGAAACCGTTATAACTATCCACCAGCAGTTCTACAACGAATACTTTTTGACCATCTTTGTTCTCATAACTGCGCGTTTGGATTGACCCGCTTAAACTGATGCGAGAACCTTTCTTGGTGAAGTTCGCCAAATTCTCTGCGCCTTTTTCCCAGATGACGAAAGGAATGAAATCCGCTTTCTTTTCGCCCTTGCTGTAACGATCAACCGCCAATGTTCCAGTTCCTACTGCTTTGCCATTCTGTGTGTATTTCAATTCCAAATCTCTTGTCAATCGTCCGATAATATGTACTGCGTTCATGTCTGTTCCCCCTATTTTTTAAATAAATCCCAGAAGCTGAATGTCGTTTTCCTGTATACCTTGTTGTACGCTGCTTTCTTTGGGTCGTTCACCCAACCCATGCCCTTTTTGCCGTACATGGGATTGACCGCGCTTTTGGCACTCCGTTTCAGTCTGCCTGTCGTTCGTGCCTTGATCGACCGCTTGATACTCGGCTTGCGTAGTCCGAATTTCATGCCATACCTCCTTTATTCATATGTCTTTAGTTTGCTTGGCAAATCTTTCTGTATGCGTTGCAGCCAATCCAGCACTTCTGGCCCTTGTTCTTCCAACACGTCCTCTACATGCCGGCACTTCGCTAAAGCAAGTGCGATTTCTTCTTGTATCTCCTCTTGCTTGATGGCGATATACCGTTCTTTTGTCAGCCCAGCGCCACGCAATGCGGTTGCGTCCTCGGATACCTTACGCATGAACTTCGTCAGCTTCGTTGCTTTGAAGATATGTGGCAAACTTTCTGGTGTGTTGATTAAGTTCTTTTCGTACAAGTAGCGCTGGTAGTCGTTGAAGTTCAATAGACTTCCTCCTCGAACCGTCCTGTTGACTTGAAGAACCGGAACGGAACCGAGATGTCTGCTTGTCCGTCACGATTTTTAGCCACGATCACGTTCGTTAGCCCTTCGTCTTCGTCGTCCGGATGCAGAAACAGAATGATGTCCGCATCTTGCTCGATGTCGCCCGATTCCCTCAAATCTGCCTTTGTGGGGCGTTTATCTTGTCGGTGTTCCAATCCCCTGTTCAACTGGGAAAGAAGCACGATAGGCACGTTCAGTTCGTTTCCAAGCAACTTTAGCTTTCGGGTCACTTCCCCGACTTGCAAATGCCTGTTTTTATTCTGGTCTGTCACGGTCACCAGTTGCAGGTAGTCAATCATGGCGATGTACTTCCCGACTCCCCGACCTTCTGCACGTTTGCGGATTTCCCGAACGATGTCGTCCACGTTGTGTTGTTTGTTGTAAATCTTGATGTCGTTTGATTGCAGCCATTTCATCTTCGCCCGAACTTTTTCTTTTTCCTTCTCGTTCAGCATGGTTGCCGCTTTCGCCATCCGGTAGCTGTTAACTTCTGCCAAATTTGATAGGAATCGGCTGACTAGCTGTTTCTTGGTCATTTCAAGCGTGAAGATATCCGTTGCCACTCCCTCGTTCATGCCTGCCGCCTGTATGGTCAAGTTGTTCATGAATGCTGATTTCCCCACTCCTGGCCTTGCTCCCACCACAATCAAACGCGCCGGTTGGATCCCGCCAGCAAGTAGCTCGTCCAATCGCGGATAGGTGTAGATGCCGTCCTCTTTCAAGTTATCCAGTTCATAGTCCATTTCTTCCAACGCTTCGGTAAAATCGCCGTCTGTATCTTTGATTTTGCTTTTGTCCAATTCCTCAATAGCACGTTTCAAGCGGATGCCGTTTTGCTTGTTTGGTGTTTTGGTGAAATCGCTTGTCGCTTCCCTTAATCGCCTTTCGTAGTAGCGTGTTTCCAAGTGTTCCAGTTTTCCTTTTGCGTCATACACGTTCACACCGGAGAATAACCCCAGCAAGTATTCTTCTTTAGCACCGTCCGAAAGCGGGTTTTTACTCCGAACGTAATCTTGAATGTCGTAGATATTTGGTTCCCTACTGACTGACAACTCAACCAACGCTTCAGCTATTTCTTGGTGGGCTAGTTTGGTGAACCACTCTGGACGCACCTTTTCAACTTTTGTGAGTGATGCGTCCATCAATAGTTCTGCCAGCGTGTCAATCTCTAGCGCAATCTGTTCCATGTAGCACCTCGTTCTTGAAATCATCGAATGACTTCAGTTTCTTAAGTGGTTTCGCTTCTTCTATTTGGTATTCATCGTTCCATCGTTCGTTACCGAACCACGTGCTTCCGTTTGCCGGTTTCAGCCAATCTGTTTGGGCAAGGTGTTTCTTGTAGTTTACGATGCCGTCTTGTATCTCTTTATTTGTCGTACCATCCTTGATTGCTTTCTGGTAAGACGAGAATGCTTTCTTCTTCCCTTGCTTGTTCGGGTACAATCGCCACAACTTTTCAAAATCTTCCGTCAGCTTTGCTGATGAACATCTTTTATCAGTACTTTGTTTATCAGTACTTAGTTCATTAGTACTTAGTAGCTTCGGATTAGCCACATCTGGCTGAGCCACTTCTGGTTTAGCCACTTCTGGAAAACCCGAATGTGGTGAGAATGGCTTCATATCAACGTTTTCTTTGATTATCGTTCGCCATGAAACGATTTTTCCTTTCTCTCGAACAGCAATTCGATCTACATAACCAACTTCTTTCAACTCGTTCCAACCGCTACGAAACGAATCTTTTCCGTCTGTTGCATGTTTCGCAACTTCTTCTAAGTAAATTTTCCAGTCATCCGGAAGGGATAGGATGTAAGCCATTATCCCTTTTGCCTTCCAACTTAAATCAACGCGTCTTAATACTTGGTTGTGAATAACGCTATAATTATTATTTTTAGTAACACGATGTATCTCGGTTAAATTCTTGTTCTCCATCACATCACCCCTAACTGCTTCAACTGTTCCTTGTCCAACTTTATTGCCGTGACTGCGTATTTCTTCATGAATGACTCAATGCCGATGTTGTGCTGCTCGTTGTGGTGTTGCCTGCACAAGCACATGAAATGGTGTTTCGAGTGGTCAATCTTGCTCCGCTTACGACCTGCACCAACCGTTTCCACATGAGCCATGTCCGAGTGTTCCTTGCCACACACAAAGCAAATCTTGTTCATCAGCATGGCGTAACACACGCGGTCAATGTCAGCTCCCTTGTACCAATCCTGTTGTGCGAACGGAACGCCGTTATTCAAGTAATATTCAAGCGTGAATGTGATAAAGTCAGTTGCTATGTCTTTACTCATCGCACCACGAGAAAGGCTTGGCAGACCGTCTAAATTGCGTTCTAGCATGTAGTTGTATTTGAACCATGCTTCCACCGCATCGAGTGGCGTGCCTGTATAGATTTCATAGTCACGCCACAATGCGTATAAAAGTCTGCGTTGCTCGTTCGATATATGGTTTTTCTCCTCGATTTCAACAACGATCTGACCGCTTGCCTTCTTGTTCACGTCATGCCAGTTCACATTCTCGATTTCGATATAACCCTTGTCGCCTTTCCGTTTTACTAGCCTTCCTGTAAATTCCATGGAATCACTTCTTTGCTTCTGGATATTCGAATTTCAATTCAGCCTGTTCCTGTTTTCCTGCCAAAGTCTTTTTTAGATAACCAAGAAGTTTTGCATGGTTTTTGAAGTTCGCCTGCTTCTCGTCCACCAGATACTGTTTCTGAATGGCTGCTCGATTCTCGCCCATGTCTTCCAGTGCATTAAGGATGTCCATGATTTCTTGTTCAGTCTGGTTCAGTTCGGCAGGCTCATTTTTTTTTGGCGCTTGTTTGGCAGGTGTTTTTGTCTTCCCACCACTGATTGAGTTGCCATCATCATCCGTTTCGCTTGCGATACCGAACGCTGCAGACAATGCGTAACGTCTTGAATAGGTAAGTGCTGCACCAACACCCTGTGGGTCATTTTTAGCTGGTTTCAGCAACACTGCCGGAAACTGGATATATTCACCGCTTGAATGTGTGATAATGACTCCTACACCGTGTTGTGTGCCGTCCTCGCTTGTTGCCGGATAAGTCATTTCTGCAAGTCCATGCTTCGCACCTGCTTCATGGATAACCTCAATAACGTTTTCCAATGGTACGTATTTTGATTTGAAGAAAGGATTGTTCGCATCCTTCTTTGGTTGTTTGACATCTTTCTGGAATTCGGCCAATGCTTTAAATAGTTCGCCTGTCGTTTCGCTTGTTTTCATTGTTCTTCCGCCTTTCTTCGTTCACCACGCATTTCTGTATTCAAGTAAATCAATGTACCTATTAGCGTATCCAGTTCATCAATATCTAATTTCATGGACAAATCCAGCGATTCAATGCGATCATTAACCGCTTGGTGCTTATGGCCAGGGTAGATAATTAAGTCCGATTTATCGTTGTAGAAATGAAATTGGAAATCATCGAAGCTGTCAGTTAAGGTGCGATGTCCTAAGCTGTCTTTTTTTATTGGCATTTGGTATAATCTCCTTAATAGTTATATTTTTGTGACTGACTTTGCTTGCCGGCGGTCAGTCTTTTTTTATGTCCGAATAGCGCAACACCGACATGAGAATTGTTTTTTCAACTTCCTTCATGGCTATATTCGTGTTGTACATTTCATCTTTCAATGTCTCGAACGCATTTTCCAAAGCATCGATGTATTCTTCCTGTTCTTCCAGCAAGTCACGCAACGTCATTTCGTTCTTGTAAATGTCACGTAGTATTTGAACATCATCCTTGTGGACCCAATGTTCTTTCATCTCATCGACTGTCATACTTCCACCCCCAAAATTTTAAGAATATCCTCTGCAAATGTCTTTGTACTCAAACCCAGCTTAATTGCCTGGCGGCACTTCTTTTCGATCATCGCTTTCTGACGTTCGTGTTCGTAAATGTCCTTCAGCATTGCTTCCTCGTTTTTCATGGCATAATCAATCCCCTTTCGATACCGCCGACAAATCCGGCGACCAGGAACAAAACCCCAAGAACCACCAAGCACATTGCAGCGGACACGCCTTGTTCATCTTTGCGAAATAACCAGTCCCAATTCATTGCGATTCCTCCTAACAAATATTTTCTCTAAGCCACTTATCCAGCCAATACCTATTAAATTTCCAACGCTCACCACCTTTTTTTGGGTAGTAAGTAAATTCTTCCAGTTCTACTCTATATGGAAGAAGAACGCGTTTTTTCAAAGTAGTTGCTGAACGGTAGCCTGTTTTGTCTTTTAAGTAGTCAATTCCGACCCACTCGCTCATTTTTTCACCTCCGACAAATGTTCTTATCCAGTTAAACTTTCGCGTGGCGTAAGTTTGGGGCAAAAAAAATATTGAATGATTCCGTTGGGCTTAATTCAAGTGCCTGGCAGATTGCATTAGCAACATACATAGAAGGTAAATTATGACCTCTCATGACGTTTGTCAATGTAACACGTGTGATACCAGCCTTCTCAGCCAAATCTTTGTACTGGTCAAAACCTCTTTCGGTCATCTTAACCTTCAGTAACCTTGCATCAATTTGCATATACTGTTTTCCCTCCTTTGTCTTAACTTTCGTCTTGCGTAAGTTTATATTAACCTACCGCCAATTGTTTTGTCAAGCGCCAAACGAAAGTTTTTTAAAAGAAAAACAAGTTTTAACTTGCGTTCAATGTAAGAAAGTATTAAAATAAGCTCATAAAGTAGTGAGGGGGAACAAAAAAATGAACTTTGGATCTCGATTAAAAAGAATCAGGGAACGAAGGGGCGCAACGTTATTATGGTTAGCGGAACAAATAGGAAAGACAGAAGCAACAGTTCAACGTTACGAAAGTGGAGCAATCAAGGATGTTAAACTTGATGTAGTCGAAAGTTTGGCTTCCGCGTTGAAGGTAAGTCCTGCTTATTTAATGGGATGGATTGGTGAAGAAGAAGGTGTCATCACTCGAAAAATTCCTGTGTTAGGTCAAATCGCTTGCGGGGAACCAATATTAGCGGAAGAAAATTTGGACGGTTACATTGAGGAGGTCGAATTCGGTTTGCCAAATGGCGAGTTATTATATTTGCGCGCAAAAGGCGATTCTATGTCGCCTGTAATACCAGAAGGCAGTCTGGTTCTGATAAAACTCCAGCCGGATGTGGAACAGAACGAAATTGCAGCGGTCATGATTAATAATACTGACGTTACTTTAAAACGCGTCAAGAAACAAAACGGTATGATTATCCTTGTATCTGAGAACCCTAACTATGACCCTATCGTCATACCAGATGGAGAAGAAATAAGGATAATCGGCAAAGCAACGGATGTTAGAAAAAGTTTATAGCAATCATACTAGCCATATGATTGGCAAAGCATTCTAGCTGTTTTGCAGAATAAAAGAGCGTTGCGCCAGTTCCCCTCAGAACTTTATACGCAACGCCCCGTCTTTTGGCGGGTGCTAGGCCCGCCAATTTGTATTATATCATCATTCCATTGACAATTGGCAAAATTAGTTACAGTTTTGAGCAACTTTTATTTAGTATTATATTAATAGCATGTTGATGGAACAAAAAACAGGAGGAATGACGATGTCACTTTTTAAAAAGAAGAACGACGAAGAATCGAAAGACAAAGCACCGAGCAAAGGTGAGCAGCGCATGATTGACAAAATAGAACAATCAGGACGGTATTTCACAGAAATGTTTGTTGTTGGGGACTTGTTTAAAGAACGTTTTGCAATCAATGAAGTGTACCAACAAATAGCCACGTTCGCTAATCAACATAACTTGAAGATATTGAAGATTTCTTCATATAAAGACAAAGCTGTGCAAGTGATGTTCGAAAAAGAATAAAAAAAACACCCCACTCTGCTATCTTGGCGGACGGAGAGTGAGGTAACAGCAGATAACCACTGGGCTATCTTATGCCCTATTTTAACACAGATAGGAGGTCAAAAACATGCCTGTTTATGTAAGAAAACGTGGTGATAAAAATTACCAATATATCGCCCGACTTGTCGTAAATGGTAAGACAACTGACCGCACCCAAGCTAATTTTACAACTGAATCAAAAGCACGCAAGGCCGGAGAACTCAAACTGTCAGAAATGCTGACCACTTTAAGTATAGACGACAGCGACAAGCTTTTTGCTGACTACTATAAAGAATGGATGGAAGCCTATAAAATTGGCATGTCCTCCCCAGCGACTGATAACATGTACAAACGTGTTCACAGGTTGGTGGAGCAGTATTTCCCAAATACAAAAATGAAGGATATCTCACATATCCAAGTGCAACGTTTTGTAAATGATTTTGCAAAAAATCGTACTGCTACTACTGTAAGAAAAAACTTTAACAAACTGTCAATGTGTTTGCTCCACGCTTTCCACAATCGCGTGATCCCGATAGATGTGACCTACAACATCAACATATCCGGTCAAAAGTCCAAGCCAAAGGAAACAAAATTTCTGCACCAGTCCGAACTTAAAAAGCTAACAAACAGGCTCATGGACGGCATTTCATTTGCAGACACAGAAAGATACTTCCTTTTGCTTCAAATCGCTACAGGTCGCAGAATTGGCGAAATAATGGCGGTCACGTACAACACATTCAATCTGGATAAGAAAACGCTGATTATTAACCAGAATTATGATTATTTATATACACGACAATTAAAAGACACAAAGAATGGAGTCCACACGACCATCGAGTTAGATGAACGTTGGATAGAGTTTTTTAAGCCGTTCCTTCTATATAAGAAGAAAGAAATGCTGCAGTCGAAAATAACGAACAAACACAACCTTATCTTTGTGGATAAATACATGCAGCCGGTCCATTACGAGGACGTGAATAGCCTACTTGAAAAATTCTGTTTGCAGTGTGGGTTCAAAACAGATAACGGCGAAAATAAAATAATAACAAGCCATGGCATCCGTCACTCAGTCGCTTCAAACATGCTAGCAAACGGAATCGACCTCATGATCGTAGCGGAACAGCTCGGAGACACACCGGAAACAATCCAGAAAGTCTATGCGCATGTTATCAATGAAATGCGGGTGAATAATATGGATAAAATAAAAAAACTGTCAGTGGAATTATTTGCATAGCGTGCCACGAATATGCCACAAAAATAAGTTGATTTTTAACGCTGATACGACAACGATTTCCAGACAAAACCTTATTTTATAAGGAACTTTGGACAGCTCTGAAAAGGTATAATTAGCTTTATAAATCCCCCCAAGATTTAATTATTTGGGTCCTCCGGCTCCGGCTGGAGGATTTTTTTCGCTTACTTATGGTATGATAGTGAATATTAATTCTAAAGGAGTGTTTGATTTTATGGTTTTACCAAATTTTGAAGAAAACTTGCAAAAATATGCGCGTTTATTGATTTCAAAAGGGATTAACGTCCAAGAAGGTCATACAGTCATCATTAATATCGACGTAGACCAAGCACCGTTAGCTCGCCTTTTGACGAAGGAAGCTTACGCATTGGGTGCGGAAGAAGTTATCGTGAAATGGGCGGATGATATCGTCACGCGTGAAAAATATCTGCATACACCAGAAGAACGCTTAACAAACATTCCGCAATACCAAATCGACGAATCAGAAGCCTTGATCGAACGCAAAGCAAGTCGCTTGTCTGTTCGTTCGGCTGATCCGGATGCTTTGAACGGCGTTGACAGTGCGAAATTGGCTGCTGTTATGAAAGCTACTTCTAAAGCTTTGATGGCACAACGTATTGCAACACAAGCAAACAAAGTTTCTTGGACAGTTGCGGCTGCTTCAGGTGCTGCTTGGGCTGCTAAAGTTTTCCCACATTTGGAAACTCAAGAAGAGCAAGTGGATGCGCTATGGGATGAAATCTTCAAAACATGTCGCGTTTATGAAGCTGATCCAGTTAAAGCATGGGATGAGCACGAAGTACGTCTACGCTCAAAAGCGGATGTATTGAACGCTGAACAATTTGATGCGTTACACTATACAACACCAGAAGGTACTGATTTCACAATCGGTATGCCGGAAGAACATATCTGGGATTCGGCTGGTGCTGTTAACGCACAAGGTGAAGTATTTGTGGCTAACATGCCAACAGAAGAAGTTTTCTCTGCTCCAGATGGTCGCCGTATCGACGGTGTGGTTAAGTCCACAAAACCATTGAGCTACAGCGGAAACATCATCGAAGGGATGACATTCACTTTCAAAGATGGCGCAGTGGTAGAAGTTACTGCTGAAAAAGGCGAAGATGTCTTGAAGCACCTTGTGGAAGATAACGAAGGCGCTCGTTCATTGGGCGAGGTTGCTCTAGTTCCACATAAATCCCCGATTTCTCAATCAGGATTGGTATTCTTCAACACATTGTTCGACGAAAATGCTTCTAATCACTTGGCATTGGGTTCTGCTTACGCGTTCTCAGTTAAGGGTGGAACAGAAATGTCTCAAGAAGAATTAGCTGAACGCGGTTTGAACCGTTCAAACGTTCACGTTGACTTCATGATTGGTTCAGAAACAATGAACATTGACGGTATCCGTAAAGACGGTACTCGCATGCCGATCTTCCGTAACGGTGACTGGGCGTTCTAATTTAATTTATTTGATGGAGGTGGGATTTTCCCACCTCTTTTTGTGTAGATTTTGATTCATATTTTTACTTTGGTAATATGTTGGGCTATAATTAATGCAAGGAAAAAGAAAGCTGGGTGATTTTTTTGGAGAAGAAAAGTGCAAAAGAAACACTTGAACATATGAAACCAAAACCTGAAAATGATTCTCCACCTCGGAGTTGGTTTTATATTTTAGTCGGTGTTATTTTGATTTTTGGACTTACTTTCATCTTTCAAGAACTTAACAATCAATCGGA
This sequence comes from Jeotgalibaca sp. A127, assembly GCF_052266745.1. Lineage (NCBI taxonomy): Bacteria > Bacillati > Bacillota > Bacilli > Lactobacillales > Carnobacteriaceae > Jeotgalibaca > Jeotgalibaca sp. A127. The sequence continues at coordinate 312,033 of NZ_JBQPRC010000003.1, forward strand.
AGAGATGATCGACCCTTCAAGCTTTGAACAATTAAAAGAACAAGTTCAGGAACTGAACCATAAAGTAACCGAACTTGAGCACCGCATCGAGGATTTAGAATCTTAAAAACCAGCAGTTTCCTGCTGGTTTTTCTGGACTTATTGTTGTTTTAATGAAATAATAAAGAGTATTTTGGTCCCGTAGCTCAGTGGAGAGAGCACTCGTTTCCTAAACGAGGTGTCGGAGGTTCGATCCCTCTCGGGACCGTTTTTTTGTTAAATAGACGTCATGTATAATATGTTATTTTTGAAGTGCTTTTGTTTGACTCAAACAGTTCGTAAATCGTATGATTGGCTTCTGAAAGTGAGGTCATGGAATGTTAACTGTTGAATCATTTGCGAACGCAAAACAAATTACCGTTGAAAATGAAAATAACCTATTTATTATAGAAGAAGACGATGGCTTAATACTGGTGGATACCGCCGTTGAGTCAGATCAGATTGCTGAAATTATTTCTTTTATCAAGGAAGATGGTCGTCCTTTAAAGGCGATTGCCATTACGCATAGTCACGATGACCATTTAGGGGGATTAGTTGCTTTTAAAGAAGCTTTTCCAGAGACACCCCTTTTATTTCCGGAACGTGAATATCAATTAATACTGAAAAAAGAATTGTTACCATCTGACAAACAAACCCCTTTGAAAGAAGGGATTCCTGATAGTCTACCCTTTGTTCCAGATAAATTATTAGTAGCTGGGGATAAAGTTGGTGAACTTGAAGTTTTGTTCACTCCCGGTCACACACCCGGACATATTTGTTTTTATAATCCAGATAAAAATTATCTGCTCGTTGGCGATGTCCTTCAAACTTTGGGTGGAGCCGCCATTTGTGGTGTGCACCGTGATGCCTTTCCTAAACCGGCACGGTTGAACTGGGACTTACCCTTAAGCATTGAGATGGTGAAAGGATTCCTTGATCTTGATATAGATTATATCGGTACAGGCCATGGTGTGGTCATGGCTAATCCTTTAGAAGTTCTTCCTCTAACTATTGAAGAAGCGCAAGGCCTTATAAAATAAGAGAGAACCGTTCCTAAAAGGAGCGGTTCTCTTTTTTCAAAACCCTTGACGACACCATATCTTTTCACGATGCTGGTAATGAAGTCTGATAAATAGCAGAAAAACTAGATAAAGCGGGGATTGAAATATTTAATTGGTAAATGGGGGCCAGCAAAATGAAATATATGGTCGTCCGTCTTAACAACATATGACTGATGTGACACTTAAAGATTGGCCTCCTTAGACTGTTGAAGGATAAACTAAAGTTTGACAAACGATAGCGCTACCTTTGTCATAACTATTATAATTCAACGAACAGTTAAAATCAAATTAATTTTTAAAAAATGAGCAAATAAATCTAAAAAAGTATATTTATTTTAACCCAAAAAAGTAACATAATGTTCATTACATAGATTTATGTTATTTTTTATTGAAGTATTCAAAAAAAATCCATCATAATATTGACTTACATTTACAAAGCGAAAGTATATATTATGATGGATACATCCTCTGATTTTTTTAATCATTTGCTTATAAACAAACTATTGTTTTGCAATTAAGATTTAAAAACTGATTTTCCGTCCAAATATGTCTCTTCCAGGTTCAGGTTTTGATCCAAAACTAAAAAGTCGGCAGCATAACCTGATTTGATTTGGCCACAACGGTCAGCAATACCAACGCTTTTAGCTGGAACGATACTGGCCATTTGAATGGCTTCTTCAGGTGTCGCAATGCCCCAAGCTACCACATTTTGTACAGCCGTTATCATCTCCAGGACACTACCAGCCAAGTTACCGTCCGCTTTCAAACGCGCTGCGCCATCTTTGATGGTAACTTCGAATTCACCTAACATGGAATCTCCATCGCCCATGCCACCACCACGCATACAGTCCGTCACAAACATCGTTTTATCGCGACCATGAGCATCCATAACAATCCCGGCAGACACTGGATGAACATGATGCCCATCACAAATCAGTTCGGAAAAAGCTTCCTTCAAACTCATTGCCGCCCCAACCACACCGGGTTCACGGTGATGCAAACCACGCATGCCATTATAAGTATGAACGAAGATGTTCGCACCATGTTCAACCGCTGCCTTACATTGTTCATATGTTGCATCGGTATGTGCAATGGCCACATTAATATCATTATCCGTTGCATAGTCGATGAATGCCAATGCCCCTTCGCGTTCTGGTGCGATCGCAATTTTACGGACATAACCATTCGCCAGTTCTTGCCATTTTGTCAACGTATCGATCGATGGGTCGCTCATATATTTTGGATTTTGTGCCCCTTTATATTTCTCATTGAAAAAAGGACCCTCCAAGAAAATACCTTGAATCTTTGCACCCTTTATTTTGTCGGCATTTTCACCGATTGTTTGGCACACCGCATCCAATTCTTCTGTAGACGCTGTCAATGTTGTCGGCAAATAGGAAGTTACCCCACAAGATAAAATGCCTTCTGAAATGACTTTCAATCCTTCAACATCATTGTCCATCACGTCATAACCCTTGAAGCCATGAATATGTGTGTCTACAAAGCCCGGAGCAATGTGTTTGCCACTGTAGTCCAGGATTTCGCCTTCTGGTTTTTCGGTTTGGAACGCACCGAATTTGCCGTCTGCAATTGCCAAATAACCTGGTCCCTTAACGCCGTCTGCTAAATAAAAAAGATCTGCTTGCACATACTGTTTCACGTATTTCGCCTCTTTTTCGTTTGATATAAGACTATTCTATACCAAAAAACGGGATTAAAAAAGATGAAGGGGCATATTCCCTTCATCGCTTTCATCCTCGATGTTTTTGTTTGGCTCTATAATATTTGGTGTTGGTGAATCATTTTGATTCACTGGCACCATTTTTGTTTTTAAATGCAAAAAGGCCAGTGAACCCCTATAATTTAGTTACCACACAAAACAACAGGAGGACTCACA